>JALVWC010000013.1 GCA_027038505.1 Nanobdellati archaeon
TGAGGATTACGTACCACAAACCTGTTTCTGATTTTAAGGTTGTGTTCTGCAGGAAGTAGGTGTGGTTTGTTCCGTTCGGATCTGTGATGGTTACCCACACTTCATCTATGGGGTTGTCTATGTTTCTGTAGACAAGACAAGAGATATTAACCAGTTGATCGTCAACATCCAAATAGCCCTGAACTCCTGTTTTTACTGAAACCGCTTTTTGGTTTCTTATTGCTATTCTTGATATGAAAGTGGTCGAGTTTTCTCCTACTATCCCATTGGGGTTTGTGAGGTTGACTTTTACTGTGTGGGTTCCGGCTTCTAAGGGGGATGAGAATGTGTAGTTGTAGAAGCCGGAGGAGTTTGTTTGGGTTGTGTTCAGCAATTGTCCGTTCAGCCAGATTGAAATTGGGTTGTTCGCTACGGGTGTGTTATCGGGCTGTAGTAAAGCCTGACCATGGACTATTATCGCCTGGTTTGGATTTACAATATAACCATCTAGAGCTATTGAGACATTGATTGTCTTAACCTCAAAGGTTAAGTTTTTTTCCGTTCCCGAAACCTGTTCAACTGTTATTGTATGGGCTCCCAGAGCAGAGGGTGCGTTAAATGAATAGCTGTAATATCCCGTGGTGTTTGGAGTCAAGTTCTGAACCAGCAGGTTCCCATCAAGATAGATGCTAACGTTTACAGGGGAGGCATTTAAAATCCCGCTGAATGTTGCATTGTAAAGTTCTTCAACTGTACTTCCGCTTATCCCGGAAACCGTTACAAGCTGGTCCGGATTAACCACATAATCATCAAGACCTGCTGTGAATTCCGGGTGGTTGTAGTAAATTGAACCCCTCTGCCCCGCTTTATATCCTGAGCCACCAAGGGATTCCACATTCCCTGTAAAATTCCATGTTCGGTAATATATTGCTATCCTTCCTCCCGCTCCACCTCCTCCATAATAACGTCCGCTCCCTCCGTTCGCTGAGATCGTGCCGTTTCCTTCCAGAGTGTTTGTAAGTATCAAAATGGAACCGCCAGAACCTCCTCCTCCATAACCATTAACAGTATACCCTCCATTAATTCCGTTTGCAGAGATTAATCCATAGATTGTTAGAATATCAGAAATGTTAATGAATATTTTTCCTCCTCCCGGTCCTCCCTGATTTCCAACATCGTTTAATTCATCTCCACCTCCTGACCCAAAATCTATCGGCCAAGAGTAAGAACCATAAGAAGGACCTCCAGATACTGAGTAACCAGATCCTCCTTTTCCACCATATCCTGCTCCTCCTCCTGCAGAATATGTCGATCCACCTGCTCCTGGTCCTTGTGTACCTGGATATCCCTTACCGTTTGCACTTATACTTGCTCCCGGCTCGACTGTTAGATTGGTTGCAGTTATGTTGAAATTACCTTCCAGGCTCCCGCCGGTTTCGATCAGAACATAACCCTGCATGTCAATCACAGCTCCCTGCAGAGCATCCGTGAAGAGACTGCCGTTACCCGTTATCACGAGGTTGCCCAGTCCGGAAAGCACTTCACCCGTTACATTCTGGGTCGTATTGACATAACAGGTTGTATTCAGAGTTCCGGAGTCACACGCAAAGTTTCTGGCCACAGCCAGATTTCCGGAAAAATTGAAGATAAGCATGTGAGCTCCGGAGACTTTTACCCGGAAAACCACCTTTCCTTCCTTATAGTCCCAGTTCCTGATGATTATTTTGTTATCGCACACCTCGGCTCTGACCTTTTTTCCGTTCCCGTAGATCTCTACGAAATCTACGTCATTCGGATAAGAGGGACCGTAAATCTCCAAGACGCCGTTACCCTGAGTTTCAAAATGAATAACCCAGTATCCTCCAAGCACGGGATTAGAATACGGATTAATCACATTTATGGTTTCTTTTCCCTTTGAGAAAGAAAACGGTGAAAAAAGTATCAGGCCGCAAAGCACCATAATTAAACAGCTAACAATTTTCAGTCTTAAGTTCATCCTTACCTTTTTTGTTTTCTTGGAAATTTCAGGCATCGAAGTTTTACCCCCGACCACATCATCAAGTTATTTTTGCATTATAACATATAGACATATTAAATACTTTGAGAATTATGTATAAAAAAAGTATATAAAAATTATTCTTGCACGGACGGCAGAACGAGAAGTATTCAATTCAAAAAAGATCAGTGCATTCTCACCATCATCAGTGCAAGCCCCATAAGAAACAACACCATAGAGATAAGCGATTTTCTCAGATTTTTCTCCCTGTGGAGCTCCGGAATCAGATCGCTTGTTGCGATGTAAAGAAAGCCTCCGGCTGCGAACGGCAGCAGATAAGAGTGTAAGCCCATGGCAGTACGTGAAACCGTGAAAAGAAAGTACGCAGAAATTGCTCCAGCGAGAGCGGTAAGCTGTGAGATAAAATTGTAAAGCAGAGCTTTTTTCTTGCTGAAACCCCCGTAAACAAGCACACCGAAGTCTCCGAGCTCCTGCGGAATCTCGTGCATTACTATAGCCAGGGTGGTCATGTAACCCAGAGCCACGGATGTTATGTAGCTTGCGGCCATTACCACGCCATCAATGAAATTGTGAATGGCATCTCCGATAGGATCAGGTAGGAAAATGTGTGAATATCACATTCCCTTTCATGGCAGTGATGCCAGTGAAGCACACGTTCCAAAACAAAAAATGCAACAAAACCCGCTGTTAGTAACTTAGCCGAAAGATTATAACCGATTTCGGAAATCCCTTTGGGATAGAGATGAAAAACCGCCCCCATCGAGAAGCGTGCCGGCCGCGAGCCCGACGAGTGCAAAAATCAGCTTGTAAAGGACATCATCCTGATAAGGAAGGTCAGCGCCCCCACAAGAGCTATCAGACTAACGACAAGCGCTGAAAGGAAAATATAGCAGAAGACTCCCATTACCGCCACACCTATGAAAACGTGGGAGGGGCGTGTGAGAAAACTTATTTCTCTCTAAGCTCTATCTCAACGTGAACACCATCGGGCACTTCAACCCTCATTATGTGTCTGAGAGCCCTGTCGTTGACGGTTATGTCAAGGACGCGCTTGTGTATCCTCATCTCCCACCTTTCGTAGGTCTCGCTACCTCTACCGCATGGAGCCTTTCTGGTAACGATCCTCATCCTTTTGGTGGGTAGAGGAATTGGCCCGGATACCGATACTCCAAACTTTTCAGCTATTTCCTTGATCTGCCTAGCTACTTCATCCACCTTCAGGTGATCCGAGCTGCTGAGCTTAACCCTTGCTATTTGCATGATCCCACCACCACAAGCACCACATTCTTAAACATTCCGACAACTGCTTATGGGACATATTGAAATGTTGGGTAAAATTTAAAAAAGAAGGGGATGGAGTCTTCACTCCTCCCACGGCACAAGGTCTATGCACATGCCGGCTGCCACTGTCATACCCATGTCCCTAATGGCAAACTTTGCAAGCTTGGGGAAGTCCCTCTGCCTTTCTATGCACACCGGCTTGAGTGGCTTCACTTTTATCACCGCAGCATCTCCCTGTTTGATAAAGTCGGGGTTCTCTTCCACGACCTCTCCCGTCCTTGGGTCTATCTTCTTCAGGATCTCCTCTATCATCCCTGCAACGTGCGCTGTGTTTATGTGGAACACCGGAGTGTAACCTTTGGTTATGACTGTTGGGTGCTGCAGCACGATTATCTGTGCCGTGAATTCCTGCGCGACGGTTGGCGGGTTGTCCGGGTGGCCCGCAACATCTCCCCTCTTTATCTCGTCTTTACCGACACCTCTAACATTGAACCCTATGTTGTCGCCCGGTCTGGCCTCCTGAATTGGTTCGTGGTGCATCTCGATGCTCTTAACCTCTCCCTTCTTGTTGGACGGCATGAAAACCAGGCTGTCACCGACTTTAAGTATGCCGCTCTCCACCCTTCCGACGGGCACCGTACCCACGCCGGTTATCGAGTAGACATCCTGAATCGGTATTCTGAGCGGCTTGTCAATTGGCTGTTCCGGAGGACTTATGGAATCGAGCGCTTCCACCACGGTCGGACCATCGTACCATGACATCTTATCGCTTCTCTGAACCACATTATCCCCGTACCATGCGGAGATCGGCACGAAAGGTATCTTGCTTGTGTCGTAACCAACCGTTCTGAGAAGCTTCTCCACCTCCTCCTTTGTCTTCTCGTACGCTGCCTTGTCGTAGTTCACCTCATCCATCTTGTTTATAACCACAATGAGCTGAGTTATACCGAGAGTCCTTATAAGATAAACGTGCTCCTTTGTCTGGGGCATGACACCTTCCTTGACACCCACCACCAGTATCGCTGCATCTGCCTGGCTCGCTCCGGTAATCATGTTCTTAACGAAGTCCCTGTGCCCCGGTGCGTCGATTATTGTAAAATAGTATTTGTCCGTCTCGAATCGCTGGTGCATGATGTCTATCGTAAGGCCTCTCTCCCTTTCCTCCTTCAGCCTGTCCATTACGAACGCAAACTTGAAGCTCTCCTTTCCGAGCTCCTTTGCCTTTTCCTCTATCTTCCTCATCTCCTGCTCGGGGATACTGTTTGTATCGTAGAGCAACCTTCCGATCAGGGTTGATTTACCCTGGTCAACGTGCCCTATCGTAACCAAGTTTACGTGCGGTTTCTCCTTTGCCATAATCTCATCACCTTTTTTCATGATATTTTTTGAACGAAGACCGTTTCAGGTAACCTTATTTGAAACATAAAATTTAAAAAAATAGATGGGTCGTTCCGTCTAAATGTGTTGCAAGGAGCTGGACCATACACCACATTCTTTTTCACTTTGTGCTGGTAGTTTTCATCACGGCCCAGACGAGCAGAGGGAAAATTACGGTAGCATCACCGTAAATCTCCACGTGGTCCGCATGCTTTCCTATCTTACCCCAGGATACGGCTTCTTCTGGAGGAGCGCCGCTCAATGAGCCATCCCACGGAATGGCGGTGGTGATGTAGATGGCATAATCCGTGCCCTCTCTGAAAAGGTTCGCGTTTATGACAGCATGTTTCGGTAACGACCCGCCCAGCACGATGCATGCGGTCTTTTCTGCATTCACAGCGTGGTCATTAAGCCTGACGATGTCCGGAGAGATGTCTATCCTCAGCTTTCCACCGCTCTTCTGATAGAAGTACAGCATGTCTCCGATTGATCCGTCTGTGAGAGCTGGACAGTAAATGGGGATGTTGTTTTTGTACGCCCAGTAGAGCACCGATCTTTCCTTCACCTCCTTCTCAAAATTCTCGTCTATATACCTCCCGAGCTCTCTGCAGAACTCCGATGGTGTGAGCTCCTCATACCTATCAAAGAACTTCATCATGTGCTTCTCGAACTTTATGTAACGATCGTTCGGCACGAAGATGTTGCCTATCCTGTTTATGCCTTTCTCCCTGAGCCATCTGCCATCAACATTCCACTCCCCCAGCAGAAAGGGCTTAAGACATTTTATGAAGTCCTCTTCCACTCCTCCGGCAGTTGTCACCACCACGTCCATCTTCCTGTGCTTCGCCATCCACGCTATTATTTCTCTCAGCCCGGAGGAGATTATGTTGGAAGTGTAAGCGAGAAAAACCGTGACCTTATCTCTTTCTTTCTCCACTTTTTTCCAGATTTCCACCGCTTTTCCCACGTGTGTTGCCTGAAAGCCAATTCTGAGATAATGCTCTACAACTACTTCATCAAAGCTATTCACATCATCAAGCCATGGTCCTGCTATTTTTTCCAGACCTTCCAGCCCGGAGGAATCGCTTTTCTTCAAAATGTATTCCTTTGGATCCGGTCTACTTTTGCTCATGGAATGTAACCTCATGCTCAAGATTTAAATAACCTCATCCACTCGTCCTCCCACTCTCTGAACTCCTTTTCGCTTATGGAAAGTTCAGACCTAGCCTGCTTTCTTGCCAGTTTCTTCTTGTCAAACTTCTCCTTCCACATCTTTCCGAACATCATCCCGACAAAAAGGCCCGCGAGGTGGGCAGCGTTCCCTATCTTGCTGTAAGGATTGAAAATCCCCGCAACATCCATTACGACCCAGAAGGCAACGAGCAAAATGAGCGGAATGGGGCCACCGAACCAAACAAGCATGAACGGTCTGAGCACGACCAAGCAACCGACAACACCCATAATCGCGCCTGAAGCTCCAAGAGAATACGCATTCGGATATGCGATTATACCCGCTATATTACCCGCTATTCCTGCGAGGAAATACACGAGAAGAAACCTCCTCGTACCCACAATGGACTCGAGCACCGTGCCAAAGATAAGCAGTGCGAGGAGATTCTGAGCAATGTGCTCAATTCCTGCATGCAAAAACATTGCTGTGATTATCCTGTAGGGCTGCTCCCTGATCACGGGCGGATAGAGAGCGTAGGATTTCACAAGATCGATGTGATAGGTTTCGAGACACCAAACTTGCAGGGCAAAAACCGCCACGCAAAGCAGAGATATGGATATAGTCGCTTTGGCCCTCATTTAAATTCATTAGCGGAAGTAATATTTTTAAATGAAAATCAAGTTCAGTTCCAACTAACCCAATAATTGGTATAGATTAGTAAAAGTCGTTCTTCTTGAGGATGTTGTACAGTTCTCTTCCCCCTTCCGTCAGTCTGTACTTACCGGGAGAGGTCTTCTCTATAAGACCAACATCCTGCAACCATCTCAGAACTTTTCTCTCCATATCTTTCTGTTTGGACCTATAATCTCTCAATCCCCGGGGGCTGTACGAGGTTGCCTTCACCAAAGCAGGAAGAGAAAGGGAATAACCGTTCTGCTTTCCAAGCACATATATCGTTTTGCGGAGAGTAATTCCATAAATATTCTCGGCCAGAATGTTTTTTGCTATTCTGTAATTGACATCACAACGCTCCACAATCTTATCTATTATTCCCTCACCCATCCGTACACCTCTTCGATTTTATTATGCACTTTTATGAAAGTTTCATCTTCTTCTTTTTTTAATTCCAACCAGTCCTTTCCCTTGTACGTGAGCGTCCACCTCTTCCCCTGTTTTAAACATAACCTGTCTCTTGAGGTTTTTAAATCTCTCCCTTGTCAACCCCACGTGGGGAAAAGAAGAGAATTTAGCTATCTGGTTTAGTTTCATGCCGTAAGCAAAATGATAAAGATACGCTAACAGTTCAATGGTCTCCAGACGCGCATCATATCCGTCTTTTTTCAAACCACGTGTGTTGGTGTTCAAGAACGTGCTCCTGCTGACCACGTCCGCATACAATTCTTGCGGTGTTTCTTCCATGACACGGATTTTTAATCCAAAGATTCAAATTTTTATTTTTTCAAGCCTGGCTATCCTCTCCTCCACCGGAGGGTGTGTGGAGAAAAGTCTCGCGATGAGACCCCGGTTAAAAGGATTTATTATCCACATGTGTGCCGTCGCCACAGATCCCCTTTCCATCGGAATTCTCTCCGCGTAACTTGCTATCTTCCTTAGAGCCGACGCCAGAGCATAAGGTTTTTTGCACAGTTTCGCTCCCGTCTCATCTGCGAGAAACTCCCTGCTGCGCGAAATGGCAAGTTGAATCAGTGTGGCTGCGACTGGAGCGAGGATTATGGCCGGCAGTACGGCCCAGAAAGGCCTTCCCTCATCATCCCCGCCGAACAGCGAGCCCCACCAGAGAATCTCGGCTATGTAGCTTATCGCCGCGGCTATTGTTGCCGCTATCGTTGAGATGAGTATGTCCCTGTTCTTGATGTGAGCGACCTCGTGGCTCAACACGCCTTCCAGTTCCTCATCATCCATAAGCTCAAGGAGACCTCGAGTTACCGCTATTGCGCACCTTTTTTTGCTTCTGCCGGTGGCAAATGCGTTCGGCTGATTGCTATCAATAATGTAAAGCTTCGGCATGGCTATCCCTGCCTCCTTCGCAAGTCTTCTCACGATTCTTTCCACCCTCTCATCCCTCAGGGGCTTTGCCCCGTACATCGCGAGCACGATTCTATCAGAGAACCAGTACGCCAGAAAGTTCATGAGAAAAGCCAGAATCAGAGCCAAGGTCATTCCCAATGTGCCGCCCAGATAATATCCAATGGCCAGAAATATGCCTGCAAGCAATCCGAGCAGCAGTGCCAGCTTTGTGTAGTTGATTATAGAGGAAGCAGCGCCCATACTGCCATAATTCCTCCACTAAACTTTTAAGATTTTTTTCATGTCATGCGGATGACTTTATTGCAGAATTTAACGGATCAACAGGCCCCAGTAGAAAGAGGGTCGTTATCCGCTGTATTTCTGACCGGATGAATTTTCGTTATTTGAGGTGATGGTAGCGTGACATTCCGGGATGTCCGGTCATCTTTCATGCCCTCGCTTTCTGGCGGTGCTCATCATCGAAAGAGCACGATACGTCCGGACAAAGTTGATGAAAAACATGGTCGATCCAAAAGAGCCGAAAGCAACGAATGTTGAAAATTCAAACTCCCCTTTAGATATTGTTGCTATCAGGAGAGTGAAGAGTGCAGCGCTCACCAACGAAATAAAGAGAGAATACAGAACAGAGGCCCAGAACCTTCCGAATCTCTGATCAAGGTAGGCTATCGGCTTCCAGGTGAGGATGAGATCTCTGTAACTCAGCTTTCCATCGTAATCCTTCATCTGCCTGATCATGGCTCGATATGCCCTGCTCTTTTCACCGCCAAAGAGCATCTGCGCAACAGAATAGATGCTGCCAACGATCAGCGCTGCAAGTCCAAGAACGGTGAGTTTGATATTGTTAAGGAGTACGCCGAGCGGCATGAGCGAAAAAGCAAATGCAAATAAGGACATTATCAGGTCATCCCTTTCCCGGCTCTCGGCGTACTTCCTGAGTATGGAGATTCCCGCTGCAAGGAAAAACACAAATCCAAACGCGAGGAGAGCTGTGTCTCCACTACCCACATCTCCACCGGCTATCATAACAACCACCTCCGAATTTTTCAATAGGCCTTGGCAAGGTAAACCATCACCTTGGCCTTCTTTCCGCAGATTATGCACCTGTCATCCTCTGATGGTTTCTCCTCACCATCCAGAGGCACACCCCTCACTTTAAGCGTTGTCATCTCCTGCAGTCTGTCAGCACAGCTCTCAGCCTCTTCTCCCATCCCGCAGAAGGGAGCTTTTATGAATCCGCCCTTCCCGGCAAGCTCCCTGACCTCCTCCAGCGTCTTTGCCTCGTGAATAACATGATGGCGTGCGCTTCTTTCCTTTATCACCTCATCGTTCCTCAGTAGCTGTTCTTTGAGTGCTTTCTCAACCTCGTCCTGGCTTACAACCGCTCTTTCTCCATCAGCGCGCCTGACAAGAACAACCGTATTCTTCTCCACGTCTTTGGGGCCTATCTCTATCCTCACCGGCACGCCGTACAGCTCCCACCTGTAGAACTTGTAGCCTGCAGTCTTTTCCTTGTCATCATCAAAGATCACGCGGAATCCCGCGCTTTCCAGCTTTCCTTTAAGACTTGTCGCGACTTCATCCACGATTTCCTCCTTCCCTTTGAAATAGATGGGAACTATTACGGCATGGTACGGAGCAACGGATGATGGCAATACGAGACCCTTATCATCTCCGTGTATGGCTATGAGTGCTGCCATCATCCTCCATATACCTGGGCCGAAGCAGGTTATGTAAGCGTATTTGTCCTTTCCATCCTTATCCTTGAAGGTCACATCAAACGCTTTGCTGAACCTCTGCCCGAGATCGTGGGTGGAACCTATCTGGCTTACCTTACCGTCGGGCATTACCATATCGGCAGCATAGGTATCCTCAGCTCCGGCAAACTTATCCCATTTGGGCCTGCGGAAAAAGATGAACGGGATGAAGAGCTTCTTTTCCACAACTTCCTTCAGTATGTGCATATCCCTCTTTATCTGTTCAAGCGCTTCCTCATGCGTTCTGAAGGCATCGTGCGTCTCGAAGAAAAGGAATTCCCTCCCCCTCAAAAACGGGCGGGTTGTGCTTTCGTACCTGTAAACGCAAATCCTGCTCTGATATCTCTTGAAAGGCAGATCCTTCCAGCTCCTTATCCAGAGAGAGTACATGGAATAAAAAGCGGTCTCGCTTGTTGGCCTCAGAGCAAAAGGCTCGGCAAGGTCATCATCCCCAGCTTTAGTCACCCAGAAGACCTCCGGAGCAAAGCCCTCCACGTGTTCCTTTTCCTTCTCAAAAAAATGTTTTGGGATAGCTATGGGGAAAAGCACAGGAAGATGCCCGTCCTTCTCAACCTCCCTTTCAAGCATCTCATAGATTCTGCGCAGGATGAGCATGCCCCACTCTCTGTGCACCACGAAACCCTGTAGCCCGTACCTCATGTCCGCAAGCTCAGCTTTAAACACAGCCTGACTGAACCATTCCGAAAAGTTTTCTTCCTTGCTCACCGTTATGCCCAGCTCCTTTTTTTCCTCCCCATCTGGTGCCATGAAAATTGGAAAATAGAGTGAAAATATTTAAAGCTGATATCCCTCGAGCTGTTTTCAGCTTTCCGTCAAAAATCAGGAGAAAACCCGAGATTCCGATCTCCCCGTTTCAAAATCTATTCAGGATATTGTTATTAAGTTTTTGGAGCAAGCCAACAGATGCTCCGACGATTTTTCAAGAGAAATTTAAGTTTAAGTGAAAAATGTGTGTATGAGATCCACAGCAAGGATGATCTTATCTCTGGAAAGGTGCTGGAGTTATGCGCATAGCCATAGCATCCGATTTCCATCTCGGCTATGACTGGGGTGGGGAGAGGCAGGAGGACAGTTTTGAGGCTGCCGAGGAGGTGCTGAAAAGAGCTGTTGAAAAAGCCGATGCGCTCATTCTCGCGGGGGACATCTTCGATACCAGGACGCCGAAACAGGAAATAATAGCGAGGGCGATACGGATCTTTAAGGGTCTGAAAATGAGGGAAAGCGAGGCAAAAATCGTTGAAGTTAAGAAGAGAAACGGTAAGAGTATCTCGAATCCGCTTGCCCTTAAGGGTTTTCCTGTCATCACCATTTACGGCACACACGAGAGAAGAACAAGAGGTAGCGTGAACCCCGTTGAGCTGATGGAGGAAGCGGGGTATCTTGTTTGTCTGCACGGAGAGGTTGCGATACTTGAAAAGGCCGGAGAGAGAGTTGCCATCCATGGCATTTCTGGAGTGCCGGAGATTTATGCGAGAGATGTGTTCAGAGAGCTCAGACCGAGGCCCGTTGAAGGTATAAAAAACATCTTTATGTTCCACCAGTCCGTAAAGGGCTTCGTTTACATGGATGATGACAGCCCCACACTCACGCTTGAGGATCTGCCAAAAGGCTTCGATCTCATAATTGACGGCCACATCCACTGGGCGAATGAGACGAAGATCGGCAACACGCTGTTCCTCATCCCGGGCAGCACCGTAACCACGCAGGTTAGAAAGACTGAAGCCGCCATTCCGAAGTATATGTACTATTACGACACCCTGAGCGGAAAGCTTGAGAAGGAAGAGCTGGAATCCCCCAGAAAGGCGTTTTATATAGAGCTGGATGTCACCGGCAGGAGCGGGAAGGAGATTAAGGAGCTCGTCATCTCGTCCATAAACGAAAAGCTTTCTTTCGTAGATGCGCTGGAAAAGATTCCGCTCGTGAGGGTGGTGCTGAAGGGTGTTGTTAACGAGAACGTGAAGGCCATGGGGCTTGAGGAAATCGTGAAGGCATTTGAAGGTAGAGCCATCGTGAACATGGCCAAGAAACTCATAACGAAGGACGAGATGGAAAAGAGGGAGAGATTTGTGGAAGCGGTGCAGAGTTCCGAAACCGCCGAGTCAATATTCGCGAGGGTGATGCAGAGAAGGTTGAGGGATGTGGGGTTACCCCAGGCGTTTCTTGATGTAATAGAGCTCCTCGCTGATGGCGAGATTGAAAAAGCTGAGAGCGTGGCAAGGGAAGCTGTGCGGGGTCCGGAAACCCGTGAAAAGTTAAAGGATCCGGAGAAAAGTGCAGCAGCGTCCGATCTGCTGAAAGAACCGGAGGGGAAGAACAGCGATAGCACACTCTCCCGTTCGGAGGTTGGGACAGCCCTTTCAGATAAAACAGAAGAGAATGATGGTGCGGAGAACAAAGTTAAAAACAACGAACAAAAGCAAACTAAGATGACCGGGAAACTTACGGATTTTATCTAATTTTCCCGAAAAATTTTATTTGCCATCAGTTAACTTTCCGCATCCCATGAATTACAGAAACTGGATAGTACGGTGGTGGGGAGTTTCCTTGCAATGAGAAATCCTGTTGTGGCGCTTTTCGTGATAGCGGTGCTTTCCGTGCTGTGGAAAATACGGCGATCTTCCGAAAATCGGCTGTAGGTGGTTCGCGGCAGGTGTGATGCTCTTCCTCCTGGCAGCATCGCTGGAACAGTTCACAGCCGTTACCGGAGCGCCAACACACGCGATACGGCAAGTTAAGCCATGATAACAGCAATCGGTGCTATCTTTGTGGTTGTCGGTGCTTTACTGAACTTCGTCAGCATGTTCAAGAAGTGAAAACAGTGGAGCATGTGTAATCTTAACTGTGTAGCAAAAGGATTTCCTTTTTCCATCACTTTTATTTTTGAAGAAGTTTTTCCGTGTTACGAGTTGTGTGCTTCCCTCAAGATTTAAAAATTGAAGAAATATTTCTTCTCGGTATGATAAGGAAAGTACTTTTGAAAAGCTGGAGGACACACCTAAACAACGAGCTGGAGTTCCATGAAGGGGTTAACTGCCTTCTCGGCTCTATGGGTTCCGGGAAGACTTCAGTACTTGAGGCCATATGTTTTGCACTCTACGGAAAGACCCCATCTCTATCCTCAAAAAAGCTTAACCTGGGAGACATGATAATGCAGTTTCCCACAAGAAAGCACGAGGCTGAGGTCAGGATATGGCTGGAAGTGGACGGCAAGACTTACGAAATAACAAGAAAGCTCAGTTCCTCCAAAGGCACATATCACAGCGAGATAAGGGAAAACGGCAGGTTGCTGGCAGCACCACAGACGCAGGAGGTCACGAAAGTGGTGGAGAAAATTATCGGGATAGATTACGATACCTTTGTTCAGATCGTTTACGGTGAGCAGAACCGGATGGATCTGTTTCTATCTTTGAGGCCGGGTGAAAGGAAGAAGAGAATGGACGAAATTCTGAAACTTGAAAGGATAGAGAAAGCGAGGGCCAATCTCACCACCCTTATCAACTCCCTTCAGAGAGAGGTAAGGGGTAAGGAGAGCATGCTTGCTCAGTGGAAAGCGGAGCTGGACGGTGTGGATGTTGATGCGATCAGAAGGGAAATTGAAGAAAGGGAAAGGGAGCTCGAGGCTCTCGAAAAGGAAATAAACTCTATATCCGACCGGCTGGGTGAGAAGGAGAACCTGCTCATGAAGCTTAAGGTAAGGAAGAGAGAAGCTGAAGCTATCAAGCACGAGATAGCCCTGGTAAGGGGCAAGGTGGAAAACTTAATGGCTGAGATAGAAAACAGCGGGCTTAAGGACAGGGTCGAGAGCTCAAGCATGGAGGAAATAAGCAAGGAATTGGAATCTCACAGAAACCGTCTTGCCGAGATCTATGAGCTGGAAAAGGAACTTGAAAGAGCTTCCTCCACCGCAAGCATGCTCAAGAAGGAAATCGAGAAGGATGGCAACGAGCTCAGAAGGCTTCTTGCCGAGATTGAGAACGCACCCTCGCTGGAGGAAATAGAGAAGGACATAACCGAGCTGGAAATGAAAGATAGGGATCTTCTGGAGAAGATCTCAAAGCTGAAAGCCATGATCGAGAAGGAAAAAGAAACGCTGGAAGCTCTGAAGGGTGCGGAGTCCTCCTGTCCAGTATGCGAGGCGAAGCTTACCGAGGAGAAGAAAGCAGAAATAACACGCAAAAAGGAGGCAAGGATCGAGGAGTGCAGGAGGGAGATAGGGAATCTTAACGTGGAAAGGAAGAATATCATGGAGAAAATGAGCGAACTGAAGACAATGAGGATGGAAGCCATCAAAATAAGATCGAAAAAAGATGCCGCAAACAGACTGAGCGTGAGAATCAACGAGAACGAACAGCTCCTGAAGAAGATGGATGAAAGAGTGAGAGAGCTTCAGAACAAGTTAGCTAAAACCGATAAGAGCGAGCTGGAAGAAAAAATAAAGACGCTGGAGAAACTGCTCGAGCTGGTAAAGAAAAGAGATGAAGCGCTCTCGCTTCAGAAAAGGATGGAGGAACTTTCAAAACGGTTGTCCGAGCTTGATGTTGACGACCTCGCTATAGAGTCTCTGGAAAAGGAGGTCGTTGAGCTGACATCGAGAAAAGCGCAGATCACAGGCAGAGTGGAAGGCCTGAAACTCACCATTCAGGAAAAGAAAAACCGCCTCCAGGAGATTGAGGAAAGGTTAAAGAGACTTAAAGAGGTGGAGAAAGAGGTGGATGAACTCAAATTAACGAGAAGCATGCTCATCAGGCTCCAGGACGTGCTTGTTAAATCACAGGTGGAAATAAGAGAGGAGTTTATAGCCGCGCTCAACTACCAGATGAGCAGGATGTGGGAGGTTCTTTACCCTTACGAGGACTATCAGGACATCAGACTGTTTGTGGAGGGCGATAGCTACACCTTGAAGTTGCTGAACGCTGAGGGCGTATGGGTAGATGCCGATACTTTTGTTTCGGGAGGGGAAAGAATGACCGCAGCGCTAACCCTTCGGCTCTCGCTTGCCAACCTCCTGGCGCCATCCTTCAGGGTGATAATTCTGGATGAGCCCACCCACAATCTTGACTGTAAAGCTGTGGAAGAGCTGGGGAGAACGCTAAGAGAGAAAGCGATAGAGGTGCTCAAGCAGGTTATTCTGATAACTCACGACGAGTTGCTCGCTGAAACGGCTGCCGAGCACCTCTACAAATTTGAAAGAGGGGAAGGAAAAAAGGACATCACCAGGGTCATCAGGGTTTACTGAAGGGCATTGCTCGATGCTTAATGCCGACGATTACTTTTCTTCAAAAAGCTCTTCGAAAAATTTTTCAGGATCGGTGGATCTTCTGGAACCAATCCCCTTTCCGAGTAATTCCTCAATAATTTTGTAGTTATGAGTACCCACTGCTTTAAACAACGGATCCACTGGCTTTTTAGGCGTTTTTTTAAATTCCTTCGTCATCCTCCTTTCGGGTGGTGCTCCTGCCTTCAGTTCATCCAGACCACGTCCATAGATGAGGTCGCGAACCTTCTCCGTGAACTTCTTGTGCACCGCCGGGTCGAACTTCTTGTAGTTGTGTGTCTCACGTATCGTTTCGCTTTTTATGCTTTTACGCCCTATTTTCATAAGGATGCTTCTACCTGTTGTTGATAGATCAATGCCGAGGTACTTATTTTCTTCAAGCTCATTAAATGGAACAAACCACGCCCCGTTCTTCTGGGTAATGATGCACAGATCCTTGGTGTGATAGACGGTCATGTTATCGAGAACAACTCTGTTGTTCAGAAGTTCTTTCACTTCTTCACGGACATCTCCGTAAATTTTCGCTGGATCTTCTTCAAACCTCTTAGCCATTACCTCGGGAGTGTAACCCCTGGCCGCGCTGACCCCTGCAAAAAGGTATGCGACTTCCTTCTCTGTGCAGTCATGCACTCTATACGCTCCGCTGCATACGTCATCTGTGAGATCGTTGATAAAATCTATAAATACCTCTTTTCCCTCTTCTGATAGCGTCTCCCACATCCTACCTATGTAAGACCCTCTGGATGCTTCTTCTGAATATTCCATCCCGTTTGTGTTTTTCAAACTGTCGACACCTTCCCTCACACTTAACACCTCCGTTAGGATTTTTGATTATCATAAATAAATAATCCATAATGCTTGTAATATGGATAAAAGATCTGAGGAGTCGCTGGAGAGGTTGCGATACCCGTCCCCTCTGAGATACATCCAACAGATCTCTACTAACAATGTGATCACCATTAATTAATAATAAATCTCAATTCAAAATATTGTACTAAAAATTTAAAAACATAATTAACACGGTATCACACAAAACGTTTTTTTCTTCTCTTCCGAAGCGCGATTACATTTTTACCGAGAGCGGAGTATAGGAACATGTTCGCCTCGTTTCTTGGTATCCTCGCCCTTCTGTCTGCCTCCACAAGCACCGCGGGCATCCCGTAATTGTGAGAGAGGATTGTTGTGCATATGACTTTAGAAACGAACATGGCCGCTTCATTTGCGCTTTTACTACCAGGATATACCTCAACTCTGAGCGGAGAATCGTTCCTAGTTGCCTTCAGGTAAAACACTCCTGATCTTCGAAGATGGGGCTGGAGGTGTGGATAAACCCTGCCTATTGCTTCAATAACTTTCGACTGCACGTAACTGACAGGAGCTGTGTATTCCCCCTCCTCGAGCACCGCATCCAGCAGTTCCGTGTCCGAAATGAAAGGAATGTTACCGGCATCATTTTGGACACCATCATCATTGATTTCTTCCGCTTCATTTTCCGAATCCCGAAGCACACTCTCCATGTACGTCCTGCCCCTGCTGTCCTCCACCACTCCCGCAACCACGAACCCTTCCATATCGGCTTTGCTCAGGAGAGATGCAAGGAGCTCCGTCACGCGTGAATAAAGTTCAGAGAGGCTTTTGTTTGAGACTTCAAAACCCTCTGACAGTTTGGTGTTCTTCAGAAAGTGCGGGTAGAGAGGGCCGTGAAGAAAAAGGACAGAAATCCCTTCAAACTCTTCCGCAACACGGAGAGCTGTTTCAACCTCCCTCATCACCCTGTAAGCGTGGGAAATCAAACGTACGGAAGTTTCATCCTCTCCGTCAGCTATGAAGAGTTCCGGCATGAGATAACCTTCCGGAAAATAGCGCAGTCCCGGGCTCTGCGGGTTCATCTCCATAACAACGCCCACGGCCCTAATAGCAACGATGGGCAACACAAGCTCGTCAAAGAGAGCGTAGCCACCATCAATCCCCGCGACGGAGAGGGGTAGAGAAAGCTTGAATTTGTCAACCTTTTGCACGGTTATTCTTTCCCTCATTTTTCTGGCTAGCTCCTCTATTTTCTCCCTCCTCCTTCTTAACATCTGGGCGAGCTCGTTTTGAAAGGTCATGTTATATACAGTGTAATGTTGAAAAATAAAAAGAGCACGTAAAGGGGTAATAAGATTTCGGAGCCAAGGGGGCAGATGGATGGTGAAAAAGGAACAAATAAAAATTTCAACTCGCTTTTACTCTATCGTGATGTCACATGCTGAGCTTTATGAAGAACATAAAAACAGTCATATTCGATCTTGATGGCACCATATGGAACTGGAATGAGCTTCTCCCGCAGGTGAAATACACCATCGAGAAGCTCAGGGAAAGCGGGAAGGAGATATATTTCATGACCAACAACACAGTCCTGTCGAGGGAAGGTCTCGCCGCAAAGCTCCAGAAGATGGGTATAAGAACCTCGCCGGAGAGAATGATAACCTCTGGATATTCGTCGGCCAAATATTTCAGAAAAAATGGAGTAAGTGCGGTTTACGTTATCGGGGAACAGGGGCTTCTGAAGGAGCTGTCTTTACAGGGAATAAAAGTGGATGATGATGCCAAGCATGTTCTCATCTCGGTGGACAGGAATTTCAATATATGGAAGCTCAAGAGAGCTTTTGAACTTGTGGAGAGGGGTGCAAAGGTCTATGCAACGGGCAACTACCCCTACTGGCAGATAGGTAGCAATGGTACAAAGATACCCGCTGAGCTACCGATAATCAGGGCTCTTCAGGCTATGGTAAGGGTGCCCGTGCTGAACCTTGGAAAGCCCTCTGAAGCTATGAAGGATGTTGTGCTGAAAACCGTCAAGAGCTTTCCGGAGGATGTTGTGATGGTGGGGGACGATATATACACGGATGTTGTGCTGGCAAACAGGTGCGGGTTCCGCTCCGTTCTCGTGCTTACGGGTGTGACAAGCGAGGAAGAAGCAAGAAAGGCCAAGGGAGAGTACAAGCCGACAGAGATCATAAGGAGGCTTGACGAACTCGTGAGCGTGTTCTGATAAAGGAATATGAAACGGTTATAATGGGGGTGAATGCCGGGGGTGATGATGATGGAGTATCAGCTTCTCATAAAGATAGGTAAGATTATTGACGTGGAGGACCATCCTGATGCTGACAAACTGTATGTCGTGGCTGTTGACCTTGAAGACGAGGAGAGACAGCTGGTCGCGGGTCTTAAGGAAATATACCGTAAGGATGAGCTGAAGGGCAAAAAGGTTGCTGTACTGTGCAATCTCAAGCCAGCGAAGATAAGGGGTGTGATCAGCGAAGGTATGTTGCTTGCTGCCGATGACGGTAACGGGGTTGCTCTCATAACGAGTGATGCTGATGTCGGTGCGGTTGCTTTGCCGGAGGGATTTGAAATCGATACAGACTCGATGCCTCAGATCTCCTTCGAGAAGTTCATGAAGCACGGACTGAGGGTGAAGGGTGGTTGCGTTGTCTGGCAGGACAGAAAGCTAATTGCGGGGGATAGCGTGCTCTACCCTGAAAGAGAAGTCAGGGACGGTGCGCTCGTAAGGTAGCGGGTGGTTGGAACACTAAGGCCCGGAGCGGGTGGGTGTGGATGTCCTGCTAAAAAGCATCATGGCTTCTCGGAGAAGCGCTCCGGTTGCGCATCTTTTTTGAGGGATGGCAGACTTGTGGAGACTTAAAAGTTATGAATAAATTATTCTAAAAAGCATGGCAGGGATGAAAGTGTCGGAAAAGGTCAGGGTGGTGGTGGAAAGGCTTGTACCGCTGTACTGGGACGAACATCTCTATTCCAACGATCCCTTCCGTGTGCTC
This sequence comes from Nanobdellati archaeon, assembly GCA_027038505.1. Taxonomy (GTDB): domain Archaea; phylum EX4484-52; class EX4484-52; order EX4484-52; family WAPT01; genus WAPT01. Next base: position 18,746 of record JALVWC010000013.1, read on the forward strand.
ATCTCCACCATCATTTCGCAGAGAACAAAGGATGAGCAGACTTACGGAGCTTCGGAAAGACTCCTGAAAGCTTATCCGACACCGGAAGCGATATTGGAGGCTGGTGAGGAGAAAGTCGCGGAGATGATAAGGAACACGGGTTTTTACAGGCAGAAAGCGAGGAGAATAGTGAAAACATGCAAGATGCTGATTGAGAAATATGGCGGAAAAGTTCCGTCAACGATGGATGAGCTGCTCACGCTGCCGGGCGTTGGGAGGAAAACCGCGGGATGCGTCCTGGCTTATGGCTTTGGCAAGGATGCCCTCCCCGTTGATACGCACGTGCATCGCATTGCAAACAGGCTGGGGTTCGTGAGCACAAAAAAACCGGAGGAGACCGAAATGGAGCTCAAAAAGCTCATACCTAAAGAACTGTGGAGAAAGGTGAATCTAACCCTCGTGAGGTTCGGTCAGCAGGTATGCAGGCCATTAAAACCGAGGTGCGGGCAGTGTCCCGTTAGAGATGTGTGCAATTGGTGGAGAGAGAATAAAAATGAAACGAATTCAACACATTCCGGGCACAATTCCCATAAATGAGTTTATTCGTACAGCATAAAAGTGCTTTGTCTTTCAGTGAGAAGTCCCGAATGTGACGGTGTTCATTCGTTCGAAACTTATATAAAGGAAGGAGTCGAATTTAAGTGTTGGTGAGAAATATGCCTGATTATACGATCAACATAAAGCCCCCGGAGAACATGTATCTGACCGTTGTGGGAACGCCCGGACAGCAGCTGGAACTGAAAGCCGGTGAGTTCGCTCAGGTTACATTCGACTATGAGGGAACAACGCTCATCTTTGAGGGCAAACACACATATTTTGTTGCATCCCTCAAAACCATATCCGATGTTTTTTGGATGATGCTCGCTCTGACCGCAAGAGGTTTCGAAATCAAGCCTAATGAACCTCTCGACATACTCAAAACGGTACTCAATAAAAAATGATTAAAAACGATGAGTGTGTGAATCGCCATGTTCAACAAAAAATGCAAAAGATGTGGAGCTGAACTGGAAAACGAATGGAGATTCTGCCCCTTTTGTGGTGAAAAAATAGAGTCGAGATGGAAGAGCTTCTGGGAGTTCGGTGTGGAAGATCTGTTGGAAAAGATGTTCTCGATCACCAACGAGATGTTCAGAGAGCTGATGGGAATGGAAGACGACGGAAAAAACAAGGATGCGGAGGTTCTTCCTTTCAGAAGAGACACATCCACACAAGTTGTGAGGATAAGGATAACGCCGGATGGTGTGAAAATTGAGGGTAACGCCGCCGGAGAGAACAAATCAGCGAACGGAACTGAATCTGTGGATAGAGAAGTAAGCCCGCTGAGGAAACCGAGGAAAAATAAAAAGTTCAGTAAGGTGGTGGAGCCGAAACTTCTGAGGTTCGTGAAGAAAAAAAACGGGGAGATAGAGGTGGAACTGGAAGTCGAGGATATAAAAAAACCAGAGGATATTGAAATCCTTCAGCTTGATGAGTCCGCGGAGTTCAGAGCATATGGAAAGAACAAGATGTACTTCAAGATTCTGGAAATCCCTTCATCCTATGAACTCGTGGAAAATAAAATAGGAGATAACACAATATATCTCAAATTTGTTCCGAAGGATCCGATTGCTTTCTGAAGACTGCAGGAAAAATAGAATTCTACTGTTTTGTTTTCATGCTGTTTGTGTCTGTTCTTCTTCCTTCTTTCCGAGGATCTCTTCGAGCTTCTGTTTGCCCTCCTTAACCACCACGCAGTTTATCTGTACTATGTCGTCCGCTATAACATCTCCTCTGACTGTCTTTCTCCTTTTAACGCCTTTCTCTTTGGGTCTGTAACCCACACCACCCGAAAGAAGAAGCCTTTTTCTGCCGGTGCCTTCAACACCCTTCTTCATGGGAAAACCGTCCTTATCACTGCCTCCGGTTATTTTGAGCTTGTATCCCGGCAGATTAATTATACCTCCGTCAAATTCATCCCCTATCTTAAGACCGAAAAGGTTCTCTATTTTGCTCTGCTCGACCTCTTTTTGGTAGCTTTTCCCCGTCGTGGGATCGTTTATGACGAACTTAACGTTCATCACCATCACCTCTTCAAAGAAGACACCACTTATTCATGCTGCAACTTTTTTAAAATTAATTCTCAGAGTTTGATAACGGTAGGTTCCACATGGAAAGCCGTGATCCTGAATCGTGCCTATCGACATATCTGCGGGATGTTCTTAGAGAAAAATTTGAAAAATTCAATGAGCTTTATAATGCTGTCTGCGCTCACGAGGAAGGAAAACCCGTGAATGTGAGCTCTCACCACACATGTCCCGCGTGCGGTAACAATACAGTGACGAGGTACGGATATTTAAGCGGAGGGAGCTTTCTTGACAGCGAGGAGCTCTATCTTTACGATATAATGAGCTGCGGGGTTTGTGGATGGAAACAGGTTAGCAACATCCCTTTATCCCTTCTAATTAGGTATTCGGATGATGGCAGAATTCCTGAAAAGGGATACATCTACCGGACGGAAGACGGCCTTATGATCACAGTATGCTCCCCGCTGGAGGGCTGCGCCCTCGAGGATGTGAGGTGGGATGATTTGGGGTCTGCGGGGATTTCCGTCAGTGGAGGAAAGCTTGAGGTTAACTTCTTCAGCAAGAAGATGATGGAAAGTGTTCTGTATTTCCAGACGGGAGGGAAATCCTGCACGCTGGGAAACATAGTTGAAAATGTACCTTCCTGTGGAAAAGATGCCATGACAAGATGGAAGAAGAAAAACGACACGATATCCGTTTACATCGGGCCTCCGCTCAGAGATGAAGAGGATTTCTTAAACATACCCCCGTATTATGAGGTGTGGGTACTTGAGGATTCCGATCTTCGAGATAAACTTGAGATATATTCCTTTTCCAGAAATTTTTAGCTGGGTTCAATAAAGCTTTGCTTTTGCTGAGTAACAAATTTAAAAGGCACTGTCTCAATTAGTTTATTCCACCTTAACGGATATTGATGGTGATACTTGTGGCTGGAAAGGAAAAAGAACATGAAGCTGAGGTTTCTATAGACCCGCGGGAGATCTCGCAGATGAACATAGGGATGATAGGGCATGTTGATCACGGCAAAACCACTCTGACCGAAGCGCTCACCGGCAAATTTACGGATGAACACAGCGAGGAGTTGAAAAGAGGCATATCCATAAGGCTGGGTTATGCTGACTTCACCATCAGAAAGTGCCCGAAATGTGATGTACCCCAAGCATACACAGTACTTCCCGTTTGCTTTTACTGTGGATCGCAGACGGAACCCGTAAAAACTGCCTCCATAGTGGACTGTCCGGGACACGAAACTCTCATGGCTACCACCCTGACGGGAGCGGCGCTCATGGACTATGCTATTCTCGTAATCGCCGCCAACGAACCCTGCCCAAAGCCGCAGACCGTCGAGCATTTTATGGCGGCGGAAATAGCCGGTATTGAGAAGTTCATAGTGGTGCAGAACAAAATTGACCTCGTTGATGAAGAACAGGCAAGGGAAAATTACCGTCAGATAAGGGAATTCCTTAAGGGTACGAAGGCCGAAAATGCCCCGATAATTCCGGTTTCAGCTCAGCTCAGGGCAAACATCGACGTTCTTCTCTATGCCATAGACAGAGAATTTCCCGCTCCAAAGAGAGACCTGACTAAGAGTCCGCTCATGTACGTGGCAAGAAGCTTTGATGTGAATAAGCCGGGTACAAGCATAGAGAAGCTTGTTGGGGGTGTTCTTGGAGGCAGCATAATGCAGGGTAAACTCAAGGTTGGGGACGAAATAGAGATAAGACCCGGAATAAGGGGCGAGGACGGAAGGTACCACTCCGTAATAACCGAAATTACGAGCCTCATGCAGGGCAATAAAAGACTTGAGGAGGCAACGCCCGGTGGACTTGTTGCCATTGGGACGCTTCTCGACCCTGCTTTCACCAAAGCCGATGCGATGGTGGGGAACATTATCGGACATGTGAACGAGCTACCGCCTGTGTACTACGATGTTGTGCTCGAGTATCATCCTCTTGAAAGGATTTTGGAGAGCGGCGAGAAGTTCAAGGTTGAGAGAATAAATCCCGGCACACCGCTTCTCATGAATGTTGGCACGGCAAGAACCGTTGGTGTGTGCACGAAAGGTGGCAGCGACACGATAGAAGCAAAGCTAAAGCTTCCCATCTGCGCGCAGCCCGGAAGCAAGATAGCGCTATCCATGCAGATAGATGGAAGATGGAGATTGGTGGGTTACGGAGTTCTAAAGTGAAAAATAATAAATCGCAATTTCCCACCAACTCAAATAAATTAAAATCATCAAAATCAAAAAGAAAAATAAAAGAATGAAATGCAAGAAATTGAGAGTATGAGCTGTTCACTTATTTGGTTTCCTCAATTTTTATGCACTGCACGGGGCAGATATTTGCGGCATCCTGATTGCATCCGATTTCCTCCACTTCCGTCTTTATTGGTTTTGCCTTGCCATCGTCGCCCATCTCCCAGTTATCCGGGCAGACTGAAACACAGGCCCCGCAACCTATACAAGCCTCTCTGTCATGAACTATTCTGTACATTTTTCATCACCCCCTATTTCTCTTCTTTCCCATCTTCCAAGGATTTTCTAATATTTTCTATGGTTTCATTTATTTCGGACACGACTCTTTTAATATCCTCCTCGGTCATTCCGTGAGCGAGAAGTCCGTCCCGGAGAGTCTCCATCATCGCTATCTGGCATCCTATGCAGTGCAGACCGTACTTCAGAAGGACGGGCACGGCTTCAGGATAATTTGCCACCACCTCTCCTATTGGCATATCCTCACTGACATATTTTTTGCCTGCGGTGTCCTCGGGCATGTAACATTCCTAGGCACAAAAATATTTATTTGGATGCCTTGTAAATCTTCCCCAGCATTTTCTTCAGGTTTTTGATGGACCTCAACATTTCCCTGAGACCGACAACCTCCACATTAAAGTATAAGGGCTTGTTTTCAGCTTTCTGAAGGAGGACCGGCAGGAATTCGTCATAATCTATGATGTTGTTCTCGTCTATCGCCACATGATCCCTCATACCATCAAAGCCATGAATGTGCATCGCCACCAGCCTCTTGACATGAATCTTTTTTATGACCGCTTCTTTATCCTTTCCCGCGAAGAGGTGAGGTACGTCCAGAACAAAGTAAAGATCTTCAACATTTTTCAGGATCCTCTCTATTTCCTTCATGCTTGAGCCGTACGGCTCTGAGAGTGAGGGTACGTACGGCACATTTTCGATCACGACTCTGACCTTTTTTCTCTTTCCGTATCTGACCAAGCTCTCGAGGCGGGAAATCAAAATGTCCTCCACCTCTCTCCGCTTCAGGTAGAAGGGTGCATTTCCAGCATGAAAAAGAACGTAAGAAGCTCCAAGCGCCTCTCCAATGTCTATGGTTGCCTTCGCTTCCCTGAGAATTGCTTTCTCAAGCGCAAGCGAAGGGTTCGCAAGATTGAGGTTCAGAATCGGTCCATGAATACCAATCGGCGTCTCCTCTCCAACAAGCGACAGAACCGTTTCGGCAACCTCGTCCCTTTGGTCAAGCAAAGCGAAATTTCCGCGAGCGTTCTCCAGCCATATCTCGCAGAATTCCATAGCCTCAGCACATTTTCTTGCGAGTTTATTGTCCAGAAGTTTTCTGAACTCCTCCAACGAGTGAAACGCGAAAAACCCTCCGATGAGAATTTCCCTGTTTTTTTCGGAGACCATTCTATCGACCTCGTTTACCGAAAGACTCAACTTCAGTATTCTATACCCTTCCTTGCAGGTATGCCTCTTCTCCAGGGGTGTTTTACCTCCCTCATCTCCGTCACGAGGTCGGCAACCTCCAGAATTTCCGGAGGGGCATCCCTTCCCGTTATGATTATCTCCACACCCTTCTTTCTGTTCTTGATGATCTCCACCACCTCATCCACACCCACAAGCCCCTTATTTATGGCATGTGTAATCTCATCAAGAACTATAACGTCATATGTGCCGTTGAGAGCATATTCCCTGAACATGCGTATGGCCTTCCTTGTCCGGAGGTAATCCTCATCATGTATCAGAAAGCAGTACCTGCATGCACCGCAATTCAACACATCTCTCTCCGAGGTATAATTACGTGGACACAGTTGTTTCTGCGTGCCGTTGTAGGCGGAGATTTTTATCTGTTTGCCCATCTTCACGCATCCCGTGCCAAATTGCTCGATTCTGATGAGCTTGTCCAGAAAGTTCGTTATGGACTTCACCTCTCCGGTGTAGTAACCGCCCTTCAGAAATTGAAAAATAAAAACTCTGTAACCATGACCCGCAGCCCTGAGTGCAAGGCCAAGAGAAGCCGTGGTCTTGCCCTTTCCATCGCCCGTATAAACCTGAACCAACCCGGGGCCCCTGATCTCTACGGGCATCTCGGCCATTGACGTGGATGCGCTCTCCGTACTGCTTTCAGCCTGCGGCTGGATTTCGGATGGTTGTGCTCTTTCCGCACCATTTCCGTTGATCATACCTCATCGACCTGCATGGAAAGCGAGCGAACCGCAAATGGAATTTATATGAAGGGTCGTTCTTCAACCGGAATCAGCATGTTTGGCACGATTTTGCATCACTCTTCTCCTTCTTTTTGTCCTCCCTGTACTCTATGTTCAGTACCTGCTGGCTCCTGCACCTGTCCCTGTACACGGTTATGCCCTTGCACTTGAGCTTATAGGCAAGCCAGTAAACCTTCTCCACGTCCTGCGGCGTGGCGTGGTGCGGTAAATTTACAGTCTTGGATACCGCGTTGTCCGTATACTTCTGGAAAGCAGCTTGCATCCTAACGTGCCACTCCGGTGCTATGTCGTGTGCTGTGACAAATATTCTTTTGAGTTCTTCAGGCATACCGTCTATGTGCTGAATTGAACCCATCTTGGAGACTTTCTTCATGAGCTCCTCGCTGTAAAGTCCCATCCTCTTCGCCATCTCTATGAAAAGCGGGTTGATCTCTATGAGCTCCTCTCCACCCAGTATATTTTTCCTCACATAGGAGATGGCGAAGATAGGTTCTATACCGCTGGAGGCTCCGGCTATTATGCTTATCGTCCCCGTGGGGGCTATGGTGGTTGTTGTTGCATTCCTCAGCTTGTCATAACCTCTCTCGGGCCATACGCTCAGCTCGAAGTTGGGAAAGCTCCCCCTTTCCTCGGCAAGCTCAACTGAAGCTTCCTTGCTCTTCTCGTTTATGAATTTCATAATCTTCTCCGCCATTTTTGTAGCTTTGTCCGAGTTGTAGGGTATGCCCATCTTTATCAGCAGATCTGCAAAACCCATAACTCCAAGTCCGATCTTTCTGTTGGCCTTCGTCATCTTTTCTATCTGCTTAAGAGGGTATTTGTTCATATCGATTACATTATCGAGGAAGTGCACGGCTGTCTTCACAGTGTATTCTAACCTTTCCCAGTCGATGTAGGGTTTACCGTCATCCATAACCACGAACTTGCCCAGATTGATGGATCCGAGATTACAGGACTCATAGGAGAGAAGGGGTTGCTCCCCGCAGGGATTTGTGCCCTCTATTCTCCCAAGAGCAGGGGTCGGGTTGTGTCTGTTTATTTCATCGATGAATATCACACCCGGGTCTCCGCATTTCCACGCCATGAGCACCAGAAGATCCCACACCTCTCTTGCTGGAAGCTCTCTTACAACCTCTCCGTTCCTCGGATTGATGAGAGGGTATGTATCGTTGCTCTTCACAGCGTCCATGAAAGCGTCAGTCACAGCCACGGATATGTTAAAGTTTGTGAGCACGCCTTCCCGTTCCTTGCACGTAATGAACTCAAGTATGTCCGGATGATCAACATTGAGCACACCCATGTTGGCTCCTCTTCTTCTACCACCCTGCTTTATCACATCCGTCACGACATCGAAGATGCGCATGAAGGATACCGGCCCGGAGGCAACGCCGTGTGTGCTCTTAACTATGTCGCCTTTGGGTCTCAGTCTGGAAAAGCTGAAGCCGGTACCGCCGCCACTTTTATGTATCATGGCCGTGTATTTCACAGCATCAAAGATGCTCCCTATATCATCCTCTATAGGCAGAACGAAACATGCCGATAACTGCTGGAGAGGTGTGCCAGCATTCATGAGTGTGGGTGAGTTCGGCAAAAACTCAAGAGAGGTCATGAGTTTGTAAAACTTTTCTTCCGTTTCCTTAACCTCATCAGGAGTTTTACCGTAAAATCTATCGGCTTTTGCTATGTTGTGCGCAACACGCCTGAACATACCCGCAACCGTTTCTATAGGCTTGCCGTCCTCATCCTTCATTAAGTACCGGTTTTTGAGTACGATTATCGAGTTGATGGGAAGTTTGAGTTCATCAACCACACCCAGCGCTGCCTTTATTTCTCTTATTCTCGCTCTCTCCCTCCTGTATGCTATGTAAGCTCTCGCGGTTCTGTCATGACCTCTCTTGATCAGAACCTCCTCCACGATATCCTGTATGTCCTCCACGGAGGGAATCTCACCGGGTTTGAACCTCCGATTGAGCACCATTACAACCTCATCCGCTATTGACTCCGCCATCTTTCTGTCATGTCCGCCAACGGCCTGGGCTGCTTTAAAAATAGCATTAACGATCTTCTCCTTTTCGAAGGGCACAATCCTGCCATCCCTTTTTCTGACCTTTTTTATGTGGTTTTTCACCATCTCGCCCGCTTCCTTTTTATTTTCTTTCTGCTGTCCCTCATCTTCGACTTTCCTTTTTTCACAGCTCACACAACATCACCCTTCATCATCGTGTCTGACGGTTTCGTCTCCTTTTTGAGAAGCATGATCTCCCGCGTGAAGGAATCAACATCTTTGAACTCCTTATAAACGGATGCGAATCTTATGTATGCGACATGATCAAGCTCTCTGAGCTTTCTCATGACTATCTCCCCTATTTCCCTGCTGCTCACCTCCACACCATCGCTCTTCCTCACCTCGCTTTCCACCTCCTCAACAATGCGATCTATTGCTTCTATGCTAATCGGCTTTTTTTCACAGGCCTTCATTATCCCCCTTCTCACTTTTTCCCTGTCGAACCTCTCCCGTCTGCCGTCCTTCTTTATGACATATATATCCATCCTTTCCACTCTCTCGTAGGTGGTGAAGCGCCTCTCGCACTTAAGACACATCCTCCTTCTTCTGATTGCATCATCTCCTACATCCCTCGTCTCTATCACCTTGCTCTCCGAAAACCCGCAATACGGACATTTCACACCTCACACCCCTGCTTTCTGGTGTTCTCGAGATCCAAGAGGTACAGCATGATGGAGATAGGTAAGTCTATATCAATAACTCTGCAACACAAAATGTTGTTTCTGTCTTAACCATACCCTACAAATTGTGTATCTAGATATATTATTGCACTATATTTATATATAAACATTTTCAGCCTGCGACATCCAAAATTCTGAGCATATATTGCAGAGGTGACTTAGCATTATTCATGATTCGTTCAACATGCTCTCAAGTATCTCCCTAACCTTCTTGGGGTCTGCTCCCCCTCTCGTCTCTTTCATCACCTGCCCCACAAGAAAGTTTATCGCCTCCTTCCTGCCAGCTTTATAGTCTTCCACCGCGCTTCTGTTTCCTTTCACAACTTTCCTGATTATCTCTTCCAAGTTTCCAACATCCTTAAGGCTGGGGTATTTATATTTCTCGACTATGACACTCATAGGCTGTTTTTCCTCCACCATCTTTCTGAGTATCTCTTCGGTGACAACATCGGAGTAGCAGCCATCCTCGTAGGCCTTCACGAGTTCAACCATCCAATTATCGGGTATGCCGGCTTCCCTGTACTTCATGCTGTGGTAGTTGAGGGTCTTCATCAGCACGAGTGTCCATGTCACAGCATTCTTGACGGACACGCTCCTGCACAGCTTTTCAAAGAGATCGGCAATTTCAACATCAGCTGTTAAACTCTCGGCAGTTTTTTCCTTCAGCCCGTACTGCTGCATGAACCTTCTTCTCTTTTCATCCGGGAGTTCCGGAAGATTTCCCCCTATCTTTCCGATGAAATTCTCATCGATCTCTATCACGGGAAGATCCGGATCAAATATGTATCCGTATTCCTCTTCCTCCTCCTTCATCCTCAAGCTCTTGCTGACACCGACATTCTCATCCCATGCTCTGGTCTCTCTCGAAGGAACACCACCCCTCCTGAAAACGTTCAGCTGCCTGATGACTTCGTAGCTTAACGCTCTTTCTATCTCCCTGGTTCCTGTTATGTTCTTCAGCTCGACTCTCTCGCCAGCGATGCCGTTATATTCCATGGAGATGTTGGCATCGCTCTTGATTGTTGCCTGAGTCGTGGAATCATAAACACCGAGATACTCGAGAATTTGAACGAGCTTCTGAAGATATGCTCTGGCTTCTCTCGGGCTGGAGAAGTCGGGCTCCGTGACTATCTCCAAGAGAGGTATGCCGGCTCTGTTGTAGTCCACCAGAGTGTATCCATCCCTGTGAACAAGCTTTGCGGGATCCTCCTCTATGTGGATGCGCCTTATCCTTATTTTCTTTTTCGAACTATCATCCCCCTCTATCTCCACCCAGCCACCAGACGCTATGGGAATCTCGTACTGGGTTATCTGATAGTTCTTGTTCATGTCGGGATAAAAGTATGTTTTTCTTGAGAAGAAGGTTCTTTTTGCTGGATCCGCGTTTAACGCAAGGGCGACCATTATCGCCTGCTCCACCACCCTTTTGTTGAGCACGGGCTTGGTTCCCGGCATTCCGAGACAGACATCACACACAAGGGTATTGGGAGCGGGCTCCTCCTTCAGGGTAACGGGATTTTTGCAGGAGCAGAACAACTTTGAGCGAGTTATGAGCTGAACATGCGTCTCAAGTCCGATCCTTACGGTAATATTTTCATTCTTATTGCTCGGAGTGTGCGTTGCTATGTTCTCTTCCGCTTCAACCCGAGAGGATGAGCTCATGATGGAAAAACTGCAGACTCATATTTTTAAAGGTTAGAGGTGTGGGTTGCCGAGAGACCAAGAGAAAAAATTATTAAACTCTTAACACACAAGTCTGAGCATGCGCGCATTTGTACTGTACGCAAGAAAAGCCACAACAGCTCCGATCTTCTCCCTTAACGATCTCCCCGGGAGCGGGGGAAGAATGGATCTTGTGGCCAGATGCGTGACTCAGGCGCTCTGGCTCAGCCACAGGTTGAGAGAGAACACAGCTTTCTATGCTGTTCTCACCGGGCCTCCCGACCCTCCGAAGACGGTTGCCTTCTTTTCCGATAACATGCGGAAGGTGTCACCTGATGAGAGGAATGTTGGTAGCTGGATAAAGAAAGCTCTGGAAGTGTGGGAGAGAAAGGGCAGAAAAGCTGAAGAGAAGGGCGAGAGCTGGGTAAAAGTTCAGGACGGGATATGGGTTGCGAGGAAGGATGTGGTGCCGTTGCTCAAAGAGCTTGTGGAGCAGTGCAGCTTCCATCTTTACGTGTTGCATGAGAAAGGAAAGGACATAAGGGAGGTTGAACTCCCCTCCAACAATGTGTGCTTCGTGCTTGGTGACCACATAGGGCTGCCGAAGAAAGTGGAAGATTACGTGATGGATAAACTTGGAGCGTGTAAGGTATCTGTCGGGCCCATGCCATATCTCGCTTCATCCTGCATAACAATAGTGCATAATGAGCTCGACAGGAGAACAGATGAAAATGTCTGACCTCGATTTCTAATCCGTTGCTTCCTCAATCCCGAAATGTGCTGGAGATTGTCCGCGCTTTTACACAACCATCTGAAACACGGCACTCATCGCCTTAAGACTTCCGTAGTAGATGGCGAACGCAATCACCATGAATAAGGGTATGTATTTTATCGCAGCTTTAGCATCTCCGTGCTGAATGATCGAAATGAGCATGCTCGCAAAGATTATGTTTATCGAGAGACACAGAATGGAAAAAAGGGAAAACGCGCCGGTATCAATTTTTGTTGGTTTGAGAGATATGAAACCCCCTCCCATAAATGAAGCCACATCCTGATTAATATTCATCGTACCCCATGCTGAAGATGAAGTGTTAATCAACACCTTGGATATAGCAAATAGAAACGGAGCCGCAACCACACCTGCAAGAAATATGAACATCATATACATCGATACGTTCGACCTTATTTCCCTTTGAAGCACCTCCACATTTCTCAGATCGTTAGCCGTCTCCTCCAGCAGACTGGCTATGGTTCCCCCCGATTTTAACCCCTCCAGCAGAAGTTTCACCGTTCTTTCCAACGCTATGGACTTTATCCGTGTGAGCATTTTCCTGAAAGCCTCGCTGACCTCTTCTCCACCGTAAATCTCAAACGCCACCTTCTTGAACTCGTCAGACAGTTCGCCGAACTCCGGACGGGAGGCAAAGAGAATGGCTCTGTCAATGGTCAGCCCCGACTTTATGTTTGCCGATATCAGCATGAGTATGTCCGGGAGCACGACCTCCATCCTTTTTCTCCTCGCATCCGCAAGATAGGTGAAAATCAGATATGGCAGGAAGTAACCGAACGGAAAAAGAATGCCCATGGGGATTACCGCGAGGTGAAGAGGGACTCCGAATGTGAAGAAGAGTACCGAGGTTTCCACCAAACCTATGAGCCACATGATCAACATAATTGCACCGCAGAAAGCGCTTTTGTCACCTTCTATTCCTGCATAAGTTTTTTCTCGCTCTATTTTTTTGCGGTAGTTTCTCGGCAGTAGGGAGTAAACGGTCACCATTGCGTCTGTGATGAGCTGTTTCATATTCAAGCTCTTTTTCCTGAGGAGGAACCTGACCCTTTTCATATTTTCACCGATGGTCTTTTGTTCTTCACGACCTGCACGAACATAAACTGGAACGCCACAAGGGTGAAGAGTCCGATGGCAAGCATGCTCTTATCGATAACCATACCGACAAAGGACGACAAAATCATGAGGAATGTTATGCCGAGGGACGGCACTATTATGCCGAACATCATGTACATGAGGGTCCACGGGTTGAGTTCCTGACCGTATTTTTTGATCGCTATCAGTTGTTCCCTCATTATCTCGTCCACGACCGCTTCCAGAGATCTTGTCAGATCAGCGCCCGTCTTTACGGCGGTGAGCAACTGCCACAGAGCCCTGCGGAGAGGTAAGGAGGGGTTCCTCGATATGCTATCTTCCAGCGCCTCAACCTGGCTTTTGCCCGCATTTATGCTCTCGATTATTTTTCTGAACTCCCTCGAAGCTTCTCCGTAGCCTTCCGAAACTGTAACCATGGCCTGATAAAGAGGCACACCGGCCTTGACCTGAATCAAAAGGTGTCTCAGAGCATAGGGTAAGTCCTCCTCGATTTTTTTGGCTTTCTTGTACGAAATAAACCTGGGGTAGTAAAGGGATGTGTAAAAGTTCAGGAGGAAGAAAAGCAAAAAGGATATGGCCGCTATCTTCATTATCATGGCATCCTGAAGGATGATACCAAGGAGCCCTATTAAAGTCCCGAACATGATGGCTGTGTAAACGCCCTTGTAGAGCGAGACCGCGATGTGTTCAACCAGGCTGAGTTTTGATTCCACCCTTGCAAGGTCGGCGTTGAGGTGATAAAATAGAGGTTCGAGCTTCTTGGCAATGGGAAAGAATATTCTCGCCCTGCTTACAAGCGCTTCCTCGTTGATTCGAGCCATACACCAACCCCCAAGATACGTCAGAGTGTGACCCTCTCGAGTTCTTTCAACAGATCCTCATCGAGAAGTTCTTTTGGATCAGCATCTTTCGCTGCCAGATCCACTATTTCGTCCTCGTTTCTGTAATATTCTGCAATGATCTTCCCGATGGTGTTGACGGTCTTTATTCCGTGTTTCCTGAGCCATTCAAGTATTATCATCTTTCGCTTTATATTCTCGTCTATTTCCTTTTCAGTCATCCCCGCGTAAAGGTTTATCTCCCTGTATACCCTCCAGCATTTGTTCAGCTTCTTGAAGGTGTCGCTGGCCGCGTTCCACCTGTAAACAGCATTGAGGCCAAGCTCCTTTTCTCCCGGCAGTATCTCCACAACCTCCAGAGTTCTTCTGACGCCCATTCTCCTGTGGCGGAACTGCACAACTATGAGATGGAGAGCGCTCAGAACGGAAGGAGGAAGATCCATCGGGGGGTTGGTAAGCCTCTTTATCACCTCATCGGCCCTGTCTCCGTGGAAGGTTGCGTATGCGCTGTGCCCCGTCCTTATTGCTTCAAACATCACCTCAGCCTCCTCTTTCCTTCTTATTTCACCGATTATTATCCTGTCAGGCCTCATCCTGAGGGAGTTAACGAGCAGATCCAGCATGGTAACAGCTCCCCTTCCCTCGGGATTAGCCTCCCTGCTGGAAAATGGGACCCAGTGCAGGAACTTGGGGAGGTTTATCTCCCTTGTGTCCTCTATGGAGATTATCCTTTGATTTGGAGGAATGAACGGCAGGAGTGTTGAAAGCATGGATGTTTTACCGGAAGCTGTGCCCCCGGCAACTATTATGTTCATCTCATACTGCATGGCAAGCCAGAGTATGGCCGCTATCTCGGGGGAAAGAGTGTTGTTATCAATAAGGTGGATTATGGTCCATGGAGAACGGGAAAATTTCCTGATCGTCAGCGTGTTTCCGTGGGTGGAGATGGGAAAGAGTGTGGCGTTTACCCTATCTCCGGTGGGAAGGTAAGCGTCCATGAGCGGGTGTAGGTTCGTTATCTGTCTCCCAACCCTCCTGCCTATCGCCGCAGCGTAATTGTAAATCTTTTCCTCGCTTCCTATCACGATGTTTGTCTTGAGCCAGCCGTACTTTTTGTGATACACCCACACCGGCTCTTTGGAGGAGTTAACGACTATCTCTTCAAGGTGAGGATCTGCTATAAAAAACTCGATGTCCTCAAGTCCGAGCATCTCGTGGATCAACGTACCGACCAAGATGTTTTTTTCCTTTTCAGAGAGAGCTGGCAAATAGTTATCTATGAGTTCCATTGCCTTTGCCCTGAACCGCTGCTTTAAGGATGCCACGGCTGAAGGATCAACAAACTCTTTGGTTGAGATCTCCACGAGTTTTATGAGCTCCTCCCTTATTGCGTTAAGAATGGCCTTTGTTGCTATATCTATCCGGGGTCTGTTGAGAATGTAAAGTGGCACATACTCGTGTTTGGTTTCAGCAATCTCCACATCTGCCTCCACACCATCAGCAACGATGGTGTATGACTCTATTATTCTTTCCTTCTTTACCGGAGTGTGCTTGGTGTTTTTTTCTTTGGTGGACTCTTTACCATCTTTGCTCATGTCTCAATATTATGACTCGCCTCTATATTAATGTTTCGAGGACTTCCAGCCCGATTCGTTTCTCTTCTCCGGGAGTTCTGCTTCGCTTCCTGTTTTTTCCAGCCTTACCCAGACCTGAGCACCGCGCGGAATCTTCACCTCCTGCTTGTGATCAAACTCCTCGGCGCTTTCAAAAACCCATGCGTACAGCTCCCTTCCTTCGGAGTACTCCTCCAGCTCTTTTTCGTCAACTCTGTGAAGATGCTTGAACCGTCTCAGTTCCTCAACGCTGAACGGGCCTTTAACATCCACAAGCTCGGCTTTACCCAACACATTACCTCCGGAAAGAATTATCACATCCCCTCTCACGTTCGTCCTTCTCTTCCTGAGTTCCCACTTTTTTATGCCCCTAACTATCATCGAGGCGTACGGCTGTTTGATTATGAGACCACGTTTTTCTTCCGTTTTTGATTTCTTAATGTACTTGTTTTTTCTCTCCATGTGTTCATCTATCAAAAGAAAACTAATTAAATAATTGCACGGGTACATTTTCTCATGGAGCGTGTCATCAAGGCAAAGGTAACGAAGCACGAGCTTCCCGAGCACAAGCACAGATGGTTCGGCGTGGTGGAGCTTGACAACGGTCTTTATCTTTACATGTCCGGCATAGCGGCCTGGTTGTTTGAAGGGGATGCTGTGGAGGTCGTTCTTAAGAACCAGCCGAAAAAGATCTACGGCAGAAATGTTCTGTTATTTGAGGACTACGAACTCTACAAAATATACGAGGGGGAGAGAATCAAAGTCTGGGATGTTTTTCGCAAGCACATAGAACTCCCGAGACTGAGCTTTGGCAGGGAGGTTTACAGGTACAAGATCCTTGCAAGAGAGGCAATATATGAAAGAGACTTTGAGGCTATAGCCGAGCTTGAACAGTACCATTACGCAAGCGAGAAGAGTAAAGTTGCTCTCTGGAAATGTTACGATTGCGAAGCGCTGATGGAAGCGAACACAAAACCCCGATGTGAAAACTGTGGCAGCGAGAATGTACACATAGTGGAGATAAAGGGCTCAACCCCGGCGTCCCGCTTCCTCATATTCGAGCTTTTGGACAGGCAGCCGTACGAACCCGACGTTATAGCTTACGTCAGGGTCGATCCCGCAATTCCTCTCATGCACAGGAGAGTGGATGGTAAGGTGATAAAAAATATAAGGGAGCGCGTCTTCCCGAAGGAGTGGTTCGAGAATGTGTTCTGGCCGGAGAAGGAGTTTCCGAAGCTGTTTAGAAAGCTGAGGATGGAGTATTCCCTTAAAATAGCGAGGCACAAATTGTGGGAAAAGGCAAGCGAAGAAGCCATGAGAAAGTGCAACTCTGCGGCCTCGCGGATTGCAAGGGTTGTGGTGCACCCGGACTACAGGGCTGATGGGATAGGGGTGTGTGCCGTCAGAACTGCCATAGAGTGGATAGCGGAGAGAAGAATCCCGGAGATGAGGATGAAAAAGCATCTCGTGGAAACGATAGCCCAGATGGCGAGATACAACCCCTTCTTTGAAAAGGCGGGCTTCTACTACATGTGGGATACCGCATCAGGAAGACCGGTGCTGTACTACCCGCTGACCGAGGAAGCGGAACACTACATAAAATCCTTCCTCACGGAGGACGAGATCGCGAAGAAGCACAAGGGCAGGCTGTGTGTTTCGCGCTACGGAAAGGTCAGGGAGATGGAGAAGCTCAGATTCATCAACGTCTCCAAGCTGTTCCGGAGTGTGCTTGACCTTGAGGGGCTGAACGATGATATCAAGGAAGTGCTGTCATCATTCGGTGTGAAGCAGAGGGTGGTGGAGAGGTATGTTTTCAGGAATGTCAACCTCGAGATCGGGCCGGGGGAAGTAGTGGCGGTGGTCGGAGCGAGCGGAGCGGGCAAAACAACATTGCTGAGACTCATAATTGGAGCTGCCCTCGGGATCAAGGATAAGGCCTACCTCCCGACCAGCGGAAAAATCGAGGCATCGGTGCCAGAAATCGCAGCGATAATACCCGCAGAAATCGAGCCCGATATTGATGAAGAGAAAAGCATTCTCGAACAGGTTTATGAGGTGTGCGGAGACATACACCTGGCTGTTGAAGTGTTGAACAAAGCAGGAATTTCCGACGCGGTGCTTTTCAGAGCAAGATACAGCGAGCTCTCCACCGGCCAGAAGGAGAGATTTCGCCTTGCTCTGTGTCTTGCAAAGAAACCAAGTTTAATGCTCGTGGACGAATTTGCAGCACACCTTGATGAAATCACAGCCATGCGCGTGGCCAGAAAAATATCGCAGCTCGTGAGGGAAGCGGGCATAACTCTGATAGCGGTGACGCACAGAAAGGAAGTAATAGATGCCCTTGCTCCCGACAGGATTTTGTATGTGGGGTATGGGGGTGTGACAGAAGCTTCTTCCGAACCATCCCGGGGTTCCCAATGAAGGAGGAGAGAAAGATGCTCAAATTCCCATCCGATTCCTCCTGATTCACACTAACTTCCTATTTGCGTTTCTTAAGCACCACTTTCTTGTACCAGAGATACCAGTAAAGAACTATAGTCCCCGTGAGTCCCCACCTCCAGAGGTGGATGTGCACAACCTCCATGACTTTGATCCCGTAAGCCACGCCCACCAGTATCGTTGTCACCAGCCTTATAAGATTCGCCGCTGTGATAACGAGAGCTCCTGCAAGAATTGCCGTGATTCTGTCCTTCCAGGAGGCATCTGGAGTTGCGATAACAAGCCCGCACACCGCCATGAAGGACTTCCACCCGGTGCAGTCTCTTATTATCTCTATTCTCATCCCGTTGATATAGATGGAAATACCGTCGTGTACGGCATTAAATCCGAGAAGATTTAGCACCGTGATTACCATCCCTGCGGTTATTTCCTGTAGCGATGTCATATCAACATTCATCCAGATAATAAGATGCATGGGCAGAGCCACGCATGTAAACTTCAAAAGAAACACGAGGGCTTCGTAGAGTTTTCTGTCCCTTCTCGAAAGTTTCCTTACAAATCTGCGGTGTGCTCTTCTTTTCTCCCTTACAAACGCTTTTATGGAGCGGAGCACATCCCCCATATCCAGAAATGTGGAAGGTCAAATATAAAGGGGTTATGCTGGTGTGTAGCGCGAACTCTCCGCCGAATTCCTCATTGGAACTTCAGCTCGCCACGAACATTTTCAGTCCACAACACTCCGGCGGAGAATTAAATGCATGCTCCTCCTTCTCCACGTGCTGCTCCACAATCCTGCCACACTTCGTACACACATACTTCTTTTTTGCCATAGATCTAATAATGATCAAAGGACGCATATAAAGCTTCGTGCTGATATATCAAGATATGCAGAAAGAGATGCGCAAAACTTTCCGAGTTTCAGTGTATCGCTAAAAAGGGGGAAAATACACGGAAAGCGGAAGCGTTATTCAAGCTCCAGCTCCTCCGCCTGGTTCCACAGAATTTCAAATACGCTGTGTGCAAAATTGCTGGCGAAGTGCTCGGATCCCGTCCACAGAGAGACCTCCTGCGATGGGTGCGTGTCCTCCCCGCTGAGTGTCATGATCGCTTCTTTGCCGTCGGCAAGAAACATCTTTGCATACGGCACCTTCGGTATCTTGCCGTGGAGGGAATTTAGATCCTTTATCTCCGCAACATTCTTGAGAATTTCTGCTGCCCTTCTGTTCGTCTCAGTGATGGGAGCGAGAATTCTTATGCGAACACCATTATCTGCCGCTCTCTGAAGGACACCGGAGTGTACGTTAACCAGCTCTTTGAGCCCCTCTTCCGTTGTGATTATGTCCAGGGTTTTTTCGGCTGATTTTGCCATGTTCTCAAAGCGCTGGTAAAGAGCATACCTTCCCTTCAGGGAGCCCGTCAGGTCAGCGGGCTCAACAAGGCTCACACCCCGAGAATACAGATTCTTCAGCTCAACAAATGCATCACTGGACTTGAACTCCTCTATTCTGCTAACCATCTCTCTAAGGTCCTCGTGAAGTCTTGCCTTGATCCTTTCCAGAGCTTCTTCCGGATCGATAGCAACATACTTTATGGGTTTGGAATGCTGAATGATCACAAATCCCTTTTCAGCAAGGGACTCAAGAACATCGTAAGTTCTCGATCTTGGCACATTTGCCATCTCAGCGAGTTCTCCTGCCGTGGCGGCTCCACGAGCAAGAAGAGCGGCGTACAATTTTCTCTCATAGAGGTTAAGACCCAACATTTTCAATGCGTCCATGGTCTTTCTACTGATCATTCAACCACCACTCTGTGTTTTGTTATTTATTAAGCTGTGATGAATCTATATAAAGATTACTTTTGAGTAATGCAGTTACGATGTTTCGTATTGGATTTTTAGCATGGCATGTTTTTAAACGTTTCGGTTTTCATTACCATAAAGTAAAAAATGTTTGGATGGGCTGTCATGCCCGCTTTTTGTTTCCAATTCCGAAAATAAGGGTTGGACTTCATTTACCGTCGCTGCCGCCACCTTCATTCCTGTGCCTCTGCACCCTATAGAGGTGTTCTATCCTCTGAAGCGTGTCTATTTCTTCCACACTCTTGTCCGTGCGGAGCCTCACAAATCTCGGGAATCTGAGGGCATATCCCGAAGTGTAGTGGGGTGATTTCTGGATTTCCTCATAAGTAACCTCGACCACTATTTTCGGAATCACCTCGACCTCCTTACCCTTTTCCTTCACTATCAGCGGTTTGAGAAGTCGGGTCATCTCTTCATAAGTGGTGCCATCCTCGCTCTTCTCTTTCAGGCCGGTTGACATCTTACCGATGGTGAGAAGCTCTCCGGTATCCTCATCACGACACGCAAGGATGTACGAGGTAAGCCAGCCGGAGCGCTTACCCTCTCCCCATTCGGCACCCACGATCACGAGATCAAGGGTCTCAAGCGTGGTTTTGAGCTTGACCATGTGACCGACTCTAACTCCGGGTTTATAAGCTGCATCGAGGTTTTTGAACATGATCCCTTCGTTACCCATGGAAAGTGCTTCCTCAAAGAAGCGCTGCGCCTCCTCATCCCTGTCCGTTATTATCTGCTTTGCGAGAACCATTTCGTAGGGCTTTTCCTCAACTATCTTTGCAAGAAGGGTTCTTCTCTCTTTGAAGGGTAAGTCGATCGTGAGCTTACCATCCAGATAAATTATATCGAAAAGGTTTGTCATTGTCGGTATCTCTTTCATCATTTTTTCTATATCGTACTTCCTCCTTATTCTTCTCGAGATCTTCTGGAAGGGCAGCCACTTCTTTGTCTCTTTATCATAACCTATCGTCTCTCCCTCAACCACACATTGATCTGCTTTTATGCATTCCCTCACAGCCCTGACAACGTCCGGGAACTGTCTGGTAACGTCCTCCAGCCTCCTCGTGAAGATCTTAACCTTATCCCCGTCCTTGTGTATCTGCACCCTGAAACCGTCATATTTATACTCCAGGGCTGCCGGTCTGCCAACGGTGCTGAACGCCTCCCTGATCGAGTAAGCTCTCTGTGCAAGCATCACCCTTATCGGGCGGAAGAGCACAAGGCTCACGTTCCTCAGGCCTTCCTCCCCTTCATTTTTGGCAACCACGGCAACATGAGCAAGATCATTGGTGAGAGCGAACGCCCTTTCAAGCAAATCTATAATTTTCTGTTTCATCTCCGAGCCCTTCTCCGCTGAAACAAGGATGATCATATCCACATTGCTCTTTTTCTTCCACAGGCTTTCGAGCTTTTCTATTTCCTCCCGTTCAACCAGCTTAACCTCGTTGTTTTCCATGAACCGCCTGAGCTTCAGCGAACTCAACCGGCCGAGAGTTATGTATGCTGGCTTTTCTATCCACACCCTTCTGCCCTTTTCCTCAAAGATCAGGTCGTATCTGCTCTTCCCCTCGCCGCACGGCTGGGTGAGCAGCGCTTCCCAGATTATGTCTGTAAAGTACGCCTTAGCTATGGCATCCTTGACTATACCCTCCGCCACACCAACACGGAGATCTCCGAGCACGGTTCTAACTATATATTTGGCCTCTTTTGAGGTCGCGTGGATCAGAAGTTCCGATATATACATTATCTTTCTCTCCTGCGAACCCTCCCCCTCAGCCTCTGCGGCCTTTTTGAGGTTATCGTACACCTTTTCGACCGTTAAGTCCCTCTGGAAGAGCGTTACCTGTTTTTTTCTGGTCGCTATCTCCTCAACTATGAGGCCGAGATCGCCTTTTTCCTTCCATTTTGCCTCAATATTCTCCTCACTCACGCCGTATGCTCGGGATATCGCTCTGATGGTCAGCTTTGTTGCCACACCTATTTCTTCCTCACTCCAAGGGGGGAACACGGTACCCATTATCAGGAGAAGTGCTTTTCTGAGCAATGTGTCATCATCTATTTTTTCCAGAAATCTGGCCAGTATTTCCGTTTTTCTTATCTTGGACGAGGTGGTTGCCAGCTGATCGTAAAGATCCACAAGCTCCGTGTACTTCATACAGAAGAGATTGTAGAAAGAATTTTAAATAATTTCAACAACGCATTCACTTCTTCCCGCTTTTCCTTGCTTTTTCGTTGTTATCCCCTTTCACCAAGTATTTTATCGTATCGAACGGAACCAAGAATATCACTTTCTGGTTCGGATCGGACGAAATATCAGCAAGTGTGTGCAGAGTTCTCAGCTGTAGGGCTGCTGGTGTCTTTGAGATCAGCTCGCTCGCCTTAGCCAAGTTTTCGGCAGCCTTTATCTCACCCTCAGACTTTATTATGATCGCTCTTCTTTCCCTCTCGGCTTCAGCCTGTCTGGCCATCGCTCTTCTCATTTCTTCAGGCAACTCAATATCCTGAAGCCTCACGCCTGTAACATCAATTCCCCACTTATCTGTTATTTCATCAACTATTTTCCTTATTTCTTCAGCCACTTCTTCACGTTTCTGAAGGATCTCGTCAAGCTCTTTACCTCCGATAACATCCCTAAGAACCGTCTGTGAGTACATCATGGTCGCGTATTTAAAATCTCTAACGTTCAGCACAGCTTTATCGGGGTACTGAACCCTGAAAAAAACCGTCGCATTAATCTTGACCGGCACATTATCCTTGGTTATGACTTCTTGCTTCGGTAAATCTATTGTCTGAATCCTCGTGTCTATTTTGCGCAGCGACTGAATTATGGGTGCAACCCAGACGAGACCGGCATTGAGCAACCCTTTATACTTACCCAAAGTAAAAAGAACCCCTGTCTCGTACTGGTAAATTATTCTGATGCCGGCAAGGGTGTATAGAATGATAAAAATCCCCACAATCGTCCAGACAACCCCGCCAACACCGAAAATCAGCGCAACTCCGGCCAGAAGTAAAAGTACAAGAATACTTATCTGAAGTGTGTTTTTATATGCCATGACTTTCACCCTGGCATTAAAAATTTATATAATTTTGGAAGAATTCACACATGATCATTTCGGGTGGGTGTCACATCTCAAAAATCCGCAAACCTAAAGTCGAAACAACCATGTATTGGATTTCAAAAAATTCTCTTAAATTTTTTCTGATTCTGAAACATTATAATCTGAAATCATAATCTGAATAATCATCGAAGAAAAACAGAACCCGAGATCAAATAATGAAAAAATTGTTGATAGGTGCGCCTTTGGTTCTACGGCACACCCAAACGTGAAATACGCCGTGATTTTGTTTGTCAAAAACTATTTTATGATTTCTATGCCCAGCGCCTCACCGAGACTCTTTTTCTCCAGCTCCTCTGCAGCCTCTGATGGACCAAGCACGTACGGGCTCTTCACGCCTGTTATTATCGTTATCACCCTTATCTTGCCGTCCATACTGGAATCAATCCTCGCACCCCAGATCGTCTGTGCATTTGCATCAAGGTGTTTCTGCACGTACATCCCTATCTCGTTTATCTCGCTCAACTTGAGATCCTTACCCCCGGTTATGTGTATGAGCGCTCCATTAGCCCCCGTGTAGTCCACGTCAAGCAGCGGGTTCTCAAGAGCTTTTTCAACAGCTTCTCTCGCTCTTGAGGCAGAGGAGCTCTCCCCTATACCTATCATCGCCACTCCTCCGACGCTCATCACGGCCTTGACATCAGCAAAGTCCAGGTTCACAAGCGATGGTGTTGATATGGTCTCGGTTATTCCCTTTATCATTGTGACGATAATCTCATCCGCAACTGCAAAGGCCTGATCAAGAGACATCTCTCCTGCTATCTCGAGCAGTCTGTCGTTCTCTATGACAATCACCGTGTCGGTTACCCTTCTGAGGTTTATCAAACCTTCCTCAGCTTTGTGAATTCTTGCGCCCTCTATCCTGAATGGCATGGTGACAACTCCGATGACTATTGCGCCCTGCTGCTTTGCCACCTCCGCAGCTATGGGCGCGGCTCCGGTTCCAGTACCACCACCCATACCTGCAACCACGAAAACCATGTCCATGCCACGGAGAGCTTCCTTTATCTCATTTATGGACTCCTCAGCAGCTCTCCTCCCCACTTCCGGATAACCTCCCGCGCCAAGACCTCTGGTAATCTCCTGTCCCAAAAGGATCTTTCTATCGGCTTTGATCATTTTGAGGTGTTTTGCATCCGTGTTCATGGCTATGGTCTCGGCTCCGATAATACCTATCGTGCTCAGCCTGTTTATCGCATTGCAGCCCATCCCGCCGATGCCCAAAACCGCTATTCTGGCCTCCTGCGGCATCAAAAACTCCTCCTCCTTTTCCGTTTCATAAACGTAGGGAACTTCCCTATTCATCTGTCTTTCGATTGCCTTTTGTATAATAGACTCCATTTCCATCAACCCCCTCCGCTTTTTTAGCATGCATTTTTTGAGCTATAGGTTACACTAACGAAATGTTTTTATTTTCCAAAGTACCCACTATTATTTGCCCGCAAGAAGCCGAGCGGTCTGTACGCTGAGTAAAAGCTGCAGACTGCAAGATAGTTTAAGCCCGCAAAACCTTCAGCCCGCAACAGCTGATCTGAATTTTTGCCCGCAAAATTTTTCCCGTGTAAGCCGGAAGTTTGTGATCTGATTCTTCAGCCCGCTTAATTAAATCCTGCCGTTAATACCTATATAAATCTTTTCGTTGGATTAAATAGAATTTTGAAAATATATATCCCGGATGGGTACTTGACTCCTGTTGAATTGGCGAAGCATTCTCAGCTTCATGCAAATTTTTTAAAATTACCCTTCTACTTATATCTCGTCACAATGCCGTTGGTTTTCCGGTCCCGTAGCTCAGCTGGTTGGAGCGCCGGTCTTATATGACCGCAGGGGCAAAAGATTGCGATGAATTTCGCCCCTGTGTCTTGGCCAGCCGGAGGTCGGGGGTTCGAAAGCCAGCCAGAAGGAGAAAATAAGGGTTTGATGGCTGGCAGAACATCCCCCCGGGACCATCTTTTTCTGTATTGAATCGGTGTTATCTTTTTTATTCATTCGGTGGTGCTCTCAAAAATCGTTACGTTTTTACCTTTTCCTGTTCAGATTTAGATTATGGATGATGATTACCAGATAATACTCAAAGAAGATGTTTTCGAGGAGGCTTACATTCCTTCAAGAATGCTTCACCGTGAGGGGCAGATTCAGGAAGTCACAAGATGTCTGAACCCCCTGATTGAAGGAAGACGGGCTCTCAACCTCTTTCTTTACGGCCCTCCGGGAACGGGTAAGACGACCCTTGTCAAGTACATGTTTGAAGAGATCTCAGCGAGGAGTGTGAGCTTCAAACCCATCTACATAAACTGCTGGGAAAGAACTGGTAAGCATGCCATCGCTTCAGCTATGCTGAGCTGCGTTGATCCGCTCGCTCCGCTCAAGAGAACTCCTGCCGAACTTCTCGAGAGCTTTTTCCAGATTGTGGAAAGGAAGAATTACAATGTTGTTGTGTGCCTGGATGAGGTTGACAGGATGGAGGACAAAGATATGCTTTACGATTTATCGAGGGGTGGTGCTGCGCTTGTCCTCATTTCCAACGACCCGTATGCGCTTGCCGACCTCGATCCGAGAATCAAGAGCTCCCTCCTCCTCAACTTCGTGGAGTTTCCAAAGTACAAGCCGGATGAACTTGTGGACATACTGAAGGAAAGGGCCGAAATCGGACTGAGGCCGGGGGCGATCGAACCCCACCTCCTGCGGGTGGTGGCAGTTGCAGCTGGGGGGGATGCGCGCGTTGCCATAGCCACGCTGAGAAATGCTGCAATGCTCGCTGAGAGCAGAGGATCGAGCAAGATAGAGAAGGAAGATGTGTTACAATCAATAAAAGCTGCAAAGAAGCTCAAGGTGCAACAGATACTCTCAACTCTGAACGATGAAATGAGGTTGCTTTACTCCATCCTCGAGAAACACGGGGAAATGAGCTCTGCCGATCTTTACAAGGCTTACGTGGAAAGAAGTAAAAACCCCGTGGCGGAGAGGACGTACAGAGCATACATGGAGAAACTTGTAAGTCTGAAGCTTGTCAAAGCTGAGGGAAATGCCAGGTGGAGGAAGTACAGGGTTGTGTGAAATATTTAATTAATAAAATCTCCATATTGTAACCTGATATTCTCGCCACAAACCCGTCAAGCGATTCCTCCGACGGGAAAATCATGTCAAAAACGTCGATTTATCCCATCTATCTCGGAAATTCTTCGGAAGATAGCAGTGAAATGCCGTAATTGCTTGGATTTCTTACCAAATAACAGTCTCTAAGAACTCCATTCTAAGCTGAGCTTAAGAAATTCTTTTCAGTACAAACACCCTACAGGCGCATCTCCAAACACATCATACATTCCCTTGGTCTTTGCCCATTAAATTTTATTTATAACAATCCCGATAACATCACGAATTTGCGCGTTTCTTAAAAATATATCCGGATTTTAAATGTCCTCCCATATAGCATGGCCACATTCCATGGCCGTAGCTTGTTGGATTTTCTCCCGGTGACGGGATTTTGCCATTCTCACAGACCAGAATGCCATCCCGTCTGGTCACGGACCCTTAACCAACGAAAAAGAGGAAATTTTTTAATAATGCGGCGAGAATTGCCTGAAATGTACAGAGTGTGTGTTGACGAGATCGTTCAGCTTCTGGAGAGCTGGAAAGCAGCACTGGCAGCAGAAAAGAAGAGGGTAAGGATTTTCCTTCAACTCCCCGAGGGAATAAAAAAGCGAGCCATAAACGTGGCGAGATGCCTTGAAAATGAGGGATTTGAAGTTGTGGTGGATGTTGAGCCCTGCTTCGGCAGCTGTGATCTGCCGTTCCACAGGGCGAAAATTGAGGGTTGTGATGTCATTTTGCATCTGGGACATGCGCCGCTTGTTGAAACATCGGGGTGGGTGAAGAAGGAGGGTCTGGGGGTGCTTTTCTACCCGGTAAAAGCTGAAGTAAGTCGGGATGAACTCTCATACCTCATTGATAAGTGCGTAACGATCCTGAAGGACAAAGGTGCAAGGGCTGTGAGCATCGGGGCTACGGTGCAGAACGTTGAGATTGCAGAAAGACTCAGGACGGAGCTGGAAAAGCGCAACATAAATGTATTTACGGCAAGAAGCTCGAGAACCGCGCTGGAGGGTGTAGTGCTCGGCTGTGATTACTCCGCTCTCAGACTTGTTGAGAAAAGGATAGATGTTCACATTCTCATCGCGGGAGGTGCTTTTCATCTCAGGGGCGCGATTCTCGACCTTAAAAAACCCATTCTGCACGTGAATGTGGAAGAAAGGACCGTCAGATTCGTTGAATTAGATGAGAGGGAAAGGCTCACCAAACAGCGCTTGATGCTTGTGGAAAAGTTCAAGGAAGCAAAATGCATTGGAGTTGTGACGAGCACCAAGCCGGGACAGAGATTCGCTGATCCTTGGAAAGTCAAAGAAGCGCTCCAAAAAATGGGCAAGGACATTGTTATCATTTCCGGAGACAACATTTCGAGGGAAAAGCTGGAGGGGTTAAAGGTCGATTTTTTCGTCAATCTCGCGTGCCCAAGACTGGAGGAGGATAAGAATAGGTTTCCCAATCCCGTTATAAGCTGGAGCACTCTACTTAAATATTTAAAAGTTATAGACATTGATTAAATGTCCGCTACAGGGGGAATAGAGGTGGTATAGGAATGGAAGTAAATCTAAACAAAAAGGATGACGGAACACTCATCGTTGAAATCAAAGGCGTGGATGCTTATCTTCCGAACCTTCTACGGCAGGAATTATGGAACGATGATTCTGTCACTTTTGTTGCCTTTGACAAGGACCATCCTTATATAGGCACGCCAAAGCTCATCGTGAGGGGTAAAGACCCTGAGAAGTCCGTGATTGATGCCATCGAAAGGCTTAAGAAGACCTTCGAAGCTTTGGAAGGGGCTTTCAAAAATTCAATCTCCGAAAAAAAGAAATGAATATCAATCGACCATTCCATACAGCATTTGTCGAAAATCTGTTCACTTAAAACAAAACATTTTAAAAATTTTCTGGCTTTTATAGTTAGCTCAGATTTTTGCGGTGTGAGATTATGTCCTCCCGTAAAGAAAAGAAGAAAATTGAACTCATTAGAAAATTTGGAGATATTATTTACATTTTTTTAGGAATGTTTCTTGCTTTCCTCATATATCAGATAATGGCTTTTGCGTTGCATACCCATTACCCAATAGTTTCGGTCGTATCATGCTCGATGGTTCCTACCCTAAACAGAGGAGATCTGCTTATTGTGAAGGGCGTCACCTTTAATGATATAGTTGCCGGCAGGCAAAACGGAACAATCATAGTTTACAAAAGTCCCGTCGATGGGAGGCTCATAGTTCACAGAGTGTATGAAAAATTTCCGAACGGCACGCTTCGCACCTGGGGTGACAATAATCCCGTACCCGATCCGTGGTTGGTGTCGATGAAAAATGTGGTCGGGAAGGTTGTCTACAGGATTCCATACCTAGGCTATCCCAAGATACTGCTCTCCGAATTAGTCGGTACCGTACCACCGGTAAAATGTTGACAATGTTCGCGGTTTTTGGGTTTTATCTTTCAATTGTGAGGTGATGCGCCATCAGAATTTGTAAAAAATGCGGCAGTCTGATGCATCCTGTCAAAAAAGACGGCAAGGTTGAGCTTGTTTGCATGAGATGCGGAAGGAAAGAAAAGATAAAGAATGGTGAGAATTTCAAAATAACGGAAAAAATAGAGCATGATGCGGCAAAGGACAGCATACCCGTGGTGGATCAGGAAAGCCAGGTGCAAAAACTCCCGACGACCACTATAGAGTGCCCCAAGTGCGGAAACGACACAGCGGAGTGGTGGACCATGCAGACAAGGAGCAGTGATGAACCTGAAACGAGGTTCTACCGCTGCACAAAGTGCAAACACACATGGAGGGAGTATAGTTAAATTAAAGAATGTTCTTTTCTTCCTCCATCCCTCCATCTTGGATCAGTTTTTAAAATTTTATCATATCTATATTCTCCACATGAAAATAGAGGTGGACGAAAACACGGTTAAAAAAGTTGCTTTTCTTGCAAGACTCAAGTTAAGCGACGAAGAAATTCGGAAATATGCCGAAGACCTAAAATCGATTCTGGAGAGTTTCCACACCCTCCAGCAAGTAAATGTTGATGATGTTGATCCCTCATTTCAGCCCGTTCCGATCAAAAATGTTACCAGAGATGATGAAGAAAGAGAAAGCATACCTCAAGAAGTTGCTCTTTCAAATACTTCGAACAAAGAGGACGGTTACTTTAAAGGTCCAAAAATCATTGAAAAATGAAGTGGGATTTTAATTTCGTGCATTTATCGATGAAAAAACTGTGGTTTGAATTGCTGGTGAGCTGAATGGCAGAAAAGTGCAAAAGTGTAAGGGAGTTCGTGTCCGAAGTTAAGGCGGAAAATATTGATCCGCTCGATATCCTCGAAAAAGCTGTCAAAGAATGCGAAAAAGCTAATCAAGATCACGAAGCGTTCATAACGCTGAGAGGTTCAGAAGATACAATTAGAGATGCTGAACAAATTTTCTCGGGAAGCTGGAAAAATCTTGAAGTGCCATTTCTTCCGTTGACGGTGAAAGATAACATCTGCACGGAAGGGGTAAGAACAACTGCGGGAAGCAAAATACTGGAAAATTATGTACCGTTCTTTGATGCCACCGCGGTAAGGTTATTGAAAAATGAGGGAGCAATTGTAATAGGTAAGACTGCAACAGATGAGTTCGGTTTTGGAACTTTCTGCACCAACTGCGCTTTCTGCACACCCAAGAATCCTCACGATCCGAAAAGAGTCTGTGGCGGCTCTTCTGGAGGAGCAGCCTGTATAACCGCTCTAGCCACTTTTCCTCACGTTGCCTTGGCCGAGAGCACAGGTGGATCAATATCCTGTCCTTCGTCCTTCTGTGGTGTCGTTGGCTTTACCCCGACATACGGAGTTGTGAGCCGCTACGGTCTTATAGACTACGCCAACTCGCTGGATAAAATAGGACTCATGGGAAAAAGTGTCGATGATGTCGCTTTTGTGTTTCCACTAATCGCTAAAAAGGATCCCAAAGATTCAACAAGTGTGGGACTTGAAAATCGGAAAAATGCGATACCCAAGCCCAGCATCAAGAATATGAAATTCGCGATTCCAACAGAGTGTCTGGATGCCATAAAAGATGAAAAGGTCCTGAATGTTTTCTACAAGTTTGTGAGTGAGCTTGAGAGCGAAGGGGCCAAAATCATGAGGGTCTCCCTTCCACTGATAGCAGAGGCGCTTGCAGCCTATTACATAATCGCAACAGCTGAGGCTTCAACAAACCTCGCGAAGTTCTGCGGAATGAGATACGGTTATTCCGAAAATCCGGAAGGAAAACACTTCGATGAGTACTTCAGCGAGATAAGGAGCAAGGCGTTTGGAGAGGAGGCAAAACGCAGAATCCTGCTGGGCACTTTTGCCAGAATGGCGGGATACAGAGATGCGTTTTATCTGAGAGCCATGAAGGTCAGAACTCTCGTGATAAAAAGCTTCAAAAAAATTCTGAAGGATGCGGATTTTATTCTTTATCCCACGATGCCCGTACGTCCTCCCGAAATTCAATCCGTTAGAGACATGAAGCCCTCAGAAATATACGCGATGGATGTTCTTACAGTTCCGCCAAACCTTGCGGGATTGCCGCACATCTCCATCCCTGCAGGCAATGCCGATAACTTACCGGTGGGCGTGCAGATCATCGGAGACCACTTTGACGATATGAAGGTGCTCAAGGCATCCAACGAAATTGAAAAAATGTTCTCAGAGGATATCGTCATACGGATTTGATGAATACCAGGACACTAAGGAGCATCACCACGTCGATGTTGTAAATGCTGATTCCCGGTGCAGATCCATGCTCGGCGCTATCAGTAACGATTGCTGTCATTAACACCGCGGCATCTATAATTACAGGATTCCGCGATTTTTTCCTCACAGTTAAAAATATAAATGTTGCGCCAGATGAAAAACCTGTAATAACATGCCATTCTCGAAGGGATGAGTTATGGGAATGTATCAGTACGTAAGGACTCTGTGGAAGAGACCTAAGGAAAGTCTCGGCAAGCTCTGGCAGGAAAGGCTGATAGGGTGGAGAAGAGAGCCTGCTGTTGTTAGGATAGATAAGCCGACAAGGATTGATAGAGCGCGGGCACTCGGTTACAAGGCAAAGCAGGGAGTTATAGTTGTGAGAGTACGTGTTAAAAGAGGAGGAAGGGAAAGGCCAAGGCACAGGCAGGGCAGGAGACCGAAAAGGTATGGTTTCATTTACTTCAGCCCCAAGAAGAGTCTTCAGTGGATAGCGGAAGAGAGAGCAGCAAGGAAATTCCCTAACCTTGAGGTGTTGAACAGCTACTATGTCGGGGAAGACGGTCAGTATATCTGGTATGAGGTGATAATGCTTGACCCCCACCATCCGGCGATAAAGAACGACAGGCACCTCGGATGGATAGCCGGTAAGGCTCACAGGGGAAGGGTATTCAGGGGGCTAACCTCCGCTGGAAAGAAAGCCAGGGGCCTCAGAAACAAGGGCAAGGGTGCCGAGAAAGTCAGACCAAGCATAAGGGCGAAGCAGGGCAGGGGTAAGTGACACTTTATCCCTCCCGTTCTTTGATCTATGGTCATTCTTCATTACAATTTTAAGTTAATAAAAACGAAATCTGATCCTTATGACCAGAAAGGTTTTTGTTGTGCACTATTCTGAAATAGGACTCAAGGGTGCGAACAGAGTCTTTTTTGAGAGAAAACTTGTGGAAAACATCAACTACAAGATCAAAAGCCTCGGTGGATCGGCAAAAAGAAGATCCGGCAGGATTCTTGTTGAGCTGAAGGAGGACAGCAACATCAATGCAATAAAGGAAGCGTTACGAACCACGCCCGGAATAAGATATTTCGCACTTGCAGAAATAGCCCCGCTGGATCTGGATAAAATTGCCGAGACCTGTCTTCTTGTTCTGAAGGATAAGGAATTCGGGAGTTTTAAGGTCAGCACATCCAGATCGAACAAAAACTTTCCTCATAATTCTGTGGAAGTAAACAGAATTGTTGGCGAAAAAATAGTGAAAAGTACGGGCAAGAGTGTCAACCTTGCACAACCGGATGTTGTTGTGCACATCGAAATATGCGAGAAAGAAGCTTATGTGTACACTGAGAGAGTTGATGGTACAGGGGGTTTGCCCGTCTCCGTCTCCGGAAAGGTCATTTCCCTTCTCTCGGGGGGTATAGACAGCCCCGTAGCGGCCTTCCTCCTTATGAAACGGGGTTGCAAAGTGGTTTTTGTGCACTTTTTTAACCAAACGATCCACAGCAGGGAAGTAAGAAGGAAGATAGAGGAGATCGTCAGAGTTCTTGCGAAATATCAGGGCAGGAGCAAACTGTATATGGTGGATTTTGGAGATGCGCAGAGAGAAATAATAAAGCTCGTGCCAGCAAAGTGCAGGATGATAATTTACAGAAGATTCATGATGAGAATAGCATGCGAAATAGCGCGTAAAGAAGGTGCTAAAGCTCTCGTCACGGGAGATAACGTTGCACAGGTTGCTTCACAGACCTTAGATAATCTTGCCGTAATTTATGAAGCCTCGAGACTTCCCGTGCTTACCCCTCTGGCTGGTTTTGACAAGGAGGAAACCATAAACCTTGCTAGAAAAATAGGCACATACGAGATTTCAATCCGGCCTTACCCGGATTGCTGCTCGCTGATGATAGCGAAACATCCGGAAACGAGATCAAAACTTGATACGGTCGTGAAAATTGAAAACATCATGAACACTGAAGATTTAGTTGAGAAAGCACTAAAGAATACGGAGGTCCTTATTATTGACCCCCGTGAAAAAACTCAAGAATCACTTTAGCTGCTTGAGGATCGGGAAGCTCTTGAGGTAATTAAGGGACTTCTTTGTGTTTGTTATCTTGGCGGTAATTTGGTGGTGCGGGGGGTGGGATTTGAACCCACGCAGGCACTAAGCCACGGAGTCCTAAGCCCCGCGCCTTTGGCCAGGCTCGGCAACCCCCGCATAACAGGAGAAAGGAAGCGCAAAAAGCCTGCAAACATTTTTTCGAACTTAAGATTTTAAATGTTCAGCGCGCCGTCAGACTTAGGGTTTGAGGTAAACTCCAAGTAGAAGGGGAAGGAACAGAAAAACAGATGGTGTGGTGCGGGGGGTGGGATTTGAACCCACGAACCCACTTAGGGAATGGACCGCTGCGGCGCTGCCAACCCTACACACACCGCGGCGGCTGCCCCCTCAAGGCAGCGCCTTTGGCCAGGCTCGGCAACCCCCGCAGGAATGATACCGTTTTTATGAGGTAACGAAATTACTTATAGCATATGAATTTTTAAATTTTGGTGAGACTTTTGCCGGGAGAATTTCAAGCGAATATACTTCCTCAGAAAGAGAGGCGGTTATGGGCCGGGGCGGATTCGAACCGCCGACCTTCGCCGCGTGAGGGCGACGTCATAGCCACTAGACCACCGGCCCACTAGGCAAAAGAGCAAGAGATGGACACGTGGTATATTTATCCTTATACCGTTAAATTGTCGCTAAATATTAATTATTTTTGCAGCGTCCACAACCCTATCTCCTTCTTTAAGTTTTATGAGTCTCACACCCATCGCATTTCTGCCCTGTTCGGGTATGCTTTTCACACTAACTCTTATTGCCATTCCGCTGGCGGTGATGGCAACCAATTCATCGTTGTCATTCACGCAGAGGGTCGTAACGACCTCTCCGTTCTTTTCTCTGAGCTTTACGTTGATTACTCCCTTACCACCTCTGCCTATTACCCTGTACTCATCAAGCCTCGTCTTCTTCACAAACCCTCTCGAAGTAACGGTGAGGATATACTCACAGTTATCCGCGACATCTCCGCTCACAACTTCATCATCGTTCTCAATCTTTATGCCGGTAACACCTGCAGCGTTCCTTCCCATGGGTCTTACATCCTCCTCTTTGAAAAGAATTGCCATACCCTTCTTTGTGGCAAGAAGTATGGTGTTTCTCCCAGATGTGAGCATTGCACCCACAAGCCCATCATCCTTCCTGAGCTTTATCGCTATGACCCCGCTCCGTCTTACATTTTCGAAAAGGTACAGCTCGCTCTTTTTCACCACACCTCTCTTCGTGTACATAAGGAGGTACTTGCAGGAATTTTCCTTTTTGAGGGGCAATATGGCCGCAACCCTCTCCTCACCGTCGAGCCTGACAAGTTGGCTCAGATGCTTGCCCCTGCTCTGCCTGCTTGCTTCAGGTACCTCATAGGCCTTAAGTGCCCTCACGATCCCTTTTGTTGTGAATATGAGCAGCGTATCGTGTGTGGAGCAGACAACCAGATGTTTCGTGTAGTCCTTCTCACCGCTCTTCTGGCTTATTATTCCGGTTCCGCCCCTCCTCTGTGACCTGTAGAGCCTTGCAGGCACTCTCTTTATAAATCCGTCCCTGGTGCAGACAACCATAACCTCCTCTTCCTGTACCAGATCCTCCAAGTCTATCTCTTCATAGCGTTCCTCTATGCTTGTTTTCCTCGGCATTCCGTATGACTTTTTGAGCTCGAGGAACTCCTCCCTGAGAATTCTGTAAACCTCATCATCATCCCTCATTATTTTTTCCAGGTTCTCTATTCTCCTCTCAAGCTCCTTCTTCTCCTCTTTAAGTTTCTGCACCTCTATTGATGTGAGCTTCTGCAGCTGCATGGTGAGGATAGCGTTAGACTGCTTCTCGCTGAGCTGGAAGCTGGAAATGAGGGCCTGCATTGCCTCCTTTCTGTCCTTCGACTTCTTGATCAGCTCGATGACCTCATCGATGTTTGCAAGAGCGACAAGCAACCCGCCAACTATGTGTGCTCTCTCTTTTGCGAGCCTCAGTTCATGAGCTGCCTTTCTCCTTATTACTGTGAAGCGGTGCCTGAGAAATTCTTCCAGCATCTGTCTGAGAGTCAGGATTCTCGGCTGATTGTCCACCAGCGCAAGACTCAGAACATTAAAAGATGTCTCAAGTTCCGTATGTTTGTAAAGCTGGTTGAGAACAACGTTAGCATCAGCATCCCTTCTCAACTCGATAACCACCCTGAGACCCTCTCTGTCGGACTCGTCTCTTATGTCCTTTATGCCATCTATGACTCCCTCCCTGACCAGCCCGGCTATTCTTTCGATCATCCTCGCCTTGTTGACCTGATACGGCACTTCGGTTATGACAATTTTTGTCGTTCTCCCCCCTTCCTCTATATTTACTCTGCCTCTGATTATGATCTTGCCTTTTCCCGTAAGGTAGGCTTTCCTTATTCCGTCAACACCAAGAACGATCCCACCAGTCGGAAAGTCGGGTCCCTTAACGATGGCGAGAAGCTCCTCATCCTTTATCTCGCGGTTTCGGTTATCAATGAGGAATACGAGCGCATCAACGATCTCGTTTAGATTGTGCGGCGGTATGTTCGTGGCCATCCCCACCGCTATGCCGGAAGAGCCATTTACCAAAAGGTTGGGGAAGGCTGCCGGCAGCACCACAGGTTCCTTCAGCGTGCCATCGAAGTTGGGCACGAAATCAACAGTCTCCTTATCAATGTCCTTCAACATTTCCTCCGCTACTTTTGAGAGCCTTACTTCAGTGTAACGCATCGCAGCCGGAGGATCACCATCTATACTACCGAAGTTTCCATGACCATCAACCAGCGGGTAGTTCATAACAAAGTCCTGCGCCATCCTCACGAGAGCATCATATACTGAAGCGTCTCCATGCGGGTGGTACTTACCCAGCACTTCTCCGACCACTCTCGCGGACTTCTTGTACGGTTTGTTGTGGAGCAGTCCCATTTCGTACATTGCATAAAGAATGCGCCTGTGAACCGGCTTTAGGCCATCCCTGACATCGGGCAGAGCTCTGCCTATTATAACGCTCATCGCATAATCAAGATATGCCTGCTTCATTTCCCGCTCAAGCGCTACTTCGATTGTCCTTAATCCGTGTGGCATTTTTATTCACCACAGCTCAGGAATCTGTCTTCACACATCTATATTCACAGCCTCTTTTGCATGACTCATGATGAACTCCTTTCGAGGCTGGGTATCCGGACCCATGAGAATGGAGAAGATCCTGTCAGCTTCTATCGCATCCTCCATAAAGACCTTCTTTATCACTCTGGTTTCGGGATTCATGGTCGTCTCCCACAGCTGCTCGGGGTTCATCTCGCCCAGACCCTTGTACCTCTGGACCTCCACATTCTTGACACCCTTAGCTTCAAGCTCCTTTAGCACCCTTTCTTTTTCTTCCTCGCTGTAAACATACCTCACCTCCTTTCCCGCCTTTATGCGGTAGAGGGGTGGCATAGCTATATAGATGCGCTCCTCTTCTATAAGCTTCGGCATGTATCGGTAGAAAAATGTGAGCAACAGGGTTCTTATGTGCGCTCCATCAACATCGGCATCCGTCATTATGATTATCCTGCCGTACCTCAGCTTCTTTATGTCGAACTCCTCCCCGATGCCCGTGCCGATAGCAGCGATAAGCGCTTTTATTTCCTCGTTGCGCAGCACTTTGACCAATCCTGCCTTCTCCACATTGATTATCTTCCCCCTGAGGGGCAACACCGCTTGCGTTGTTCTCGTCCTTGCCAGCTTCGCGCTGCCTCCAGCGCTTTCGCCCTCCACTATGAAGAGTTCACACTTCTCGGGATCCTTCTCTATGCAGTCCGCGAGCTTTCCGGGCAGGGTCGTTGACTCCAGAGCGGTCTTTCTCTTTACAAGCTCCCTTGCCCTCTTCGCCGCTATTCTTGCTTTTGCGGCAAGCAGGATCCTGTTGGCAATGGTCTTAAGCGTGTCAGGATGCTTTTCAAAATATTCTTTGAGGTTTGCATATACTGTGCTGTAAACTATGTTCTTTACCTCCGTATTCCCGAGCTTTGTTTTTGTCTGGCCCTCAAACTGAGGGTTGGGAACCTTAACAGAAATTACAGCTGTCAGGCCATCTCTCACGTCCTCGCTTTCAATTGTCAGGCCCTTTTCTTTTATCAGGCCATGCTTCTCCATGGCTTCCTTTACAGCTTTGGTGAGCGCCATCCTGAATCCCGTGAGATGTGTTCCACCCTCTATCGTATTTATGTTGTTGGCAAAGGAGAACTCGCTCGAACCTTCCATCTGAGTGTAACGAAGAGCAACTTCCACCACCACGCCGTTCTGTTCTCCCCGAACGTAAATGATGTCCTCATGAAGCGGGCCTTTTCCTCGCGTGAGATCCCTGACAAGATCCACAATGCCCCTCTCAAACTTGAACACTTTTTTCTCGCCAGCTTTCTTATCGATCAATATTATTTCAAGTCCGGGGTTGAGGTAAGCAAGCTCTTTAAGTCTTGATTCAATAACGGACGTGTCAAACTTCGTATCATCGAATATTTCCGGATCGGGTTTGAACCTTATTTGTGTTCCCGTCTCTTCCGTCTCTCCTACTACTTCAACCGGAGTTACGGGTTTGCCCCGCTGGTAGCGCTGCTTCCATATCTTTCCGTCCCTTTTCACCACGACCTCCATCCATTCGGAAAGAGCGTTGACAACGCTGACACCCACTCCATGCAGCCCGCCGGAGACCTTATACACCTTCCTGTCGAACTTGCCGCCAGCATGAAGCTTCGTCATCACAAGCTCGAGGGCTGAGATACCGTACTGAGGATGGGTATCAACCGGGATACCCCTGCCGTTATCCTCCACGCTCACCGAACCGTCAGAATGGAGAGTTACAACTATTCTTGTGCAGTACCCCGCCAGCGCTTCATCAACGCTGTTATCCACCACCTCGTTGATAAGGTGGTGAAGACCGCGCTTCCCCACACTACCGATATACATCGCGGGCCTCCTTCTTACGGCTTCCAGCCCCTCCAGAACCTTGATCGCTGAAGCGTCATAGCTTTCCTTCCTTTCCTCAACCATGCTCAACCAGCCCCGCAGGCAGGATCCTTACAAGATTTAGAAAATCCGCGAGGAACATGCTTCATTGGGTAAGAAGCTTTTTATAGGTTTTGGGAGATTTCGGCAAAGAACGAGGTTCTGCAAAGTTTTATGGTAGCGGGGGCAGGATTTGAACCTGCGACCTCCGGGTTATGAGCCCGGCGAGCACTCCAGGCTGCTCTACCCCGCTGCGGGAAAAAGAGCGGATGCAGGTGAACATAATAAAAATAGAGGCAAGGTATTAAAAAATTTTCTGTTGTGTGATGAGAATTGTTAAAAAATTCTGAATAATTAAACACAACCGCACGCTACCAAAATCTTTATAACCGGTTTTTGAACACATAATAAGTCATGAGGTTGCTATCAAGACTCTTCAGCTCGATCAGAAGTTCTCTGGAGAACGAGGTTCTCAACGAACTTGTTGAACTCGCCAATCTGGGCACGAGCACATGCGTCCTTCTCATAAAAATGGTCAAGGATGATGATAGAAGTCTCGTGAGGAAAATCTCCAAGAACGAAATGCATGGAGACGAGGTAAGGAGGAATGTTGAAAGGCTTCTGTTTCAGGGGGCATTTCTCCCGCAATCGAGGCATCTCTTTTTCACTCTGGCGGAAAGAATGGATAATGTGATAGACAGGATTGAGGACTGCGCGAAAATTTATGAGGCAACGCAGCGCGTGGATGATAGCGTGAGGAATCACATTCTGGAAATTCTGGACATAACAAAGGACGCGTGTGATTGTTTCTGTGATGCGCTGCTCAGCTTTTTCAAGGGAGATGAGGTGAGAATGCAGGAAAAAATCACAAGGATCAATGAGCTCGAATCCAGAATAGATGACATCAAGCACGAAGTTTTCAAAAATCTCGTGAAAAGCGAGGATAACCTATTTTGGAGGGAGAAGTGCAAGGAAGATCTGATAGACACCGCTGAAGAAATAAGCGACAATCTGCAGGACGCTGCGGACATGCTGGGCGTGATAGCTGCTTCCATGAAAATTTGAGAGGTGGTAAGCGTTGCATACGAACTTTGAACTTATGGCACTGCTTCTGCCACTCGCGACTGTATGTACCATCAATGTCCCGCTCCTCGTCATTATGCCTGTCAGATCTGAAGTTCTCGACAAGAAAAGTTCAACAATTCTTCTCGTGAGTTTTGTGCTTGCAGGCTTCTATTTTTTCGGGAGGAAGGTTGTTACCACAGTCTCCGGCGGCATAGCTCAGATGAACACTTATTACTTTATTCTTGCAAGCATGCTCACATTTTTCATTATGTTCCTGCTCAGTCTGAGGGATGTGCCGTCCTCGGTTCAGCAGATCATGGTAATGTGTATAGCGGGAATAGCGCTGGGTGAGGGTGTGAATCTATACCTCGATAGATTGGCAGAGGTCGTGCTTTCATGGATCATGAGCATGATTGCAGCGGTTCTCATTTCCTTTGCTGTAGCGCAGCCGGTGCGCAGCTTCCTGAACACCCTTCCTCCTGTAAAAAGAGAGTCCGTTTTGAGGCTGATGATGGTCCTCTCGCTAACTCTTCTCGCAACCGCTTACGGTTCAAGTACGGTTGCCACATCGCTTGCTCCCCTGTCCGAATTTGTGAGCAGCAGAACCGCGCTTTTGGAGGTGACAGCGATCTTTGTGATTTTCGGTGTTATTGCGAGATACTGGATGCTCTACGCGATACCACCAAAGCTGCTTGAGAACCTGGATGTGAGCATGGTGATGGTTGCGCAAACCAGTGCCGCTCTGTCCGTGTTGCTTTTCTCATCTCTGGGCATGCCGGTCAGCATAAATCACGCCATCTTTGCATCACTGCTCGGAATGAGCTACGTCAAAAACATCAAAATTCTGGAAAGAAAGATCGTTCACAACTTTGTCAGGAATGTCGTGCTTGTACCGCTTTTATCTTTCCTTGTGGGATTTTTTGTGGCGCTGATTCTGTAAAAAACTTTATTAAGAGTTTAAACTTAATAAAACGCCATGCAGCTCGGGGATGTCGGACGGATCAGAGAGGGGAGATACATACTGTTCTGGGTGCTCGGAGCCTTGCTCATGCTCGCGGGAAGCTGGATAGCGGGACATCTGGAATGGACTGTGGGCACCACGAAGGCCGGATATTACGGGGCATTGATAATCGCTTTTCTGATGTTCCTTGTGGCGGGCCTTTGCTGGATCGGTGTGGCCGTGGGTGCGAGCAGGTATGTGTAACGACTGGTTTGAGAACCTTCTGAGGAACGTTGAGCTCAAGCCGGAAGAAGTGGAGCTCATCCTCATGCTTGAGGAGAGTGTGAGGAAGACCCTCAGCAAAGCTGAGAAGCAGTCCGCTGCACATAAACTGGATCATCTGCTTCGTGTTACAAAGAACGCGCTGGAAATAGCGAAAAGAGAGTCTATTGATGTGGATTACCTCGTTCTCATTTCTGCATGCCTGCTCCACGATGTTGACTCGCCATACGATAGAAAAAGAGAGCATGTTGAGCTTTCAGCAAGGAAAGCTGAGAAAATCATGAACGAGCTCAAATTCCCGAAAGAGAAGGTGGAGAAGGTTCTTAAAGTCATACGACAGCACTCGACTGAAACTCCGGTAGAGATAACGGAAAATGAAGCAAAGGTTCTCTTCGATGCCGACAAGCTGGACGGTGTTGGCGCCATAGGCATAGCCAGGGTGTTTATGAGCGCGGGGCAAAGGAGTATGAGTATTAAGGAAGCGATAGAATGGTACAAAAAGAAGATGGAAATAGCCGAAAACATGCTACAAACAGAAACCGGAAAGAAAATGATAAAAGAAAAGATGGATACGGTTCTCAACTTTCTGGACAGACTGGAGAGAGAGCTAAGCAAATATCATCAGGCTTAACAAGCCCGGCATGCTGAACGGATAAGTTAAGAAAAAAGAGAACAAATGAAGAATATGTTACCCTTTCCCCACCGGCTCCAGTTCCACCAACCGGATATCCTGATCCAGCATTGATCTCAGCCTGTTCACATCCCCCGGCAGGTCTATGTCTCTCCATTTACCGTAGTGCATTGGGACAACATATTTTGGCCTTATTAAGTTTGCTGCCCTTGCTGCCTGCTCCTCATCCATAACATATGTACCGCCGATTGGCAGCAAAGCAACATCAATGTTCTCGCCTGCCAGACTTTCCATTTCGGGAATGAATTCTGTGTCTCCGGGGTGATATATTTTCACGCTGCCAACCTGAAAGACGAAACCCACATAGCCCTTTTCCTTCGGGTGAAACGGCTTTTCGGGGTTGTAAGCAGGCACAACTTTTATTCTGACACCTTTAACTTCCACCTCATCACCGGGCTTCACGGTAACGCTGTTTTCATACCCCTTCGTTACGCTTTCGGGTCCCACCACCACCGTGTCCTCCTTGCTTATCTTCCTTATGTTTTCATCGTCCTTGTGGTCAAAGTGATCGTGGCTGACGAGCACGATATCCGCTTTTGGTGGATCATCATCCAGAATGTAAGGGTCAAGATAAATAATAACATCCTTACCCGTTACCCTGAAAGAAGCGTGACCGAGCCACTCTATTTTTACATCTTCGATTTCAAGCCCCTTCATACTTGGATATTGGAAACTGAAATGATAAAAAGTTTTTCATGAGGAGAAGGTAAGGTCCTAATGAAAATGTGAAAACGTAGTATTGGTCATACATCTGAGTGAACCTCAAAAACCGCACATCAATTTTCTTCATCGACAATCATGCTGAAAATCGCTGAAAATTCGTCTGAAAGAAAACGGGTCACCGCCAGTATTCCTTTCTCGCTTGTTCTCCGTGTTTGTGCCGAGGTCAGAATGATTAAATCGCCTTTTTTCACATCAAACTCCTCTCTGAGCTCGTCAAAGTTCCATTTTCTGACATACGGCACTTTAATGTGCTTGTGCGTGCAGATCAGAATCATGGCCGACTCACAACCCATCCTTATAGCGTGGTCTCTCGCTTTGTACAGCGTCCTTACTCTCTCCTTAACGTAATTCTCAAGGACACCACCGTAAGGCACAAAACCGTCCTTGAACACATCAAATTGCACTCTCTTCGGAATGGTGAGGATTGCCTTGATTTTTTGAAACAGCACCTTTCCCTTCGGAGTTAGAGCATTTCCACGCTTTCTTTTAACAACCAACCCCTTGCTCACGAGGTGCTCCAAAATCGTTCTCACGCTCCCCTCTCCAAGTTCCGCAAGAGCAGCAAGACTCCCGCGATCCACAACCTCATTCTTTCCGATCAGCAAAAAGACCCGTAGGATATCAAGAGTATCAAACTTCTTCTGGGTCCTTGCTTTGCTTATTTTGGTTTGGTTATTGGAGCTGTGTCCCTTCACCAAATTTATAAGCTTTCGTTATCTTTATATCTTTACACATCCTCCATTGGATACGGTATCCAATAGATGGAGGTGGGAGGTGTTGGTATGAAGATAACGAAAATAAGAAAAAGAGACGGCAGGGTTGTGGATTTCGACAAGAGCAAAATTGCGAACGCAATATTCAAAGCCGCCAGGGCTGTTGGAGGTAGTGATTACGAGCTTGCCGAGAAACTCGCTGACAAAGTCGTGGAATATCTCGAAAAGACTCTCGATGCTGAGATACCTACCGTTGAGCAGGTGCAGGATGCCGTGGAAAAGATCCTTGTCGAGGATGGTCATTACAGAACCGCGAAGGCGTACATACTGTACCGCAAACAGCATGAAGAATTGAGGAAGTTCACGGATCTTTTTACCAACACCGAGATCGTTGAGAATTACATAAATCAGAGCGACTGGCGCGTAAAGGAAAACTCGAATATGACCTATTCCCTTCAGGGTCTCAACTTCCACATATCCTCCATAGTTGTCTCTCAGTACTGGCTAACCAAAGTTTATCCAAAGGAAATAAGGAACGCTCACATTGATGGAGATTTCCACATACACGATCTCGGCTTCCTCGGCCCTTATTGCGTGGGGTGGGATCTTCAGGATCTCCTCCTGAGCGGGTTTAAGGGTGTGAGAGGAAAGGTGGAGAGCAAACCCGCGAAACACTTCAGATCCGTGCTCGGACAGATCGTAAACTTCTTCTACACGCTTCAGGGAGAGGCTGCCGGAGCACAGGCGCTTTCAAATTTTGACACGTTGCTTGCGCCGTTCATCCATTATGACGGACTGGACGAGAAGGCCGTGAAGCAGGCATTGCAGGAATTTGTGTTCAACATAAACATACCGACAAGGGTGGGTTTCCAGACGCCTTTCACCAACATTACTCTTGATCTCAGGGTTCCGGAGTTTCTGAAGGATCAGCCCGTGATAATAGGAGGTAAGCCCCAAGACAAGTGTTACGGGGATTTCCAGGAAGAGATGAATATGTTCAACAAGGCGTTTGCTGAGGTCATGATGGAAGGTGATGCCAAGGGCAGACCCTTTACATTCCCCATACCCACATACAACATAACCGATAACTTTGATTGGGAGAGCGAGGTTCTTGACCCCGTGTGGGAGATGACCGCAAGATACGGCATACCTTATTTTGCCAATTTTATAAACTCAGATATGAATCCCGAGGACATCAGAAGCATGTGCTGCAGGTTAAGGCTGGACACCAGGGATCTCAAGAAGAGGGGAGGCGGACTTTTCGGTGCAAACCCACTCACAGGATCGATAGGTGTCGTTACGATAAACATGCCGAGGCTGGGTTATGTTTCCAAAGATGATGACGAGTTTTTCGAGAGGCTCTCCCATCTACTTGAGCTGGCTAAAAACTCCCTGGAAATAAAGAGAAAACTGATCGAAAGGCTCACCGAGCGCGGTCTTTATCCGTATTCCAGGTACTACCTCAGGAACGTGCATGCGAGGTTTGGAGAGTACTGGAAAAATCACTTCTCCACGATAGGCATAATAGGAATGAATGAGTGCTGCCTGAATTTCCTCGGCGCGGACATAGGAACCAAAGAAGGCGTTGAATTTGCAGAGAAGGTTCTGGACTTCGTAAGGGAGAGGATACTTGAATTTCAGGAAGAGACTGGGAACTTCTACAACCTCGAGGCCACTCCGGGAGAGGGTACATCATACAGGCTTGCGAAACTGGATAAGAAAAAGTATCCCGATATCGTGGTGGCGAACGAAGAGGCTGTGAGAGAGAAAAAATCCGAGCCGTATTACACCAACTCGAGCCAGCTTCCCGTGAACTATTCCGATGATCTCTTCCTGTGCCTGAAGTTGCAGGACAATCTTCAGTGTAAGTACACAGGTGGTACTGTTTTCCACATATTCCTCGGAGAGAGCAATCCGCCAAAGGATGCTGTTAAAAACCTCGTCAAAAAAGTGTTCATGAACTTCAGAATGCCCTATATAACGATCACACCCACATTCAGCATCTGTCCAGTGCACGGCTATCTGAAAGGCAAACAACATACATGTCCAAAGTGTGCTGCCGAGGGCAAGAAAACGAGCTGCGAGGTTTACTCCAGAGTGGTGGGATACATAAGGCCTGTGGAGCAGTGGAATGACGGAAAGAGAGCAGAGTTCGAGGACAGGGCCACATTTGACACATCTTTTAAGGTTGTTGGCGCATGATAGAGATAGGGGGATTTCAGAAACTCACACT
The DNA here is from genome assembly GCA_027038505.1 of Nanobdellati archaeon. Classification (GTDB taxonomy): domain Archaea; phylum EX4484-52; class EX4484-52; order EX4484-52; family WAPT01; genus WAPT01. Next base: position 63,002 of record JALVWC010000013.1, read on the forward strand.
CATAGACTTTCCCGGGAAAATAGCATCAGCGGTGTTCCTTCAGGGATGCAATTTGAATTGCGTTTACTGCCATAACCGGCATTTGATCCCTCTTAAAAGGGGAAACATGAATGTTCAGGATATTCTGGAATACTTAGAAGGTGCGAGAGCGTTTCTGGACGGGGTGGTAATCTCCGGCGGTGAGCCCACGATCCAGAAAGGACTGTTGCTTTTTGCGCAGGAACTGAAAAGAATTGGGTATGCGGTGAAAATAGACACCAACGGCACAAATCCAGAGATGCTGGAACTCCTTTTGAGCAAGGGACTCGTGGATTTCGTGGCGATGGACGTTAAGGCTCCGCTCACTCCCGAAAAGTACTCCGGGGTGTGCGGCCACAGGGTGGATGAGGAATTCGTGGAAAAAATAAGAAAAAGCGTGGAAATCATAACAAACTACGGTGTGGATCACGAATTCAGAACAACAGTGGTTGAGGAACTGCTAACACCCGCGGACATTATCGAGATAGCACGATCTTTACCGCCCCGATCAAATTATGTTCTGCAGCAGTTCGTACCTCCAGAGATGTGCGCGGTTGCCAACAAACTGAACAAACCCGCTGACAGGAAATTGCTCATTAAACTGAAAGAGGAGTGCGAAAAAATTCTCACGAATGTGCGTGTGAGGCTCTATGTTTAAGAGGTATGCCTTTTTCTTGTTTTTGTTTTTCAGAACTCTGGAAGCTTTTTCTTGCTATTTTCTTGCCATTTCCTCCTCCCAACAATCCGGACCGAAAGCGGTAAAAATCTGCACAACCAGATAATTTATTTATGGAGAGAATTTTGAAGAACATTCCCGTCATAAAAGTTAAGGACTGGGCCGGAGAGAGGCTCGAAAAGTACAGGGGGGTTAAGAAAGCCGGAGAATCCTGGGAGGTCTCCGCTCATCCGAAAGGCATCAGCAGGGTTCTTGTAAGCGGAAGTGAAAAGCTCCTCACGGAGCTTCTGAAAGAAAGAGGGAATGATATCCTCGAGGGCTTCGGGGAGTTCCCCATCATGGTGAAGCTGCTCGATGTCGGGAGGATGCTCAGCGTTCAGGTTCATCCATCAGACGATGATGCCAAGCTCCTCGGAGAGAAAGATAGAGGTAAGGCGGAATGCTGGATTGCTCTCAGCCGCGGTACGGTTTATCTCGGACTGAAAGATGATGACGCTGATTTCTCCCCTTCCAGCCTCAATAGGATCGAGGCTGAGATTTTCGATGCGTTTCCAATACCTCCCGGACTCGTCCATACAGCCGAGAACATATTCCTGCTGGAGGTATCAACACCCTCAGACCTGACCTACAGGCTTTACGATCCCTACGGAAGGGAAACGCACACGGAAAAAGGAATGAAATGCATAAGGAAGCTGGAGGTCAGGAGGACAAGAATGAGGTTGGAGATGGAGGAGTTCGGTGTGGAGATGCTGACGGTTGAGCAGGGGAAGGGTCTCGCTTTCACCGATGATGTTTTCAATGTGCTTGTTTCTACTGACAGCGCCCTTAAAGTTGTTGACGCCGAGACGGAACAGGCCCTCATCCTTGGAGAGTATGAGAGCTGCTTGGTGATGCCGCACACAAAGTATGAGGTGGTTGGCAGCGGTTATTTTGCGAGGATCTATCCGAAAAAGAAAAAGAAAGGGTAAGATGATCGCTTTGATTTTGATTATCACTGTGACTGGTTATGAGTACTCCACCTGAATCTTGCACTCCGGCAATGCGAATTAGATAAGGGTGAGGCTTTTTTTCTTGCACAAATTGCGAAAAGCTCGCTGAAAGTTGAGATGCTCGAGGGAACGTTAGAAGGAAGGTTAGATACTGCGCCTAACTTAAAGGTTTTGGTAGCCCCGCCAGGATTCGAACCTGGGTCTGGGGGTCCAGAGCCCCCCATGCTTGGCCGCTACACCACGGGGCTGCCGAGAATGAAATCAGAAAAGCTCTGTTCAATCGCAAACAATACCAAAAATAAAATCCCATGAAGTTTTTAAATATTTTTCTCGCTACCTTTTCCATGTGATGTCTCATGCGCGTGCTCCTGCTTCACTCCGACCACATAGAGTTCGAGCCCAAGAAGAAGGCAATAAAAGGAGCTGAAGAGGTAAAGCTGGAGAAGACAAGAGTGGAAGAAGCGCTCGTTGCCTTCGTTTCCGTTGAGAAGGGCGACGAAGCGGATCCTGAAGAAGCTGCAAGCATGCTTGTGGATGAAATTGAAAATGTCGCAAAGCGGGTTGATGTTAAGAGAGTTGTGCTCTACCCCTGGGTGCATCTCACCAACGATCCGGCTCAACCGGGAGATGCTCTGAGAATTCTGAAGATAGCCGAGGGGAAATTGAAGGATAAATTTGAGGAAGTTGTAAGAGCACCTTTTGGCTGGTACAAGGCATTTGAGGTGAGGTGCAAGGGCCATCCTCTTGCTGAGCTGAGCAGAACGATCAGAGTGGGGGAGAAGAAGGAGAGTGAGCGGGAGGAAGAGATAAGCGAGGCTCTTAAAGCCGAGGAGAAGCTCAAATCCCAATGGTACATCATGACGCCAGATGGCGAGCTCATCCCCGTTGAAGAGTTCGACTTCTCAGAGTATCCCGAGCTGAAGAAGTTTGCAGACTACGAAATCTCGAAGGTTAGGGCTGTTGATCAGGTACCACCTCATGTTAAGCTTATGAGAGAGATGGAGCTTGTTGACTATGAACCCGGCAGCGATGCGGGCAATCTGAGATGGTATCCGAAGGGCGAGCTCATCAAGAACCTCCTGGAAGATCATGTCACAAACATACTGTTGGAATACGGTGCGATGAAAGTCGAAACCCCGATCATGTACGATTTCAATCACCCCAATCTGTCCAAGTACCTTCACAGGTTTCCAGCAAGACAATACGTGGTCTACTCCGGGAGCGATAGGTATTTTCTGAGGTTCGCCGCATGTTTCGGACAGTATTTGATAAAGCACGACATGATAATTTCCTACAAACATCTGCCAGTAAGACTTTATGAGCTCACCCACTACAGCTTCAGGAGGGAGCAGAAAGGCGAGCTTGTGGGGTTGAGAAGGCTCAGATGCTTCACCATGCCGGATATGCACACGCTTGTTGCGGACGTAGAGCAGGCCAAGCAAGAGTTCGTCAATCAGATGAAACTCGCTATGAAATGGATGGAGGATCTGCAGCTGGATTATGAAGTCGCGATAAGGTTTGTCAGAGACTTTTATGAGAAAAACAGAGATTTCATAAAGAGCCTTGCGAAGATGTTAAACAAACCCGTGCTCATAGAACTGTGGGAGGAGAGGCCCTTCTACTTCATCCTCAAGTTCGAGTTCAATGTGGTGGATAGCCTTGGAAAGGCATCAGCCCTATCCACCGTACAGATAGACATTGAGAATGCGGAACGCTTTGATATAACCTATGTGGATAAAGATGGGAGCAGGAAGCATCCGCTGATTCTGCATGCGAGCATAAGCGGCAGCATAGACAGGAATCTGTACGCCATCCTCGAGAGGCAGTGGATGAGGAAGGAGAGGGGCGAGAAACCCTGCTTCCCTCTGTGGATTGCGCCAACACAAGTAAGAATCTGTCCCGTTAGCGATGAATACTTGGATCATGCGCTTCAACTTCTTGAAAAAATCAGGAAAGAGAACATAAGGGTTGATATGGACGACAGGGATATTACGCTTGCCAAGAAGATCATGGAAGCTGAAAAAGAGTGGGTACCTTACGTTGTTGTGGTGGGAAAGAAAGAAGCGGAAACGGGAAGGCTCTCCATTCGGGTAAGGGAAAAGAACAAGCAGATCGATATGAGTGTTGAGGAGCTCATTGAAGAAATACGGGAGAAAACGAGAGGTAAGCCATTCAGACCGCTCTACCTTCCAGAGAAGCTTTCAAAAAGGCCTCAATTCGTGGGATAACATCCGGCTCTACAAAAAATAATGAAAATAGAAAAAGAAAAACGGTCAAAAAGTCAAAAGTTAAACCGAAATTTCGAATGTTCTGATCGTCACTTCTTTCTTGACCTCGTCTGTTTGCCGCCGGTCTGAATGTACTCCTTAATGTAGCTCTCTGCGACTTCTGCCACAAGGTCCTTGAGTCCAAGCCCGATTGCCAAAGCTATTCCAAAGGCAAACGCACCGACTATCAGCAACAGCAGATAGTTCAGGAGAGCCGTTGGTATGTGCAGCAGCTGAAGTGAGATTGTTATGCCGACGTAGAGTATGAAGAGGAATATCAGCTTCCCTAGCATGTTGCCGTAGAATTCCTTTGTTCTGAAGATGTCGTCCTTGATGTAAAGTCCTATGCCGTAGCTTCCAAGAAGCACTGCCGCCGCGCCTATGATTCCCGGCACTATTACTATGATACTATTTAGAAGATTTACGAGTGCTGTTATCTTTGCAATCTCCGCTGCATACTCCAAGAAGTACAGGATGGTCACCCACTTAAAGATCAGCGCAAATATGAAAGCCACGCTTAAATACGTTCTCTCCTTGTAGAACTTTTCTATTGTTGTCCTGCTGAGCAGCTTGAATGTCACTGTCTCAACCACCTTGCCCGCTATGTAACCGCCCACGAGCACCAGCGCTGCCAGCACAAGGTTCGGTATGTATGCTATGAGCTTCTGAACGAATGTTGTTGCAATCTCTCCTAACGGCATTCAAACACCACCTCGGGTATTTTGGGCTTTTGAAAGTGTATATTGAATTGTATAGGCGAGATGCTTTATAAGTTTTTGTGCCGGAAAATGTGGGTATGAATGATGTGCTGAGATTTATTGAAAAAAGAAAAGAAGATCACCTAAAGCTCTGCATGAGAGAGGATATTGAGGCGGATATTTCTCCCGGGTTTGATGAGGTTCATCTAATACATAATGCGCTGCCAGAAATGGATATGGATGATGTTGATGCCTCCTGCAGAATGTTCGGAAAAAAGATGAACGCTCCGATTGTGATAGAAGCAATCACGGGCGGGGCTAAAATAGCACGTAAGGTGAACGTGAACCTTGCCAGAGCAGCAGAAGAATGCGGTATAGCGATGGGTGTCGGATCTGTAAGGGCCGCAATAGAGAATAAGGAGCTATGGTACACCTATCAAGTGAGGGATGTTGCTCCCTCCATACCCCTGATTTCAAATCTTGGAATCGTGCAGTTCTCCAACGGCTACGGGCTGGAGGAGATGGTCGAAGCTGTGGAGAGAATGGATGCCGATGCCATAGCACTTCACCTTAATCCGCTGCAGGAGGCTGTGCAGCCTGAAGGGGACAGAAAGTGGAGAAATGCGCTCAGCGTTGTTGAGGACATAATAAAACATGTCAGCTTCCCCATCATAGCTAAGGAAACGGGGGCCGGCATATCGAGAGAGGTTGCCGTCAGGATTGAAAAAGCGGGCTTCAGCATGATTGATGTTGGCGGTGCGGGAGGAACTTCCTTTGCCTATGTGGAGCACCTACGCCAGAAGGAAAATGATCTGGGCGTGGTGTTCAAAAACTGGGGAATCCCCACAGCAATATCCGTTGTTGAGTGTGTCCTTTCAACCAACCTGCCTGTGATCGCCTCCGGCGGTGTGAGGAGCGGTGTGGATGGTGGGAAAGCGATAGCGCTCGGTGCAAGCTACTTTGGAGGGGCAAGACCATTTCTCAAGGCCGCAATGGAAAGTCATGAGGAAGTTAAAAAAATCATAGAGAGATGGATAAAGGAGCTCAAAATGCTTATGTTCCTGGTGGGTGCAAAGAACATTGAGGAACTGAAAAAGAAAAATGTAATCATAACGGGATTTGTAAAGGAGTGGCTGGAGGCAAGAGGCGTCAACATCAGCGCGTTTGCCACCAGAGAACAAGAATAATACATGGAAAGTATTTGGAAATTCTCTGAATATAAAAAATCAGAACTTTCTGTTTTTGACTATCCTTACCATGTAACCGGCCACTCTATTTCTTGTTTTTTTTGTTGGGATTATGTTGAGTTTTTTAAGAACATTTTTGTTGTGCTCAAAATCAGCAGTAAATAGCTCCGGGTACTTCTCCACAAGTCTCCTTGCGATCTTCTTAACCATTGCTGTTCTTATTCTTCCCATGCGTCACCACCACACCAAACTTCTTTGAGCCTTACCTTTAAAAATCTTCTCCCTAACACAGGATGTATGAGCAGTTCAAGGCCAAAGCTTTTTGTTTCCGTTTCTCCTCTGGGAATTTTCGTCGTTGATGAAGCTGAAAAAATTGTGCATGAATTCATTTTTGAAAAAGATCCTGAGATGGTGGCGAGAAAACTTCTCGAAACTTCGGGTAAGCGGCTGAGCGATGATGAAAGGGAGATCGTGGAGCGCTTCTCCCCATCTTATGAGGTGGTGTTCGAAAGGGAAAAGGAGGCACAGGCATTCCAGTTTCCGAACCCTGCAGGCAAACAGGTCAGGAAAAACTTGTTCAGCATTGCCAGAAAGCACGGTTTTTCAAAGGACAAAAAATCCTTTGTCAGGTTCATGAGCGAGGTAGCTTATAATTACACCAAACTCAGGCTTAAATCATCACAGTACCTTGACAGATATATCATACACCTTGCCGAAGCGATAGAGGAACTTGATAAGGCCATAAATCTTCTCGTTGTGAGATTGAGGGAATGGTACGGCATGTACTATCCCGAGTTTGTAAGGACGGAAGAGAATGAGGAAATAGTGAAGTATGTTGTGAAGAAACTGTACAGGGATGAAGACAGCGTCGGGTTTGACATGAAGAATGATGAACTTGAGGTCATACAAAAATTTGCCTCGAGGATAGAGGACCTGTACAGATTGAGAGAGGAACTCAAAGCTGAGCTCAAGCGTAAGATGGAAGAGCTAATGCCGAACACAACTCACATCATCGGGGCGGAGATAGCCGCAAAGCTTTTAACGCTTGCAGGTAGCTTCGAGAAGCTTGCAAAGTTGCCTTCGTCCACCATTCAGGTGCTTGGAGCTGAAAAGGCTCTTTTCCGCTACCTGAGCGGAAAGGGAAAGTCCCCCAAGCACGGGATCATATTTCTGACGCCGTACATCCAGAGAGTTCCTAAGAGAATGAGGGGCAAGATGGCAAGAAAGCTCGCGAGCAAAATAGCCATAGCGGTTAAGCTCGATTACTTTAACCCGGAGAAGTTTGAGGGGGACAAACTCAAAGCTGAGCTTGAAGATGAGATGAGGAGACTCCAGAAGGGAGGGGAAGCATGAAGCTGCCTCAAAATATGATAAGAATTGGAAAGCACTTCGCAACCCTTGACGTGTGGAAGCAACAGGTTTATGATGAACAGATAATGGTGAGGGGTGGGAAGCGCTACAGATTGTGGAATCCAAGGAAAAGCAAGCTCTGCGCAGCCCTTCATAGGGGTCTCAAATTTCTCCCTCTCGATAGAGGTACGAAGGTTCTATATCTTGGTGTAGCTTCGGGAACGACGGCAAGCCACATTTCGGATATTGTGGATAAGGAAGGCATAATATACGGTGTGGAGTTTTCTTCGAGGGTGATAAGAGATCTCATGCTCATATGTAAAAAAAGAAAAAACATAGCCCCGATTTTGGGGGATGCCAGGATTCCTGCTGAATACGCACACCTTGTTGAGGAAGTTGATGTCATATATGAAGATGTTGCTCAACCCGACCAGATAGAGATACTGATGAGAAATGCTGAAGCGTTTCTCAAAAAGAAGGGATGGGTGATGATAGCGGTAAAAGCGAGAAGCATAGATGTCAGCAAGCAACCGAAGCGGATCTTTAAGGAGTGCAGGAAAAAGCTGGAAGAAATGTTTGAGATAAAGGCGGAGCTCAGACTTGATCCGTTCGAGAAGGATCACGCGTTCTTTGTGGGGATTATGAAGTAATTGATATTGATGGTTATTCCTGTATTTGTCTGTTCATACTGAAAAATTTGCTTGCCGATCTAAGCCTGCGTGCTTTCTTCTATACTGAATGATTTTGTGGGGGACATTACATCTTAAATTCCAAAAACTTAATAAACAGGAAAGTCCTATGGATTTACATGCTTGCGTTTATTAAGGAGGTCTGCGAGATTAAGAGCATGAATTCTTCGGGAAGAGAGGAGGTGAGCACTCTTGAAATCAGACACGATCCGCTCACGGGGAGAAAGGCAAGGATAAACGTCACGAGAGCAAAGAGACCGCACGTCGTTACTGCGCTTGCCGAAAATGAAGGGGAAGCAACAGAGAACAATATGTGCATTTTTTGTGAGGAAAGGTGGGATGAAACGCTTCAGAGATTTGCGGAGGAGGGAATCGGAGGGAAAAAAGGGAGGATTATCGTCGGCTCAGGCAAGAGCAAGGTTGTTCTTGTGCCCAACAAGTATCCTTTTGCAAAGAACCATACCATTGTTGTGCTTGGAGGGAATCACGAGACGCGGATATCGAGAATACACAAACAGACCTGGATAAACGCGTTCCTTGCGATCCGCAAATATTACGAATGTCTCACATCGAAGCACGGCAGACAGTACATCTACATCAACCTTAACTTCATGCATCCCGCGGGAGCTTCGATAGAGCACCCGCACATGCAGGTTGTTTGCGAGGACTCCGTGCTTTATGCGCATCATCTACTTATAGAAGCTTCAAAAAAATTCAGAAAAAAGCACGGAAAGTGCTATTGGAACCTGCTGAGAAAGGAGGACAAGGAGAGGTTCGCCGGAAGCGGAGATTATTTTGATTTCGTGTGCAGCTTTGCTCCCGTGGCGAACGCTGAAACGTACGGGATAGGGAAGAGAAAGCCCCTTGACGGGCACACCAAAGAGGAAGTCAAAAAAATGGCATCCGATTTCTTCAGGATGCTCAGAGCTTATGAAAATGCCGGATTCAAAAGCATGAACGCGACGATAATGTTCCCTCTTACCACAAAGGAGGCAGAAGCTCTTCCCGTTTTTGCAAGGTTTATTGTCAGACCGGATCCGAAGCCACATTACACCTGCGATAGAGGATTTATAGAAATTTTCCACGAGGAACCCGTTATCCACATACTGCCCGAGGAGCTTGCGGAAAAGCTCAGCAAACTTCTATGACCTTATTAACTTACTTTTCAGCAGGGTGACGAAGCGTTATGAAATATGTGATAGCTCACGACATAAGAGAGCTTGCGGAAGACGTTGTGAAAACGCTGGGCTGGGAGTACATAGACCTCGGCAGAGTGATATTTCTAAGGAGTTACGGTTCATCATCGAAAAGGGTTGTTGCAAGATGCCACGGGCTTGGCAGGATATGGCAAAAAGCGCTGGGGCTCAAACCCCACTACATCATCGAAGTTATTTCTGAAAACTTTGACAATCTCAATCCCGAGGAAAAGGTGAAAACTGTGATTCATGAACTGATGCACATACCCAAATGTTTTGGCGGGGGGTTCAGGCACCACGACTGGGTAAATCCGAGAAATGTTAAAAGATATACAGATCTTTACCTAAGCAGAGTAAAGGAAACGGAAAATCACGGATCATCCCGCAAAATTCTCGGAAAAAGTCTCAGATCTTTACCTCCCTCTCCATCCCGATAGCATCGTGGATTCCGTCCAGCACCCTGAGCCAGTAATGTTTCGCTGCCAGCCACTTGTCCTTGCGGAACATCTCCACCCACTTCTCCAGCTCCTTATTCTGCTTATCACCCTCGTAAAGTTTCTCTATGTGTTTCCATATTACATCCACAACCCTTTCCGAGTCCCAGAATGTGGGCTTGAGACCGCATCTCTCATCATACAGCCAGATCCTTGCAGCGAGCCTTCTGTGATGCTCGTAGAAGTTTATGTTAGTCTCAAAAGCCTCATTGACCATGCGCTCTATTGTCTTCTCGCTCCACCCCCGATGGAACCTGCAGAGCCCGTTGTTGGTGGAGTAAAGCTCCTTTATCGTGCGCTCTCCGCTCTTCCTCCCGAGCTCGTATGGTTCGAGCCACTCAGCATGGTAATATGTGAGGAACTTGCCCTGAATGGGCAACGGAATGAAAAAGCCAGGAACCCAGTACTGGCAGGGAGCTATCTCTCCATCCTCTCCGTAAGGTGTGTAAACGGCAAAGTCCTTGAACTCTCCTTCGTGAGCGGGGTGATGGAACATTGATTCAAGGTCTTCAGCCGCAGCTCTTATGCCCTGCGCGAAGATTTTACCGAGATCCTCTCCATAAGCTATCTTTTCAACGAGTTTCACGGCAATCTCAGCGTTGTGGAAAGATGCTTTTACGTCCAGCCTGTCAATATCGAATACGGGTTTCTTTTTCAGATCAAAATCCTCTGGCTTCAGCATGTTGCGGTGCATGAGCTCCATTATCCAGGAGACTATGGTACCCGCCTGTATGGCATCAAATCCGAGCTCGTCCACCTTCTCCACCACCGTGTCCGCTGCCTTCATATCAACAATCCCGGAGTTGGGCCCGTTAGCCTCATAGGGTTCGTAATCCCTCTTGTAGTCCGAATATTTTTTGCACACGAGCGGGCACGGCTCTCCACAGTTCATGAATTTTCTCGGTTTGATAATCTCCTCATTAAACTGTTTGAGATAATGATTCTTTATCAGCTTCTCGTACACTTCCCTCCTCTTCTCCTCACTCCAGTACACGGAGGTCCAGTTGAGGAAGAGCATCCATGATCCCAGAGTGGAGAAGTTTACCCCGTATGTTCCTCCCGAGCCAACGGCGGGATCGTAATGGTATTTTTTACCCTTCTCCATAATGACTTCTATCATTCTTTTTCCAAACTCCTCCTCAAAGATCCTCTCCACAAATTGCTGATCGCTCAGCTTCTCGTGTTTGTGACAATCGTTCCCACCGTAAATTACCGCAACAACACCGTGAGCCTGAGCCATAACGCTGCCCAGGCCACCCCTTCCGGCAAATTCATTTATGCCATCAAGCATCTTGCCATCTCTTATGACTGTGGAGCATATAGCTCCGTAGGATGTATTGAGCGCTGCCGGTCCCACGGCAAGAACCCTGAACGGGATGTTGTTATCAGCGAACACATCTCCGTAGTTGTCTATAACGTACTGCTGAAGAGCGTAAAGGCCGCGCTTGCCCCTGTAGCCACCGTAGATGGCAAGCAGCTGGTCATTGTCCATCTCGAAGAACTCCACATTGAGTTTGCCGTTTATGTTGGAGATTCTTAGTATGAGAGGTGTGCTGCTTTCTCCCTCTATCGAACAGAAGTTAACATTCAACCCGCAAAAAACGTAGCCTGCTCCGCCCATGGTGGATGTAAAGAACCCTTTCCAGATGGGGGATCTCGCACAGAAGATCAGGCGGTGCGTGCCCGGAATATTGGATGCTGCGAGCGGTCCAACTCCGAAGATGAGAGCATTTTTTGGATTGATCGGATGGTGACGCCACGACTCGTATCTGTTCAGGTGCATTTCAACAGCAAAGTCAACGACACCCAGAATTCTTTCGTCCTCAACCTCTTCAATCCTCCAGTTTCTGTTGCCGGTATCGATGAACAGTGCTTTTCGTTTTGGCATCGCCATGGGATTGTAATTGGTGGAAAAACCATATAAAGGTTTTTGTCTAGTTCCAAGACTTCATGATATGTGCCCACCTTATTTAAAATTTTATATGCGCTTTATCTTTATGAGGGTTCTGATAGCCAGCGATCACGCGGGCTTTGAGATGAAGAAAGCGCTTGTCGGCTTTCTCAAAGAAAAGGGCTATGATGTTGTTGATCTCGGCCCCTATGAGTACGATGCTGAAGACGATTTTGTTGATTACGCGGAAAAGCTCTGCAGAAAGCTTCTGGAGGAAAAGGAAAGTGAGGATAGCAATGAAGACATAAGGGGGGTTCTCATCTGCGGATCCGGTCAGGGTATGTGCATAGCCGCAAATAAGTTCCCGGGCATTTACGCTGCTCAAATATGGGACGAGAGAAGCGCGAGGATAGCGGTTGAGCATGATAATGCGAATGTCGCCTGCTTGGCGGGCAGGTTTCTGGAAGAGGGTGTGGCAAAAAAAACTGTTGAAGCTTTTCTGCATGCGAGGTTCGGAAGGAAGGAAAAAAGGATCAGAAGGGTTGAGAAGATTAAAAAACTCGAGAGGGAGTTTATGAAAAGGCATGGCTGCGGTGTAACGGATGCCCGTGATAGGGATTGATCTCGCGGGTAAGGAGAAAAACGATACAGGGATCTGTATTTACTTTCTCAAACAGCTGGGTGATGAAGAGCAGAAAATCGTAACATTCACCATGCACACCGATGGGGAAATTCTGAGGGTCATCAGCAGGTTCAAACCGGTTGTGGTTGCGATCGATGCTCCCCTTTCCCTTCCCGAGGAGGGTGAGGGTGCCTTTAGAACCTGTGATCGCATGCTGATCCAGCGCGGGTACAGAGTGTTGCCTCCCGTTTTCAGAGGTATGAGAATTCTTGTGGAAAGGGCGATGAGGCTGAAGGAGACGATAGAAAAGGGACACAGCATCAAAATTATAGAAACGTTTCCAAGGGCTGTGCAGGAGATCTACGGCATTGAAAAACAAAAGGGTGTCAGTGAACACGAGTTCGATGCTTTTCTGTGTGCTCTCGCAGCAAAAGCTTATGTGGAAGGAAAATATGAGGATCTCCAAGGCATAATACTTCCAAAATAAAATAATGAGTGATGAATGAAAGAAAACGCGGGCTTCATCTTGAACTTGCGGCCTCCTTTTCCCGCCTTACCCTCTCCTCGTATGCATAGCTTTTTGAAGGATCCTTGTTGTAAGCACCGAGAATCTCCTCTGCCAGAGCTTCAGCAGCACTCTTTTTGTTGTTGAAGCACTTCTGATATGTGCCCTGCGCTATGTGTCTCAGGGCGAGATCCACCCTCCTTTGGGGCGAGGTTACAACTGGCTCTCTCACAAATATACCTCCCTTCTGGTAAGTTATGACTTCTTCCAGCGGGGCAGCATTTTCTATCGCTTTAACGAGAATCTGTATGGGGTTCTGACCCGTTCTCTTGTGAATTATCTCGAACGTCTCATCAATAATGGCAAACACATTCAGAGTCTTTCCAACACAGTGACCGCTTGTGTACTTGTGTTTCTTACCCTTGTGACCCGGTACAAAAAGTTTGTTCGCAAGTCTCTCCACTATATTCATTTTGGACTTGTAAAACTGCTGTTTGGCATACCTTCCTCCACTTTTGGGATATATCATTGGCTTCAGGTTTATGTAAGCCTCAAGCCCCTTATCATCCACCCTGACTTCCCTGAAACTCCACTTGTTGAAGAGCTTGATATCCGCTCCAGCCATATTCCCTCACACCGTTATTATCTAGTTGTTCTCTTCTTTCTACCCCTCACCAGCTCCTTGAGCGAGATGCCGTTGACCATGACGACCTTCCACCTAACTCCAGAGAGATCTCCAAACTTCCTGCCCTTTGGCCCTCCGATGCCCTCCACTATCACCTCATCGTGCTCCTGAATGTGATTTATTGCTCCGTCCATCGGACAGTATGCGGTTATCTGCTTACCATTTTTTATGAGCTGTACCCTGACACACTTCCTCATACCCGAGTAGGGCTGCTTAGCCTCTATCATACGCTTCTCAAGTACTATACCCTTTGCCTGAGGCGCCCCCTCCAGAGGATCTGCTTTCTCCTTCAATCTAAGAACTCTTCTCTTGTAATACGGATCATGCCATTTGTTCTCTTTCTCCTTTCGTATAATGTTCCTTGCCGCATAAAGGCCGTTCGCCATACCACCACACCACATAAACTCATGTTTTTCGGATTGATGCGCTAAGGTTTTTGAACTTCATTTAAGCTTCACGTCATCAACATCGAACTGTCTCTTTAAAAACTCCTTGATGGCCTTTATATTTTTGCCCTCTCTCCCGATAATTATGGGCCTATCCTTCGGGTTTACCTCAACCTTTACAATTATCTTGCCATCATTTTTTAAAATTTTCGTGCTCTTGACATCCACCAGCATCAAATTCCTTAGAAATGTCTCGAGGTCATCAGCGTGTCTGAAGACTTTCACCCTCTTACCCAATAGGTTTTCTATCCGTCTTATCTTTTCACCCTTCTTACCGATAACATTGGATATCCTGCCCTTTATAACGAAGTAAGCAACATCCCCAAAATCAAGATAATCCACCACCTCTGTTCTGGTCAGCTTCTCAAATGCTGAGATAGTTAGCAGGTCCTCGGTCGTATATCTCACTTTTACTGCGGTCATTATGATCCCTTTACTTCTTTTTTATGTTCTTCATTATGCCGAGCACAGAGACTCCAAAGGGCTTCTGACAGAGAGCGCCGAGCTCCCTATTATCTTCTTGGAACTCTATGAATTCCGCTCCGGCAAGCTCAGCGTAGTACTTAATTCTTGATTTCTCTCCATCCGGATAGTTATAAGCCACAACAACCTTCGTGATGTTTCCTTTCTTGAGCTCCTTAATGGTGCGTTCTGCGCCAATCATCGCTTTACCAGATTTGACAGCGTCCACTATTAATTGTTCGATATCGCTCGGCATACTTCATCACTCTCCATCTTCCTTGAGTCCAAGTCTGAACATGCCCGTTCCGATGGGCGGAAGGTTACCCACTATCACGTTGGCAAAGATGCTCTTCAGATCGTCCACTTCTCCCTTGGCGGCAGCATTGGTCAGGTGCTTTATCGTTTCTTCAAAATTGGCCTTAGCGAGCACCGATGCTTTCTCTCCAGCGATACCGTATCTGCCTATGGGCTTGACCACACCCGAAAAAGTCATAATATCTGCAATTAGCATTACGTGCCTCTCATCCGTATCAACACCCTGCTCCCTCAAAGTTTTTAAAGTTTCCTCTACGATGAGGTTTCTCGCGGCCTCAACACCGAGGACCTTCATGACCTCGAAAATGTGATTGGATTTTGTTCTTCTTGGATCAACACCATCCATAGTCAGAACCTTCTTCAAGTTTGTGCCAAGCGTCCTGATTATCCAGTCATCTTCGTCTTTCTCAACTATGACTTGTGTTATTCCTTTTATGCCTTTGATGTGAATTGTCCTGGCTTTAATCCTTATGGTTTGAAGATCCCTTAAATTAACCTCGCCTTTTTTTGATTCAAGTGATATTTTGTTTTTATCCTCCACCTTAACATCCACATTTCTCAAATTTTTCTTGAGTATCCTTGCCACCTCCTCTGCTGTCATATTTATTTCAGCGAGCTTGTTCTCATCGAGAACTATCTCCACCTTCATCTCCATGAGGTTAAGGGAGTCTTCCTTCATTATCTGCTCGAGGTTGGTCTCCCTGATCTCGGCTGCTATCTTTCTTGCAGCTTCTTTATTGTTGTGTTCCTCATCAAGGTAGATTGTCATTGAAGGTGTGGAAGGCACTTTCCTTGCATCAAAAATCTCTATGAGCCTCGGCAGACCCTTGGTTGTGACGAGCTGAACTCTACCTTCAGCGTGATATGCTCTCAGCGTTGTCTGAGTTGCCGGCTCGGAGATGGAGTGAGCCGCCACCATTCCTATAGCCTCTCCAATATCATAGAGCATCTCAAAATAACGTTTCCTGAGCTTCTCCTGTTCTTCTGGAGGAAACCTGCTTATCTCTTCCTCATACTTCTTTGGGAGCCTGATGGATAGTACGGCCTTGTTGTTATCGGCCGTTACTTCAGATTTATTCATCTTCTCAGTACCCTTGTTCTTCTTCCCGGACGTCATCATGCACCACCTATAAGCTTACCCCAGCTGCTCTTCGCGGGATCTATTCCATCTTCTCCGGGTATGAACTGCACGATACTGCCCGCAGCGTCCCTGACCGTCCAGTCGTGATCGACTCTCAAATCATGCAGGGCGTTCACAAGCCTCCTCTCCAAGTAACCAGAGACCCTGGTCTTGAGTGACGAATCCATTATGCCCTCTCTACCTTTCATAACCTCGAAGAAAAACTCGATTGGATCGAGACCCTTTATAAAAGACGACTCAACAAACCCGTGGGCCTTCGGGCCGAGGTCTTCTCTCTTGAAGTGCGCAAGGGTCCTTCCCTTGAAGCCCCTGAAGGCCCTACCACCCCTTATCATCTCCTGGCCCACAAGCCCCGCCATGTAGGTCAGGTTCTGCAGACTACCTCTTGCGCCGGTCTTTGCCATGATCATCGCATCAGTCTCCTTGAAGTTTGCCTTTATTATTTCCTGGACCTCGTTCACAGCATTGAATAGCTCTGCCATGATAAGATCCTCTCTTGTCTCCTCAACGGTTCTACCCGGGTATGGTTCTATCTCCCCTTTGCGGTAGCGTTCTATTATTTCGTCTATCTTCTTGTAAGTCTTATCTACGATTTTTTTGATTTCCTTTTTGATGTTGGCGGGCAGATCAATGTCGGATACGGAAATTGTGAATCCTCTTATCATGAGAGCGCGGATACACATCTTTGTCACTCTGTCGAGGAATTCCCTTGCAGCTTCATGTCCGTACTCCATATCTATCTTGTCAAGGA
Organism: Nanobdellati archaeon; assembly: GCA_027038505.1. Taxonomy (GTDB): domain Archaea; phylum EX4484-52; class EX4484-52; order EX4484-52; family WAPT01; genus WAPT01. The sequence continues at coordinate 79,384 of JALVWC010000013.1, forward strand.
GCAGTCCCTTGAAGGGGGATATCGCCTTGCTGTCTATTGCCCCGCACACAAGACTGCCGTTTCTCACGACAACATAAGCATCATACTCGCAGTTCTCCTTCTTACACTCGCTGCACTTCTGGCAGCAAGCAGCCTTAAACTCTATGTTAAGGTCATCCGGCAGAAGCATGGAGAACAGTTCCTTGCCCTCGTACTCATCCTTATCGAGGTCAACATAAACACCTGCAGCAGCCAGGATCTGTGCCGCCTCCTCCCTGCTGAACTTGCTGCCTTTTTTTGTGAGAATATAAGCTCCGCTTATAAAGTCCTGCGTAGCACCGATTATAGGGCCGCCAAACCTCGGAGACCTTATGTTTTTCTCCACAAGCATTAACTCTTCCGCTTCAGCTCTTGCTTCGGCTGTCTGGGGAACATGGAGGTTCATCTCATCTCCATCAAAGTCCGCGTTATAAGGCGGGCATGCCGCCAGATGAAGCCTGAATGTCTTTCCGGGCATAACCCTTACTCTGTGGGCCATGATGGACATTCTGTGAAGAGAAGGCTGTCTGTTGAAGAGAACTACATCCCCATCAAGCAGGTGTCTTTCAACTATGTATCCCTCAGCAAGCTCTTCAGCCAAATCTTCCTTGTTGTCTGGGAGTATTCTCTTTCTTGTTCCGTCCGGTCTTATTATATAATTCGCTCCGGGGTACTTATCGCTTCCATTCCTCACAAGCTGCTTGAGGAATCCGATATTGTGAGACGTGACCTTTATGGGTATGGTCAGAGTCATTGCAACCTCCAAAGGGACACCGATATCATTAACACTGATCAGTGGGTCGGGAGAGACAACACCCCTGGCGGAAAAATTAACCCTCTTGCCCGTCAGGTTGTGTCTAAATCTTCCTTCCTTAGTTTTTAGTCTCTGGGAAAGAGTCTTGAGCGGCCTGCCGCTCCTGTGCCTCGCCGGAGGCACGCCGCTGAGCTCGTTATTGAAATATGTGGCAACATGGTACTGGAGAAGTTCCCAGAGATCCTCTATTATGAACTGCGGAGCTCCGATTTCCAGATTTTCGGCAAGCCTCTGGTTTATCCTGACAATATCAACGAGCTTATGTGTGAGGTCATCCTCGCTTCTCTCGCCGGTTTCGAGAGTTATGGAAGGTCTTGCGGTTATCGGAGGCACAAGCAACAGCGTGAGCACCAACCACTCAGGCCTGCCTCCCTTCAGTCCAAGGGCCTGAGCATCCTCATCACTTATTTTTTCAAAATGCGCTCTTATTTCCTCGGGATTGAGCTGTTTTTCTCCCCTGTAGAAGTGGTATGGTTTTTCAAATTTCACCTTCTCTATCTTCGTACCGCAGTGCGGACACTGTTTTGGCACCTCCGCCTTGAGCCTATCCGCATCTGTCTTCACTTTAGACTTGTCAACCAGTAGCTTTCCGCACTCCGGGCATGTCAGGCTTAGAAGTATTTTTATTTGCTTGAGATAAAGAACATTAAGTACGGGCTTTGCAAGCTCTATATACCCGAAGTGTCCCGGACATTCTCCGAACCTTCCACCGCAGGTTCTGCACCTTATGCCGGGGTCCACCACTCCGAGCCTGGGATCCGTCACACCATCTTTCACAGGATAGGCGTCAGCGTCATAGACCTCGGAAGTGGTCACTTTCATTACAGCGAGTTTCTTTACGTCCTGGGGGGACATGATCTCGAACTTTATGGCCTTTATGACCTTACTCATGTGGCATCACACCCTCCTTCATATTTCATTCTTCCTCCTCACCGACCTTAAGTCTCGGGTTTATGTGCATCGCTCTCAGCTCATCAAGCAGCAGCTTGAATGCATAGCTTACCTCGGCCTCCTCCACGTTTTCGGACTTACACAACTGACATATCGGTCTGCCTTTTATGTAATCAAACATTGCTATGCTTCCGCAGTCCTTACACACATAGATCTTGGTGCGGTCGGAGCTGAACCTCTCCTTAAGTGTTATTGCCGCCCCGTGCGCTATGAGGCAGTCCTTCTCCATCTCTCCAAACCTCAGACCGCCCTCCCTGCTTCTTCCTTCCGTGGGCTGCTTGGTGAGTAGGGTAACTGGGCCCCTTGCTCTTGCGTGTATCTTGTGTGATGCTATGTGGTACAGCCTGAAGTAATGACCCACCCCTACGAGAATATGTGCCCCGTATTTCTTGCCGGTGACACCATCATACAGCACTTCCTTACCGTCATACCTGAATCCGGCATTTTCTAAAGCCTTTATTATCATATCCTCGTTAGACTTGAAAACTGTACCGTTCACCCTCTCCCCCGCAAGAGCTGCGGCCTTACCACCTATGATCTCAAGGAGCTGGCCAACGGTCATTCTGGAGGGAATGGCATGAGCATTTATTATGATATCTGGGGTTATACCATCCTTGGTGAATGGCATGTCCTGCTCCGGAACTATGAGACCTATAACTCCCTTCTGCCCGTGTCTCGTTGCGAATTTGTCTCCGATTTCGGGCATTTTGGGTTCCCTAACCGTTACCTTTACAAGCCGATCACCCTCGTCGTTCTCAGTCACAACAACCTTATCCACTATGCCGTCCTCTCTCGGATTTACTGTCTCGGAGTTGTCTCTCACCGCTTTTATTCCCATCCTGACCTCCTTGAGAACTCCGAGGAACCTTATTGGAGAGATCTTACCCACAAGCACATCGTTGCCCTTAACCTCCGTCTCGGGAGGCACGATTCCGTCCTCATCGAGATGTCTGTATGCAAAATCGCCCTTGAAACCTCTAACTGTCGGGTCGGGGATCCTTATCTCATCCTCCTGCCCTCCCCAGTACCTCGTTGCCTCCGTTATGTATGTTCTGTAGAAGTATGACCTGCCCATTCCTCTTTCTATCGAAGCTTTGTTGACAATTAGTGCATCCTCCATATTATAACCTTCAAAGGGCATTACGGCAATGACGAGATTCTGGCCAGTTGGATGCTCCTCCAGCCCTGCAAATTTTGAGGCATCGGATGCTATTATCGGAAGCTGCGGGTAAGCGAGGAGGTATGCTGATGTGTCTGTTCTTATGAGGTAGTTTTTCATGTAAAGCCCGAGGGACTGCACTATCATTCTCGTACCGTAGTTCAGCCTGTCACCCCTGTCCTTCTCCGCAAGCACAAGGAGGGAAGCGTCAACTCCGAGTATGAAAAGTGGATCAATCTCCAAGTGTGTGTGTTCCTCCGTAAGATCCTCTTCCCGGAGAGCGACATAAGCGTTTTCTTCCTCCTCAGCGTCGAGGTACTCAACTATTCCCTTTTCAACGAGATCCTTCCATGTTATCTCTCCCTTAAGGAGTTTCTCTTTCAGCTCATCCGTAAGTTTGGATTTTCCTTTCTCAACAACAATGAGGGGTCTCCTCGCCCTGCCGACATCGGTGTTTATGACAACCTCATTCCTGTCAGCATAATATGCGACATTCATCTTCCTTGTTATGACACCCTTCCTCCTCTTCTCTCTCAGCATCTCGGCGAGCTTCTTGCCATCCGGGTGGTATCCAATGAAGTTACCGTTAAGGTAAACCTCAGTTCCTACTATGTCTTTTTCATTAACACCGAGAGCATTCAGTGTGGAGATTATTTTGGTGTTTTCCACCTCCGTGGCTTCTGTTGTTACCTCGGCGGCTATCGCAAGGAACTTCCTAAGCCCTATGTTCTGGCCTTCAGGCGTTCTTATGGCACATATCCTGCCCCACTGAGTGGGATGGAGCTCTCTCGCTTCAAAATGTTCCTGTGCGGAGGATAAAGGTGAAACAACGCTTCTAAGATGGGCAACGCTTCTTATGAAGTTGCTTCTCTCGAGCCTCTGAGAGACTCCGGTTCTTCCACCAACCCAGTTTCCTGTGGCCATAGCTCTCATTATCTGCTTGGTGAAAACTTCAGAAACCACCGTGCTCTGCAGTTTCAGAAGCTTCCTGCCGCGCTTCATCATTTTCTGGTAGTTGTACTGCAGCCTCGCTATCAACCCCCATCTTCCAAGAATAACGGATCTGACTAGCATCTCCATGAGCTCGCCGACCATTCTGAGGCGCTTGTTTGCATAGTGATCTATGTCATCAGGCTCTATCTTGCCCCTTCTGAGCTTTATGAGTTTCCTCATCACCATGGCAAGGTATCTCGCCTTAATGAGCCTGCTTGCAGGGGTTGTTCCAAGATGCGGTAGGAAATAATTGTCAAGGAGGTGATAGACCCTCTCAGGTCTCTGCTCTTTTTGAGTTATTTTCATCTTTCTGCCAAGATAATCAACAGCATCATCCTTTCCATACACTTCAACACCATAAATGTTGAGGTACACATCCTCCAGCTCGTCCTCCTCCGCATTTATGGCTTCGATTATATCCTTATCGCTGTCCATACCCAGAGCCTTTATCACCGCTATCAACGGGATGGGCTGCTGTACACCGGTAAGCCTTGTGGTTATTATCCCGTCCTTCTGCCTTTCGAATATGTGTTTTTGGACAAACCCCCTCCTTTCTGAGTTTATCCTAATAAAATACTCTCCCTTCTTCTTCTGGAGTATCAACCTGTTGGGAGCTACCTCCTCAGAGATAACCACAACTCTCTCAGTACCGTTGATTATGAAATACCCGCCGGGATCATCGGGATCCTCTCCGACCCTTATCAGCTCTTCCCTGCTCATCTTTGAAAGCGGGCAAAGAACGGACTTGACCATCACGGGGATTTCCCCTATTTCCACAGTTTCGGTGTTGTACTCCACATCCTCGAAAATATGGGTCATCTCGACAAAAACTGGAGCAGCATAAGTTATGTTCCTTAGCCTCGCTTCGTGCGGAAGGATGGGCTCGATGTTCCCTCCGGGTTCTCTGACTTGCGGTTCTCCGACCATCACTTTACCCAGTTTGATGTAGAGCTCCTCTCCTGTTGGGAGCTCTATCGGAATCTTCCCTATCTCGTCGATTATTCCTTGCAGCCTTCTGGTGACGAAATCGTTATAAGATTCTATCTGGTGTCTGGCCAGCGCCCCATCCCTTGCGAGTTCGTCCAAAAAACTCTTGCCCAAGTTCATCCCTTAACCACCACTCTATAATATATTGATTCCCCGGCCGTCGGGCTCTTCCTCGTTATCTTTATTACATCACCCGGCTTTGCCCCAAGAATCTTGGCAACGGGATCGGAAACATAAATCCTGGGCAGTTGTTTTTTGCTTATCCCGGGTTTTTCCAAAAGCTCTTGGGCTTCTTCCTCACTGAGAATCTCATGCTTCGGAACGAGTTCATGATTCAGGATGATCTCCTTCTTAATGTCAACCACCATTGGGCAGTTATCTGGGTTGGACAGGACGGGAGGGCAAGTATTTATTATTATAGGGGTGTTAAGTGGTGGGCCCGACGGGATTTGAACCCGCGACTCCCGGGTGTCTTCCGCTCCTGCCATACGGCAGGGAGGGCAGTCTGGTTAAAAGCTTCGCCCTCCTCGTTAAGAGCCCGGCGCTCTACCAGACTGAGCTACGGGCCCACCGGATAAGCGGCAAGTGATATTGTTTATTTGATGGTGAACATGATATGTGGGTTAGATTTTTAATACTTTGTGCATGACCAAGAACCTTACACCCTCATCATATCATACCTCAAATTTATAAACTTTATGGTTGGGTTGTTTGGAAAATCTGATGATGTGAGAGACAGGATATGAGATATGCTATCCCTTTTGTGGAACAGATGATAACAAAAAATGCATAGCCGCCCAAAACATTATTGAACAGCTTGTTGAAACGCCCTTATGTTCAATCTCGATTTATTTTTTATTTTTGGTCCACTCTCATCCATTTCTTTATTTCCTCGGGAATATTTGGAGGGAGCTCAAGTCCCTTCTCCAGCAGTCTCTCGAGACACCGTGCCATTAGCATTGGTGCAAGCACATTTATGGTTCTGTATTTTTTCATCAATTTTTCTATGATCCTCTCATCTGAAACGCTCAACACATTTCCCTCATTGTCTATCTCTATACCATCAACCTCCTTGGCCAAAGTAACAGCGGCTTTACCCATAATTTTTCGCATACCGTACACTATCTCACGTGCCGCATATAAATAACACACATCTACCAAAGCGGTCACCTCGTTGTTTACTTCATATTTATTCTTTCTTTATGGTGATTTTGCACTTTTCTCCAGGGATGAGATCCGGAGTTATCGAGAGCAGGGCGCCTCTTATTTCTCGCAGCATACCCGCCACTATTCCCCCCACCGGACAAGCTGTTTTTCGAATGGGATATCCACCCACCTTCTTTGGGCACACATTGCAGCCCTTTATCTCAACTTCCACACCATCATCGGTTTCAACTATCCTTATGTCGTCTGCAATTTTAAATTCCTCCCCCAGCTTGTCAAATATTTCTTGAGTTGTGCTGTTCTCGTTTATGCCCCGTGCCTTCAGCTCTTTGGCAATCTCTGTACCGATGCTGGCCCCGATAATGTTAACTATATCCTGCGCACCGCTCGGAAAGGTATTGTCTATACCAGCACACATCCCAATCAAAACACGATATATCATCTTCATTTAGATCACCCCACAAAATTGTTATCAGAGATTTTTAATTTGGCTTATCGACCGTTTGAAAGAGAGTTTGCTTCAGGTTCAATCCATTATTTTCCAGTACACTATTTTCATTACTATGGCAATACTATATATTTTTTTCGTTTTCTATACGGGAGCCATTCAAACAAGGAAAGAAAACACCACGAGAATGCAAGTTCGGGTGAGACGCCTTCCTGTGGAGATTCAACACAACATACCTCCCACTAAGACGCAAAGATAGAAAGCCTGTAACGGTATTTTACCGGAATGGTTATTTAAATCGGTATCGATCGCGGGCCGGTGTCGAATTTTTCGAGGATAAGGATGTTATAATGGGGTGTGGAAGATTGTTCAGCAGGAATATCAACACCCCGTCCGAGTTTCATACGGATAATAAATGCGATCGATGAAATTGTGAGATTTAGCGGGATTGTACAGCCTCATTAACATTTATATATGCACACGAGTTATCAGTGTTTATTATAGAGAGGGTGGCTTATGAGAAAAGGAGAAGGAAAAGCTCAAGGAGTCGTTCACGAGAACCACGGATATACTGATAAAGCTCAAGCGCCAGATCCTCGAGTTCCAGAAGAAAATTAAGGAGTAAGGGCAGATTTTGAAACTAAAAAATTTTAAAATACAATCCACATAGGTACTTCTTGGAAGCGGGCGGTATGGGGGAGGTTCGGAGAAGTTATTCCGATATCCCGATGTTGCCTGCAACTGCTCAGTTTTGAAGCGCCGCGGTCGCATAGCCAGGTAGTGCGGTGGCCTCGAGAGCCACTGCCCGCAAGGGCGCGCCGGTTCAAATGCAGAGAGCCTTACCCTGCTGAAAATCCGGCCCGCGGCGCCAGTTCATAGTTTGATAACCTAGGCAGTACAATACGGATCTAATGGATATTCTGTCCCTTTCATCAATTGACAGATAAATAAGAAATTTTTCGATTGTCTTCCCCGCAGAATTCACATAGATATTGTGATCAGGTTTTTATCCCTTCACCGTTGATCCGCTCTCGTTGTCCTCCAGAAAGTATTTTAGCGCTTCCTGAATCGTACCGACTTCCACGACCTTAACGCTAAGGTTCCACAGCGCGGTTTTTACCGGCACGTACTCCACATCGCAGAACCTGACGCCCTTTTGCCATTCGTAGCAGAACTCCCTTTCCTTGTAATCATAAAGCTGTTTCAAGCCTTTGGGTACGAGGAAGTACTTCATGTGGAGGCTGTCCGCAACCTTGGCCTTTTCCACTATCTTGCTCGCTGCCCCGATCGTGCCGTCATGGTTTATGCTCCCCGTCATCATGACATCGTCCCTGAGCTTCCTGCCTGTGAGCGCCGCATACGTTGCAACAGCTATGGAAGCGCCACCGCTTCCCCCCTCGAGCTCCGTGGCGGGAGCTTCAATATCGTAGTAGAGGTCCACTTTGCTTAAGTTTATGTCCGCAAGCTTTGCCGCCACAAGTGCGGCCTTTCTTATGGACTCTTGAGTGTCATCGTTGACCAGCACTTTACCGATTCTTATGTAAATTCTGCCCTTCCCCTTCACGGCCCTAACGTGCACAACCGCATATACACCGGTGTCGTTCGCCATCACCGCGGGAATGATTATGGATGCAGTGCCGTTGTTGACAAGCTCCTTTTTTCCCTCAAACGAGGACCATGGAACAGCACCACCTTGAGATGTTCCTGTTTGATGAATTTTTGGGCTAAGGATGAACTTTGCAAGATGGCTTTCCACACCAGCGAAGACTCCGATCAAAAAGGAAAGCAGAATGAGAAGCAACACTAATCCGCCAGACCCACATGGCGAAGTTACCAATTTTCTCCCTTTTTTACCCCTTCTTTTCGACATCCCGATCTTCCTCCGAAAAACAAAACATCCATAATTACGCGGCAGGGCTTCCCGGGGGTGGAGCGATGCCTTCTCCTCCGACAGGAATGCTGCCTACCTCCCCTCCGCTGATCTCCGAGCACGGATGCAGAGGCTTAGGGCTGCTCCCTTCCGGGCCTGACCCGGTTCACCCCTGCAGCCGCCTCGGAGGGCAGAAGGTCATTGTTCAGCAGCAAGCTGCCGGAGGAGCGCAACTCGCCCGCCCCCCGGTTTTCGGCCCCGCCATGAGCCCGTTTGCGGTTACAGGGAGGGGCTAGCTCCCCGGCCTAGCCCTGCCGCAAGTAAGAATAGAATAGTGGTATTTTAAATAGTTTTGGATTGAATGCGCTCTGCAGCTTCCACTGGAAGGAAGGTAAAAAGTAAGTGGAAAGTGCTGTGATGGTTGTGAGAGTATGTCTTTTTTATTATTTATGTTTTGTTGTGATTAAATTAAAAGTTACGCGCACAGCAAAAGTCCTATGGGCAAGATCATAGACCCTGCATTGTGTGTGAAATGCAAGGGTAAGAATCTGTGTGGAAAGCCATGCTACTTCGTGGAAATTCTGAAACTCGGCAAAAAATCCCTAAAGATAAGAGAGCGGGACGAATTCTGCTCCCCTCCTTCGGTGTTCATCGGAAGGTTCGGCTACCCGCATGTAAGTGTGGGGGCGCTCTGCGTTAAGGATTTCAGCTTTCCGCATTATTACGATGACCCCAAGCTCTGGTTTAAAGAAAGGTTAAGTGTTGCGAATGTTCTCTCAAAAAGGCTGAGCATGGTGAATCCGGCTTTCAAATCTCACGTTAAGATGAATGATGGGGTTCTCGAAACCGTGCGGGAAATAGCCATGGCGAAGAAAAGCACGCTGCTTGAGGTGGAGTTCAAAAAGAGACCCAGGATAAAAATCGAATTCTCCCATGTCTTTTCTCCCGTGGGTATGAGAGGTCTGGTTAAGAAGCTCGCACTGGAAGAAAATCCACGAGTTGATAGGAGAATAGAGAAAGCTTACTACGACACCGATTTAAAAGCTTCAGAGGCCGTTACCGAGCTTTATCGGAGAGGAGTGAATGAGAACGCCATATCCAGAGTTCTGTCCGCGGGCATGCTCGGAAGGGAATCTCAGAGGAAACTCGTGCCGACAAGGTGGAGCATAACTGCTGTTGACGACATGCTCGGTAAATATATGATTGAAGAGATAAGATACCACAAACCCGTCGATTCGATCAGGATTCATTATGCGGAGTACAACGGCAATCGCTTCTGGGTTCTGCTGCTTCCCTCAACCTGGAAATTCGAGCTGGTGGAGATTGCCCATCCTATCGCTGAATGGAAAAGATTCGGCAGGAGGTATTATATCACAAAGGATTACGAGGACTTCACATCCCGTAGGAGTTATGTAGAGGAGACTGCCGGCGGTTATTACGCTTCCAGGCTCGGTGTGCTCGAGCATCTCAAGAAGCTTGAGATGCAGGCAGCAGCGCTTGTTGTGAGGGAGATACTCCCGAACTACTGGGCCCCGTTGGGTGTGTGGCTCGTCAGGGAGACTGTGAGAGAAGCGATGAGAAGACCTCCAGTTATTTTCAGCAGTTTGGAAAACGCGGTTGGATTTGTTGAGAGTCAGATGAAGGCAAATGTATCTCTCAGAGCTGTCAGCACTCTCCTGAAAAAGGTAACGGAAAAACAGACATCAATCCTTATGTGGAGAAATAAAAAATAAAAGGAAAAGAAGGACGCAAAGAACATCAAAACTTTTTTATTTTTTCTTTTTCTTTGCGCCCTTCTTCTCTATCCTTTCGATCCCGATCTTCCTTACGACGGGCTTCCACACCTCGCTTCCCATCCAGGAAGGCGCATTTGGCGGGGCAGGTACCTTCTTCCTGCTTCCCTCGTAGATGTGGATCTTGTTGGTTCCCCTCTCCCTGAGCCTTATGGTTGTGTAACCTCTTGTTGCTGCCTTCAAAGCTGCCTGTCTCGGCTGTCTTCCGGTAAAGACCCCTATTTCATTCCCGTTTTCATCCAGCAGAACAAAGTACCTCTTCTTTCCGGCCATTCATGCCACCTCTTTCGCTTGTTGTGATTATTTAGGTGCTCGCAACTATATAAAGGTTTTCCGCTCCTTATGCTGTTTTTTCCAAGAGAATCGACAAAAGCCGTTCACAGAAAAAGCTCATGATAACTGGCGATGATCTCACCGCTGAGCATCACATGCTTAACGCAACCCGGAAATGTTATGCCTTCGTAAGGTGTCCATCCGCACTTGGAACGTATCATGTCATTGTTAACTTTTGTCTCATGTTTAAGATCAAGAATCGTTAGATTTGCCGCACACCCCTCCTCTATCCTTCCCTCGTTCTCCAGACCCACAAATCTTGCCGGGTTGTAAGAGCACATTCGAAGTATGAGGACCGGATCAAACTTTTCCTTCTCCAGGAGCCACGTCAAAAACAAGCCGTAGGTATCGAGCTGAGGCACCCCGCTGGGAGGGTTTTCGCTTTCCTTTTCTTCCGTGGTGTGGGGAGCGTGATCGCTTGCAAGAAAATCCGCAGCACCGCTTCTGACCATTTCGATCAGCTTCGCGCGTCTCTCCTCGTCCCTTAGGGGAGGGTTCATTTTGAGATATGCTCCCTTCTTCTTCATGGCGTTCTTGTTGAAAAACAAATGGTGAGGTGTAACCTCACAGCTCACCTTCATCCCGCGTTCCTTGGCTTTGAGTATCATTTCCATGGCTTCGGGTGTTGAAACGTGAGCTATGTTGAAGTGAACTTCGGGAAAGCGCTCAGCAATCTTTAGTGTTTTCTCAACGCAGACGTATTCTGTTTCTGGAGCTCTTATTTCCGGATATGCAGCTATACCTAACTTCGAGTTTTTGAATTTTTCCTGTAGCACATCAACCATGCTCTGCTCCTCGCAATGCAGCGTTATGGGCAGACACGCCTTCCTTATCTCCTGCAGAGCGCCTTCCAGAACCTCATAATTTACGGTCATGTTTCCCGTGCTCTGGCACAGAAACGCTTTGTAACCCACGATCAGATCCTTCATCCCGCTCAGCTCGGTTATGTTGTCGGTGGCCACGCCCCCGTAAAACTGCACGGGAATCTTTGCCTTCTTTGCCAATCTTACTTTGTTCTCTATTCTTTCTTTCGTTGTCCCTGTCGCCGGTGTGTTGGGCATATCAACCACTCTGGTCACGCCTCCGTTCAGAGCTGCCATGCTTCCCGTTCTGAAATTCTCTTTGTGCGTCCATTTCCCGCTTTCGTCCTCTCTCAGATGCACATGAATATCCATGAAGCCCGGGAAGATAAGGCAGCTGTGCTCAGCTTTTATCTTCTCCCTTCCTTTGATGCAGCTTAGGGAGACTTCAGCAATTTTGTCATTATCAATTCCTATGTACCCTTCCTTAATACCGTCCAACGTTACGAACCTACCCTCAACAACGATATCCCGCATAACCATTACCTTTTATGATAAGCTCCCACAGCTTCCTCAAGCCTCTCAAACCCTCTTTTTTCAAGCTCCTCCTCAAGCTCTTTCTGAATTGCGGCAAAAACGCTTATTCCTCTGTGAACTATGGCACTGCCTATCTGGAAGAGAGAAGCACCGCAGGCAGCATATTCAAAAGCGTCTCCCCCATCAAATATTCCCCCAACTCCGATGATGGGGATGTTCAGCTCTTCGTAGAGTTCATAGACAACTTTCTTACCGACTTCCTTGTGCTTTCTTCCGGACATTCCTCCGTAACCCGTGGGATTGCCGAGCAGCTTGATCTCCTTCCCGTCCATTCTTATTGTGGGTTTAGCGCGTTTTGTGTTTATGGCGGTTATTGCGCTTGCTCCGCCTTCCTCGGCGGCTTTGGCAACAGCGACGTAATCGCAATTCGGCGAGATCTTAACACTTACGGGCACGCTGTTCTTCTTTCCAACCCCCACCACAGCTTTTGTTATGCTTCTGACCAGCTCAGGGTCGTTCTCCACGCTGGATATCTCGGTGTGGGGACATGAAACGTTTATCTCTATCATGTCCGCGCCGTATTCTATAGCTTTGGATGCAACATAAACGCATTCCTCCTCGTTCTGGCCGAAGATACTAACAATTAGGGGAACGTTAGCCTTCTTTGCATCCGTTATGTCGAGCCTGTAATTATCTATGCCGGGGTTGGGCAGACCCATGGCATTGACATATGTTCCCTCATCCACCTCAGCAAAAGTCGGGTTGGGAAATCCCGTTCTTTCCTCTTTTCCCACCGACTTTGTGACCACGGCCCCAGCTCCGTTTCTGGCGTAGCGATAGAGGAGCATGCCCGAAACGCCAAAACCTGCGGCGTTCATGAAGGGATTGCCAAACTTTATGCCAAATAGCTCCATGCTCAGCCTTGGGTTCATCTCAACTTTCAATGGAGGGATCGGTGGAGAGGAAATATCGTTGCCAGCTATCGCAATCCTTTTCCCGCTTTTGTCGCGCTTCCACCTTCCGAATTCCGTATTTAGCAGGAATTTCCCATCAAACACAGGACCATCCTTACACACCCTGAAACCGAAGATGTCGCAAGCACCGCAGGCACCCCTCGCACATTTAACTATCCTTTCTATGGATGCCTGCACCGGAATGTTTCGAGCTGCTGCGATCTCGCACACCTTACGCATCATTATCTCCGGACCGCATGTGAATATCATATCGGGCTTTTCTTTTCGCAACTCCTCCTTCAACAAATCCGTAACGAAACCCCTGAACCCGGCGCTCCCATCGTCTGTCGCTACCTTTACATCACCCGCTTTCCTTAAGTGTTCAGCATAGAGCAAATGTTCCCTGCCTCTCGCTCCCAGAAAGCTCGTGACATGCACGCCCTTTTCCTTCAGCTTCTCCGCAAGGAAACGGAGCGGAGCCGCTCCGCATCCTCCAGCCACGAGCCATGCTGACTCAAGCTCGTAAGACGTATCGAAGCCATTACCGTAGGGGCCGCGCAACCCCAGCTTATCCCCCGCCTTCAGTTCATGAATCTTTGATGTGCAATCCCCCACCCTCGCTATGGCAAGCTCGATGACACCTCTTGATGGATCAGCATGGGCGATGCTTATCGGAATCTCATCCACCCCTAGGAGGAGAACCATGAGAAACTGTCCTGCCCGGGCCTTTCGTGCTATGTCGGGAGCGAGAAACACGAAGGTCTTTATGGCTGGCGTTTCGTCCCTTATCTCGGTTATTTCGTAGAACTGGGGAAGTTTCGTTGTCATTGCTGTGTTGAATGGAAAGAAAAAAATTTATATTTGGTGGACCGGCCGGGATTTGAACCCGGGGCCTCCGCCACTCTGGCGCGCCACCAGCTCATGGCTGCGCGGTGCCAAGGCGACGTCCTTCCAGGCTAGACCACCGGCCCACAGAGACATGCTAAATAACTCCGACCAGCTCAGGGGAATGGTTTTTGAACACTTTTTAAAAATTTTACTTGCGCCTCACAGCTCCCGTATTTCTATGCCTTTCGAAGTTATCTCAAAAGGTATGTGCTTCACCTCATGCCCTGTTTTCCTCATCTTAACTATTTTTATGCTGCGAAATTCATCCTCCCCGAACTCAAGATAGTCCATCAACACAACGCCGTCGGCTATGAACTCGGAGAGCTGATCCCTTGTGTAATACGGCTGAGAGCCGGAGATCTCGGAGGTGAGGAGCGATGTAAAACCGAGGGACTTAAGCTTCCTTATTAGCTCCGTGATGGTGGTTCTCGCCACGAGGGGATGGGTTATTTCCGCGCCGTCCTGAATCAACAGCTCCTGTTGGGCTCTTGCGTACTCCTTCGTGTAAGTGTGGAGAAGCGCGTAAGTATAGTAAAATGTTATGGAGTCGAGAACAAACCTCTGGGGTTTGAGATCTTTCTTAAGTTCGTTTAACTTGTCATCAAACAGAGGGATCTCATCCCTCTTAAGTTCCACCACCTTCAACTTGTTTTCTTCTTCCAGCTTTTCGATATCCCATCCGAAAACGGCGGCCTGCTCTATTATGTCTTTTCTGACCTCTTCCAGCGCCACATACACGCCGGGCTCGTTGAACATAGTAGCACCGTTGATCAGGAACTGAAGGGACAGTATGGTCTTTCCCGATCCGGGGGGACCGCACACAACAACAGCACTCCCTTTGGGTATGCCTCCATTAATGGCCCTGTCAAGTTTCGGTATGCCGAACATAACCCTCTTTATTGACAGCCTGCTGGACATGCTTTAATTTACACACACCACATATTTAATAAACTTTCCGTTTGGAGTCCGGTTCTCAAGCGTTGACCCCCCCATTCAATAGCGGGAAAAATTAATAAATAAGGGTGGCGGTTTAACATCTTCATGGAAGTTGGGAAGGATCAGAAACTTGTAGAGCGTTTTCTTTCGGATTTCGTGGATGAACTCGTGAAAAAGCATGGCGAAGCGATAGATTTCATACTTCTATTTGGTAGCGCTGCAAGAGGGGAGTGGAAGCGCGGCGCGAGTGATATCGATCTCATCATCGGAGTTAAGAGCAGGAAGTATGTTGAGCCCGTGAGAAGCTATGCTGAAAAACTCTTCTGGGAGCTTGACGAGAAGCACGGTACTCTTTTCCATAAAGTCTGCTCTACGGCAGGAAAAAGCAAGCTGGACAGAGCTCTGCGGAAAGCCAGGCTTTACGTACCGTTCGAGGTCTTTGCTCCTGAGGATATGGACTGGGAGAGAGGTGAGATAAAAAGGAACGACCTCAAGCTGGGAGCCAAGCTGGTGGCATCACAATCCATGCTCTTCTTGAAAATGAAGAGGGAGGGAAAGATTCTCTACGGGAGGGATATAAGAAAGGTTATAAGGGTCAAACCCACCTTGTGGGAGAAATTCAAGGCGATAATGGTTCCGTTTTACATGACCCTCCTAAGCTCGATTGGCGCTCCTTTCTTCCCGAAGCTCTGCCTCAAGCTTTCGTCCAAAGCCGTTCTTTATTCCATTGAATCTGCTCTGCTCTTCATGGACAGGCCCGTAAGGGTTGGGGTGGAAAGGAACAAGAAAGCGCTGGAAAGGCTGATGAACAGAAAAGTTGAGATGAAAGCAAAGTTCCTTAATTCCGCGGAGCTGGACGTTGTTTTCACCTTCAGTTACAGGAAGCTAATAGATCTGGACTTCGTTGATAAAGCTCTCGAGATAAAGTACAGCTTCGATAAAGCCTGCGAGAAAATGAGTAGGAAGGACATTCTCGCTTTCTGTCTCAAAGCCCTGAGGTTCGTGGTAATGCTCAATTTCTTTGCCCTCTACCACAATGCTAAAACGAAACGGTACATGCAAGCATTAACACTCTTCATCATCCTGCTGATAACGTATCTTCTGCTGGTTCTCGTTGCTATCAGGCTTGCGTAGAAAAAGTCTGGCTATTCGTAAATCTCGAGGCTTTCCTGTCCGCTTTTTTTTATTTTCTGACCGTCCCACCTCTCCTCCAGCTTCTTAAAAACAACATTTCTGAACGGTATGAACTCGTTGACCCAGAACTCGTATATCTCCCTTATTCCCCTGCAAAGCTCCTCCTCGTCAAGCGTTGTTGAGATGCGATGAAGCATCCACATCTTGCTCTGCAGCTTGAACCACATTCTTTTGAGAGCCTCTCTCTCATCCACGGTGAGCATCTTGTACTCGTAGCTCGATCCGAGCCTCATGCCTGAGATGAGGCTTTCGAGCAGTGCAAGCATGGTGTTGACGGTTTGGGCCATGCACTGTGCTATCTCATAGAAGATGAACTTCGCGGGTCTGCTCAGGTTTGAGACATCGAAGAGAACCGCGATCTCTTCAAAGGGCGGCAGTCCGTAAAGGTCACGCCTGGAGTCGTAGAATTCCTTCGCAGCCTCAAAGCCGTTTTTGGAAGAGTCGCTTTTCATGGTGATAGGAAGCTGAACGAAAGTTTAAAACCGTTAGCTTATGTTGATGTATCGAGAGATTAGCAATTTTACAGTGTTGTTTCGATCAGGCTGGCAAAGGTGGAAACATCAAAACTCCCTCATCATAATTACCTGAGCTATCAGCGTGCCATCGTTCCACCGAATGGCATTCGGAACGCGTGCAACCTCCTTAAAGCCAAGCGTTTCATAGAACCTCCTTGCGATGTGATTGTTCTCGAAAACCGATAGAATGATGTATTTTACCTCATTCTTCCAAACTCTTTCGCACGTGCGTAACACTCGTGGAACAGCAACTTGCCGATACCTTTGCCTCTGTAGTCTTTGCTCACAGCTATGCCGAACTCCGCAAGATGATTCTCCCTTCCCTCATTTCTCTCAAGCCTGGCCGTGCCGACAATCTTTCCGTCGGCCTCCGCAACAACAAAAACAAGCCTGTTTTCTCCCATCTTTTCGAGCTGCTCCTTGAGCTACCTTTTCTCCTTCTCTAACGTGATCTTTCTGTTACAGATTATGTACGTCCTCTCTTCCACGAGCTCGTTAAAGTAAGAAAGGAGCGCTTCGGCATCTTCCATTTCCGGCCCGCGTATCAAAACGTCCATAATGGATTACGCGGCTGGGAAACTTTTTAAATTCTAACCGCTCCAGAGAACAGTAGAAGCGCTTACACATGACGATAATGATGTCCGTGGTGCTGAGCGCCGGTGGTCTAGTGGTATGATAGCGGCCCCCCAAGCCGCTGACCCGGGTTCGATTCCCGGCCGGCGCACCACAGGATCCCGAACTCAAGTAAGGATGTTTCTCCGGAGGAAGCACCGCTTGGCATTCCGGCAGGTACACGCTCATAGAAGCCGGATTACAAATTGTTATAAATTTTGTAGTCCCACATCCACTCATGAACTTTGTTCGGTTTTGCAAGTTTTTCGTGAGAGAGTGGTTGTTGTCGCTTTACGCCCTGCTCTTTCTTTTGCTTATGATCTTCTATCACCCTTCCATCAGGACACTTTTTTCCGTGCTCGATGTCCGCGCGTGCCTGTCAATCTTCGGGTTTCTTGTCGTTCTTCAGGGACTGAGAGATACGGGATTCCTCAGGTGGCTGGCGAACAGGATCGCGGAGCGTTCCAGCAATGCGAGGCAGTTCGCTCTCGCCATGGTGGCCGGCACCGCGTTTCTTGCAGTTTTTGTCACCAACGATCTGGCCCTGTTCACATTCGTGCCCATCGTCATCGCCGCCCCCGTTAGAAGAGACCTGAAGTTCCGCATGCTCGTACTTCTTGCCCTCGCCGCAAACGTTGGCGCTTTCCTGTCACCCGTTGGTAACCCACAGAAGATCCTCCTCTGGCAGGCTTCCAGCACAGATGTTCAGCACTTTTTAAAGCCGTTTATGCTACCGTTCGCCCTCCTGATAATGGGGCTGTTCTCCTATACCGCCGTGCTTGTTCCCCCGGTACCGATCAGTGTTGAGGGGAGTCCTATCGTGCTCGACAGAAACGTGGTATATGAAAACACGCTGGTCTTTTCAGGGTATCTGATGCTGCTTTTCTTGGGACTGTGGTGGATCGGCGTCTTTCTGGCGGTTTGCTATTTCATCTGGAGACATCCTGGAGTATTCAGGCGGATGGACTGGGCGTTTGTTGCCCTGATACTCTTATTGTTTATGGATTTCGGGATTTTGTCCAGATATTTCGATATTTCAAAGTTTTTCTCTGAAAAAGTTCTATCTTCCGAAAAAGGAGCATTTCTGGTGTCGGTTCTGCTAACGCAGTTCCTGTCGGATGTCGCAACCGCAATTCTTCTTGAACACTATTCCAGCCAGTATGTGGCCATAGCGATGGGAGCAACCGTGGGTGCCCTTGGCCTCGTTATCGCGTCCGTTGCGAATATAATATCGGTTCGCCTTTCCACCGAACGGAGAAAGTATCTGAGATTTCATAAATATTCCCTGCCGTTTTTCATCTTTGCCCTCACCGTCGTGTGGTTGACCATGAGTGTTTAAAACCAGATAACGACCATTTTCCCCAGAGATGGCGCTCAGAGAGGAACGGAAGACAACGTTGACACTAATAAACATTAATATATTACCTTTCCCAAAATTTATAACAGCACTTGTGGTTATCAACATGTTGAGATGAAGGGAGGTGCCGGGGTAATGGATCTCAGAACAGCGCTCCGAAAAATGGGAGAAATGCAGAAGAGGATGGGATCTGCAGCATCAAACAAGTTGAAAACGAACAAAACAAACACGGGAATTATTTCTTCCGAAAAAAGAGGAGAATCAACAGGTTCTATCGCTTCACGAAATTCGCGTGGTGGTGATAGCTATGCTCGTACTTTAAAATTCAGCGGTTTACTTTCCAGAATGGCAAAAAAGCTAAAAGAATATGAGAGAATACAGGAGGAAAAGAAAAGAAAAAGCGACATACTACCTATTTTCGCCGCTCATGTTGAGGGCGGGATGCCTTCAGCTTCAGCCGCACCTCCGGCTTCCGGCATTGCTTCACCTCAACAGGTCAGTACCAATAATACCGGAGGAGTAGGTGGTGGGTTGGTTGAAGTGGAAGGCGCTCCTGCATTTGAATCTCTGACCGAGGTCTCGGAAGAGACGCTCGGCTTCATGAAGGAAATGTTCTATCTGACAAAGGAAGCGAGTGAGGAATCGAAAAAGGAAATAAACCTCAAATATCCCCTCGTTCCTCCCAATCCGAAGCCCAACGAACCGGTTTATGCATGGGCTCACATCCATTGGGACACAAAACTGAGGGGTCTGATCTATGAAGTACACGAACCCGAAATAACCCCTGCCGAGAGGCAGAAACTCGAGGAGATAAAGAGGATCATGGAGGACAAAATTGACATCTCTCTCGATCTCATAGGGAAGGGAGCTGCCATCAACTACCTTAAGAGGATGCTGAATAAGGTCGTGACTGCCTACGGATTCAACCTCACCCCCAGACAGAGGGATATCTTTGAGTACTACATCCTGCGGGATTTCATAGGGCTCGGTAAGATCCAGCCCTTAATGAATGACCCGAACATCGAAGATATAAGCTGCGATGGTGTAGGTATTCCGGTTTTCGTCTATCACAGGAATCCACGAATTGGCTCGCTCCGCACCAATATCGTTTTTGAAAACAACGAAGAGCTTGACGAGTTCGTGATTAAACTCGCTCAGTGGTGTGGGAGAAGCATCTCCGTTGCTGAACCTTTGCTTGACGGTAGCCTTCCGGATGGCTCGAGAGTTCAGGCGGTGCTCAGCACTGATATCGCGAGGCGCGGATCAAACTTCACGATCCGTAAGTTCAGCAAGGAACCTCTGACCCCTGTGCACCTCATGGAATACGGTACAATCAACGCAAAAGCTCTTGCTTATCTTTGGTATGTGGTCGAGCACAACGGTTCGATGCTCGTTTCCGGTCCGACAGCATCCGGTAAAACAACGATTCTCAATTCCATCTCCCTATTCATAAAGCCGGAGGCGAAGATAGTCAGTATAGAAGACACGCCCGAACTAAGACTGCCTCACGAACACTGGGTACCCGAGGTTGCAAGGACGAGCGTATCAGGAGGCAAGATGGGGGAGGTCACCATGTTTGATCTTGTGAGGGCAGCGCTGAGGCAGAGGCCAGATTACATCATAGTCGGAGAAGTAAGGGGTGAGGAAGCTTATGTGCTGTTTCAGGGAATGGCAACCGGTCATGCCGGCCTGGCTACGATTCATGCCGACTCCTTGGAAAAGCTCATAGACAGACTTACAACTCCTCCGATCAACTTACCTCCTTCCCTGCTTGAAATTTTGGACGTTATCATTCTTGTCAAGAGGTTCAAGTACAAGGGAGAGTTTGTGAGAAGGGTGACCAATATTTACGAGGTCAAGGGATACGATGCTGTTAATAAAAAACTAAGATGCGTTGAGGTGTTTACATGGAACCCCCGTAATGATGAGATAGAGGTTGCGAGCAAATCTTACCTTCTTGAAAAGATGAGGGAAATAGCGGGAATGAACGAGAAGGAGCTCGCAATCGAGCTGAGTAACAGAGAAAAGCTGCTTCAGTGGGCCAAAGAAAAGGGCATAAAGAATTACCGGGATCTCGGAAGACTCTTTGCGCAGTACTATTCGGACCCTGTCCGTGTCATGGAAATGATCGGTGAATAATAATGCCGATTTTTAACAAGGATTCGCGCACAAGCCAAGCACATCAAGAGGAGGACAAACATTCCACCATGGTATATTTTGCGGGGATAGCCTACAGGTTGTTCGGAGATCTAGTTAACAGATATTTTGTGGATTTCTTTCGGGATTTACAGGTTGATCTTAGAAAAGCAATGATACCCCTCACGCTTACCGAGTATCTCTCGCTGGCTGTGGGAGCCGCAACCTTCATGTTCTTTTTTCAAACTCTGTTTCTCAGCATCCTGTTCACCTTGCTTTTTAAAAGTGTGCTTTTTGGTGTGTTTGGAGGGGTGCTTGGAGGAGTTGTGTTTTCCATCCTTACATTTATTATTCTTTACATGTACCCCACAATAATCGTTGGAGAAAGGAAAAAAAACATTGATGACACGCTCCCCTTCGCGACTCTTTACATGGCCACCATGGTAGGAACCGGAGCACCGCTTGTAAGCGTATTCAAAATGCTTTCCCGGTTTAAGGAGTACGGGGAGGTTGCGAGAGAGGCCAAAAGAATTGTGGATGCTGTGGAGATAACAGGGGCGCCCATAACCCGGGTGCTGGAGGATGTTGCTGAGAGGACACCCTCCGAGGCATTCCGCGAACTCCTGTGGGGGATAAAGAGCACGATAACCATCGGGGGTGATCTGAGGGCATACCTTTACGAAAAAGCCCGCGGATTCGTGCAGGAATACAGAAGGAGGCTCGCTTCCTACACAAACCAGCTCATGATGTTTCTCGAGATCTACATAAATGCTGTAATAATCGGTGTGGTATTTTTTGTGATCCTCACAAGCGTGATAGGTATCCTGGGTGTTGGAGCGAGCACAATCATCTTTATCCATTACGCTCTCATATTTGTATTGCTGCCCGTGGCGACGGTGGCAACGGTGCTGTTAATAAGGGGAATACAGCCGGCTTCCGCGTGATTGAGGGGAAAAGATATGAGTCCTGGAATTTTTCAAAGGGCGGGTGACAGGAAGAAGTCCAAACTGGAGGAGAAGAAAACACTTTACGAATACCGTTATCTTTTCATCTTGGGTTTTTTCATCATCATATTGCTGGGTGTTGTGTTCAGCCAGATAAACTACAAGCTAATGCCACTCTTCGTAATGCTCGGTATGTTCACTTGTATCTTGCCATACTTTGTTGTTGAGTACATGGAGTTTGCCAAATACAAAAAAATGGAGGATTATTTTCCCTTCTTTCTAAGAGACTTTGCGGAAGCCATAAGAAGTGGGATGACATTTCCCGCGGCGCTGAGAATGACGGCCAAGGTAGATTACGGGGCGCTTTCGGCAGAAATAAGGAGAGCTGCGGCCCAGCTTTCGTGGGGAGTGCCGTTCGTAAAGGTGCTTTACAAGATGGGACAGAGAATAAGGGGTAGCAGAATTCTGAGGCAGTGCATAGCGATAATCATCGAGACATTCAACTCGGGGGGAGACGTCGCAACCACGATGGATTCCCTTGCTGACAGCATGACCACTCTGCGTGAAATGGAAATGGAAAGGAGAGCCGCATTAAGCCAGCAGATAATCGTCATATATCTCGTGTTTTTCATTTTCCTCGGGCTTCTCATAGGAATGGATAAGTACCTACTGCAGAGGTTCATGACAACATTCCAGAGCGCATCAACAGCGACAACCGAGGTGGGTGGAATCGGAGGCTTATCCATCAGAATGGAAGATTACTGCAATTATCATATCGCTCTTCCGATATGCGTATTCGGTAAAATGTTCGGATTTAGCGGTACAGACCTTTATTTCAAGAGCATGTTTTTGATTATGGCCATAATCCAGAGCGTGTGTCAGGGAGTACTTATAGGTATCATGGTGGAGAACAACGCAAAAGCGGGATTTAAACACATAGCCATAATGCTCAGTATATCGCTCGTGGCACTCCCACTCTTCCTGGGAGGTTGAGAGACATGAAGAGAGCTCAGACCAACGTGGATTTCGCGATAAGTATTACCATTTTTATAGTGGCATTATCGTTCTATTTCTACACCGCTGCCGGAAAAATCATAGGAAGTAATGTTGCACTGAGAGAACTTAAAAGGGAAACGCAGTGCGGAGGGGCTGCAGCAATTCTTATGGGAAAGCTCATAAACCCAGATATGAGCATCAACACCAATTACTACAACGCATTCGTGAAAGATTGCCCTCTATCCCCTCCACCCAACACCGTGGACTGGAATAAATACGAGGACTTCCTCAAATCCATACACGGGGAAAATATTACGGCATACCTTCGTATGGATCTGTTCATTGTGAGTTCTTACCTCTCGCCACAACCAGGAAACGATAAAATAAAAGAGGGCACTATATCTTTCAACGGCACCACTTATCCGGTTGTAATGTGGGAAGAAAACGGGGTTGTTTATGCCAACATCTCCGGTGTTGGGAATTGGATAAAAAAAGGAGACGTAATTGACATATTTGGCGGTAAATATGTTGTGGAGGATGAATATATTGAGAAAAAAAATGTGCCGGATGAGGACAAAGGAGGGTACATCCTTCTTCGAAAAAAAGATCCTATCAAACAGTGCGGTGCTTTACCCCCATCACCCACAGAAGAGGGACGTGTTAGTGCGATAACTTACCGCTTTTTCGCGACATATAACGGGCAAATAGTCAGGGTGGACTTTATATGCATGGATTAAATGTCAGGAATTACCGAACCACGATTAAAAAGCGGATCTTCGGGAATCAAAAACGGAAGGGGTTTTTGAAAACACTCGAGGCAGTAATAGCGGGTTTAATGTTGCTGATGTACATGAATTACTTCTCCGCTGCTCCACTTAAAATCAAGGGTACAGAAGCCAGGAATTACATGACATACTCAACATTACTCATGGCCACAACAATGTCAGACGCTCAAAATACACTATACAGCCTGGACGAGGACGCATCAGGCAGACTGCTCAGAATTCTAAGCGGGAGAGAGTCCAAAATAAAATTTTATCTTAATGGAATACCCCGCAAATACCTTTATGTGGGATTCCTTTTGCCACCAGAGGGAAAATTCAGCGTGAGTTTGAACACCATTAACCAAGTGCCATGCTCGAATACAACCAACTGCACCGCGATTACTGGAAAGTGCATAGAGTTCGATCTTGACGGGAATACCGCATACTTCGTTAATGAAAGTGTCATTGCGCTTCTCAATGAGAGTGGTCTGTGTGATCCCAATCGGCCGGACCTCATGATTTATCCTCAAATGCAATTCGAATACGGAGGGCATTACTACAAGTTCTTAAGAAAGGTCGAGACAGGATCACGAACAATAAACCTAGATTTTCTCAAAATCGATAGATATGTTGCATTTCACCGAAAATATCCGGAACTCAGTACGGGATCGTTTTATCTAAACGGGAAGGACATACACATTTATTTTGATCCCATAACTTACCAGTTCCTGACACCAGATCTAGATGCGGTGTTAATTTTCAACCGCAGTAATGGCTTCAGTCCAGAGGAGGTTGAGGCTCTGCGGGAATTTGCAGAAAAAGAAGGAGGTATTCTGTGGGTTGCTGATGTTAATGCGAGCTTCCCGACCCTTCTGGGAGACCTTGTGGGTGTGCGATGGAATGGCAGTTATACCTATCCGGGGTCGGCAGCGCCCTCCATCTTTAATTATTATCTGAGCAATTTATCCAACGCCAGATACATCGATGGTTATGAAGTTGTGGAATATTTCGAGCATCTCTGGATAGGGATTCCTACACACCTCCTTAATCTCTCCGCTCCGGGAGTTAATATCTCGTGCATCGTCAGCGGGAACACAACCCGCCCGATAAGATATGGATGGCTAAATGTTTCCGGGGAACCCCACGCTTTCATAGTATTGAACGAAAGCTCGCCTGTTTACAACACACTCTATATCGCGAAACACCCCGACGATCTTGACCTGTGTGACGCTCCAAACGATTATATCAGGGTGAATGAAACCAACAATACTTTCTGGCTGAATGTGAGCATTGGGGGACAGTACTATCTAAACAACATTACCCTGCGGAAAATCCAGCCGTATAGCGGATCACCAATCTACTTTACCTTCAACAGAACACATGTGTTCAGGGACTTGACTCCCGTGGAAGAAGGATACAATGCTATAATACCGATTAAGAACGACTCCACAAGACTAATAGTTCATTCCCTTTATGACAGGGTTGCAGACGGTCAGTTTCCAGCACCCGTGCTGATCTTACAGGAAATAAACAACACCTACAGATCTGGATGGATGACCGCTCAGATCAACGGAACCGATGAGGAAGAACTTTTCGCTGATGCATTGTTATGGGTGATGAGAAAACACAGCTACAAGATGCTTACGGACAGGGGCTACCAGTACAGTTTTGTTATTCCTGTTGCTTGGATTAACGAAACAAAGTTGATTGGGTCCGCTGAAATCCGGGTGTGGTGAGGTGAAAAAACCATGTTTAGGTTTAGAAGAGAATCTCTAAGAAGGAAACGAAGAAAAGGACAGTTTTATCTTCTTGCGGTCATAGTCCTTCTTCTCAGTTTTGGTCATTTACTGTCCTCTTTGGGTGGTAATCTCGTCTTTGACCTCAGCAAGGTGATGGGTAATGAGTATTATCTGATAAACTTCAAAATCACGAGAGACATAGAGTTGCTAAACAAAACGTGCACAAGAGAACAGCTAGATATTTATGTTCCCTGGTATATGAGCGTGGTATCACGTGAGTATTCCAAACGGGGTATCGTGATCAAGTGGTTCTACGGTTATGGGTTTACTCCACGGATTTTGAAGTTCACCATAGCATCTGAAGACTACTACTTAGAAAAAATTATGACTTTGAAGTAAGACCTTGGGGGAAGAACTCCGGTGGATTTTATACTACCGATGCGGCAACATCGCCAAACATCTTGCGGAATGCTTCTTTATCCTTCTGCTTCATAAGCCTGAGCAGAGGTATGTAGGTTCTTGCCACATTTCTGGAGCAGTGCAGCTTCTTGGACAGTTTCTCCAGCAGCTGGAGTAACTGCTCCCTTTCCTCCTTGCTCTGACTGAGCCGCTTGAGTTTGGCGGGATATCTGTACTTCACGAACTTTCTGTACTTTTGATCTTTGGCCGTAGCCACACCCACGGAGAGAAGCTGCATGATGTAAACTATGAATCTCCAGTATTGCTGTCTTACGATCCTCCCTCTGAAAACATCCGCCCTTGAAATAAAATAGTATGCCCTGAGCAGATCATCGACCTTCTCATACTCAAGCGGGACGTTTTCCCTCACCCATAAAATGAACTCATCAGGATCCTTTTCGAGGTTGGAAACGGCCCAGTTTGCAACGTCAGCTTTCTCCGTCTTGAAAATTATGCGCAACGCCTCGAATATATTTCTCTCAGTGTCTCTGTAACCGGCGATTTTAACATCCTCGAGTGTTATTTTGCTCTTCCCTTCCGCTATCAGCTGCAAATCGTTTATCGCAGCTTTCAAATCGCCGTTAGCATTGTTCGCGATCATGCTGATCGCTTCCTCATCAAACTGAATTCCCTCTCTTATCAGTATCTCCTTGAGCCTTCTGGCTATGCTCCTCGCATCCACTTTTTTGAATTCCACCATCTCGCACAGGTTTCTCAGCGGACGTAATGCTGGCACATACGGATCGTTCGCTATCAGAATAATGGGGAATCTCGTTTTCCTGATTATCTCGATGATGGCAGCAACAGCACCTTTGTCCTCAGCACCCGCTATTCCATCAACCTCATCGAAAACCATGAGCTTTCCTTTATAGAAGAGTGATGATTGCTGCATAGCACTTTCGAACTTGTCCTTTATGACTTCCCCCGCCCTGAGATCGGAAGCGTTCGTCTCTATCAGGAAGAGGTTGAATTTTTTTGCAAGCAAACCCATGAGCGTTGTCTTGCCCACACCCGGCGGGCCGTAGATGAGGAGGGCCTTTTTCGGTTCGTTCTTCCAGTTGGAAAGCCAGTTGAGAATCCGCGCTACAGCTTCTCTGTTCCCCACGAACTCCTCAAGGGTTTTTGGAGCATGCTTGTGTATCCAGAGCATATTTTACTTTGGGAGACGAACAAATTTAAAGAAAACCTCTCCAAACCACAGGTTTAGCATCAGAGACTAAAAAATTGATTAAAAGTGGGGTGGTGACGATCACCCCACATATCCTTCGTTTCCATTTTCTTTTTGCCGCGCCGCTGAGCTCCTGTTCTTTCTCTTCTTCATCTTTTCCAGCGCCTCCAGGAAGTGCTTCATGCTGACCTCCTTGAACTCCTTCTTTTTCTGTATGGCTTCCCTTATCGCCATTATGCCTGCCTCCATGCATATCGCTTCTATTTCCGCTCCGTTCATACCCTCTGTCTTCTTTGCAAGCTCCTTAAGATCAACGTCCTTTGCCAGAGGCATCTTTCTGGTGTGCACCTTGAAGATCTCATATCTTGCCTTTTCATCGGGCATCGGCACGTAAATCTCGCGGTCTATCCTTCCCGGCCTAAGGAGAGCGGGATCCATAAGATCTCTCCTGTTTGTTGCTGCTATGAACACCACATCCTCCAAGGTTTCTATACCGTCCAGCTCCGTGAGCAGCTGGTTGAGTATTCTGTCCGTTACATCCGTTGACAGACTCTTACCCCTTATCGGAGCTATGGAATCTATCTCATCGAAAAATATCACACATGGTGCCACCTGCCTCGCTTTCCTGAAAATTTCCCTCACCTTCTTCTCGCTCTCTCCCACCCACTTGCTCAGGAGCTCAGGGCCTTTAACCGCTATGAAGTTCGCATCGCACTCCGTAGCTACAGCCTTTGCGAGCAGGGTCTTACCACAGCCGGGTGGACCGTAAAGCAAAATACCCTTTGGCGGTCTTATACCGGCTTTTTCGAACATGTCCCTGTGCTTCATCGGCCATACAACAGCTTCCATAAGCTCCTGCTTTGCCTCTTCCAGATCACCTATGTCGTCCCACCTCACATTTGGTTTCCTTATGAGCACCTCCCTGAGTGCTGAAGGCTGCACAATTTTGAGCGCTTCCATGAAATCTTTCATTGTGACCTTCATCTTTTCCAGCAGCTCCGGAGGAACCCTGTCCGTTTCAAGCTTCTGGATCTCCGGCAGATATCTCCTTAAAGCTTTCAGCGCAGCCTCCTTGCACAGCATTTCAAGGTCAGCTCCTGTATAACCGTGGGTGAGCTCAGCTATCTTATCGAGATCCACATCCTTCTCGAGAGGCATGCCCCTCGTGTGTATCTGCAGGATCTCCTTCCTTGCCTCTTTATCCGGCACACCGATCTCTATCTCCCTGTCGAACCTTCCCGGCCTTCTCAAAGCTGGATCAAGCGCATCGGGCCTGTTTGTCGCGCCTATGACTATCACATCTCCCCTGCCCTTCAAACCGTCCATCAAGGTTAACAGCTGAGCTACAACCCTCCTCTCGACCTCTCCGCTCACCTCATCTCTCTTTGGCGCTATGGCATCTATCTCGTCAATGAAGATTACTGCAGGGGCATTCTTCTCCGCTTCCTCGAAGATCTCCCTGAGCTGTCTCTCGCTCTCACCGTAGTACTTGCTCATTATCTCCGGGCCGTTTATCGCATAGAAGGCGGCGTTGGTCTCATTAGCTACGGCCTTTGCGAGCAGGGTCTTACCACAGCCGGGTGGACCGTAAAGCAAAACTCCTTTCGGCGGAGATATTCCGAGCCTTGTGAACACTTCCGGATATTTAAGGGGTAGTTCCACCATCTCCCTGATCTTAGCTATTTCCTCCTTGAGACCTCCTATATCCTCGTAAGTTACGTCGGTCCTTCTCGCTTCCAGCTCCTTTACGGGCCTCTCGGAAACTATGAGCTGTGTCTGCGGAGTTATTCTCACAACGCCGCTGGGATCGGTTCTTGTAACAACAAAATGTAGAGTTGTGCCTAAGATGTCTATCGTAAGCTCATCACCCCTTACGAACACCCTGTCGAGAAGCCTCTCCTTGAAGAAAGGAGCAGGATCACCGCTGAACCTTATTTCTTCCCTCGGAGCTATGGTTACCACTCTTGCCGATTTAACATCAGCTGGCATTACCTCCACTATGTCACCGAGTGAGACTCCCGCATTCTTCCTTGTTATACCATCTATTCTGATGAGCCCAAGACCCTCGTCTTCAGGTCTTGCCCTCCATACAACCGCCGGTGTCTCTTTTTTACCTTTTATAAGTACGGCATCTCCAGCATCAACACCGAGTTTTTCCATAACCTTGGTATCTATTCTGGCTATTCCCCTCCCCACATCCATCTGCAGAGCTTCCGCCACGGTAAGCTGCACGACGGGTTTCTTTTCACCCCCTTTGACATTTTTCTCCGCCATCATGATCACCTCCGTATATAATAATTTGCGATGATGATAAAATAACCATTTTTCACATTTACTGAAAATAATTTCATCAAAAAACCATTAACGAAGAGGGGAAGATACTGTATTACTCGACCTTCACTCTGGTGCCTTTCGTGCCCTCCTTGGCCTTCGGTATCCTTATCTCCAGCACACCGTTCTTGTAGGTGGCCTTGGCTTCTTCCGGCTTCACCTCGGCAGGTAATGGTATGACTCTGTAGAAGCCCCTGTAACTCCTCTCCATTCTGTAAATCCCTTCTTTCTCTTCCTTGTGCTCTTCTTTTATCTCGGCCTTTACTTCTACAGCATTCTCCGTTACGTTGACCTCGATGTCATCCTTCTTCACCCCTGGTAGCTCCACGGTAACAATGACCTCCTTATCAGTCTCAAAGACGTCCGCCAGTGGCTCTCTGAAACCTTCAAGGGCCGGGCCTTTCCATCCGAATTTTATTCTCGCGGGACCGAACTCGAAGTCCCAGTCCTCCTCAAACAGCCTTTCCATCCTGTCTATAAGCCTATGCATCTCTTCAAAAGGATCACGTCTCCACACCATATCCCATCACCTCCTGATCTTTGTATAATTGATTTTGTTTTTGACGAAATCATCTCAACAATAATTATAATTTATCGAAAGATTTAAAAAAGTTTTACAGTGGTAAATATGATTAATTATGAGGAAGGAGATCACGGTAAAAGAAAAAAAGCTCCCGGATGAAGAGAGTTTTGAGGAAATGCTCGAGTGGATTTGTGATTGCCTGGGATTGGTTAAGGGAAGGGATATCGAAAAGACATCCGCAAAGCTTTTGCTGTGCATCCTGAAACATTCCATAAAAAACGAGCCTGCAAAGCCTGAAGTTCTCGCTCGGGAAGTGAAGCTCTCCAGGAGTACGGTGATACACCACATCCAGAAGTATGTGAGGGCGGGCATGATCGTGAGGACGCAGGGCGGCTACGAGTTAAGGGAAAGGACGCTGGAAGGAACCATAAGGGAAATAGAGAGGGATATAGAAAAGGAGTTTGAGAGAATAAGAAGGATAGCAAGGAAGATAGATGAGGAACTGCGCAGTTCATGAAAGATCGCCTTATTTTTTGCACATTCAATTCGGCTTCCCCCAACGGCGAAAAATTAAATATTTAAAAATCTTACCCAACACAAACAGTACATTACCCTCATGACCCAACACGGAAACATAACAAAGTTTCCTGATGCTGTAAAATTAAACCATACAAAAAATTCTACAGGACGGTGATGGAATGGCAACGGTATATGATGTGGATCCGAACATGCTGATTGAGAGAGCGGCACAGAAGCTGAAGGGGGTCGATGCCATAAAACCGCCAGCATGGGCTGCTTATGTGAAAACAGGCAGACATAAGGAAAGAGTCCCCGACCAGCCGGACTGGTGGTACTACAGGGCTGCTGCCATCCTGAGGCAGATATACATAAGGCCGAGGGGTATTTCAAGGCTTAGAAGGAAGTATGGAGGCAAGAAAAACAGGGGGCATGCGCCCGAAAGATTTTATCCGGGAAGTGGGAGCATAATAAGGAAGTGTCTACAGCAGCTTGAGGTGGCGGGGTTTGTTAAGAAAGGCCCGAAAGGGAGGGAGGTAACTCCCGAAGGTAGGAGCTTTTTGGATAAAATTGCAACTGAGATTGTGAGGGAACTGGAGGAGAAGGAAAGGAGCACAACTTCACAGACTGAGAAGGGGGACGTGAAGGAAAAGAAGGATAAAAAGGGGAAGAAAGAAAGCAAAACCAAAACAAAAAATTCAAAGTGAGGTGCACAACCGTTCTTTTGGGTGTGGTGTCTCATGGATGAGCTCGCTGAGATAAAGAGAAGGAAAATGGAGGAATACATGAAGGCAATGCAGCTCCAGAATGCTGAAGAAGCTGAGGCTGCCAGACAGCAGGCAGCCATTGAAATGCAGATAAAAGCCCTCATGCAGAGGCTGCTTGAACCTGCAGCCAGAGAGAGGCTCGCAAATGTAAGGCTTGTCAAGCCGGAGCTGGCAAAGCAAGTTGAGATGCTCATACTCCAACTGTATCAGTCGGGAAGGATAAGGCAACCGATAACTGAGGAGCAGCTTAAGAGCCTGCTGAACGCTCTTTCAAGCGGAAAGAAAGAATGGAATATCAAAAGGCTGTGATGTGGTGAGCATCTATGGGCCGTTACAAAACGGGATGGCAGAAGATGAAACTGGTCAAAGCCAAAAAAAGCGCAAAAGCGGCTCCACGCTGGATAGATCTGCGCGTCTTTGGCCTCGGAAGAGCGAGGTTCAGATCCGTTAAGAGGTTCCGCTCAAGACACTGGAGAAGGGGTGCAAGCAAAATAGACTTTTAAGGCGGTGGTCTGAATGACCGAGGTGAAGGTTGAGATACAAAGGGAGATGCTTTACACAGTCCCGCTCAAGTATGCGTGGTACGGGCCTCACAACGATAGAACGAGAAAGGCTGTTGACATACTCAAGAGATTCATCATGAGACACATGAAGGTTAAGGAGGTAAAGATAACGCAGGAGCTTAACGAGAAGCTGTGGGAAAGGGGGA
Organism: Nanobdellati archaeon; assembly: GCA_027038505.1. GTDB lineage: Archaea > EX4484-52 > EX4484-52 > EX4484-52 > WAPT01 > WAPT01. The sequence continues at coordinate 110,758 of JALVWC010000013.1, forward strand.
TGAAAAATCCGCCCCGCAGGATAAGAGTCAGGGCCGCAAAGGTTGGTGAGGACCTTGCATGGGTAACCCTGCCGGAGCATAAGTTCCCGTTTGAGAGGGTAAAGAAGGAGGAAAAGGAAGAGGCTGCTGAAAAACCCGAAGAAAAGAAGGCTGAAGGAGAAGAGAAAAAAGCAATTGAGGATGAAGGTAAAACGGTGGTAGAAACAAAGGAAAAGGAAAGCAAAGTAAAAGAGAAAAAACGGGTGGGGAAAAAGAAGCTGAGAAAAGCACAGCGAAAATGAAAGAAAAGGAGAAAACTAAGGAAGAAGGGGAGGAAAAGAAAGAGAGTGAGGAGAATAGCGGAAAAAAATAAAACTCCGGTGATGTTCTCGGATGGTTCATGTTGCAAAGATAAGCTACAACGGAGATATAAACATAGGGTTGTTCGCAACAGCAACCGACAGGTTCGTACTCACACCCCATGATTACCCGAGGGTGGATGAGGTTCTCCATGTGCCTCAGATATTCTGCAGTATTGCAGATACACCTCTTATAGGTCTGTTCGTGGCAGCCAACTCAAATGGACTGCTTCTGCCGAAAATAGTGGAGGAAAAGGAAAGAGAGACCATAAAGAAAGCTTTGAGGGATGCGGGCATAGATATCAACATCGCCACCCTCAGATCCAAGCACACGGTGCTCGGCAACCTCGTGGTTTGCAATGATAAAGGAGCTGTGATATCCGAAAACCTGAAATCATCGAAAAAGAAGATAGAGAACACCCTCGGTGTGGAGGTGAGCATCTCAAGAATCGCAAGGAGTAAGCTCCCCGGGAGCTACACGGTAGCAACAAACAAGGGCTTTTTACTCTCCAACCTCGGCAGCGAGGAGGACTACGAGGTGCTGGAAAAGACCCTGCATGTTGAGGGTGATCTGGGTAGCGTGAACTTTGGTAGCTGTTTTGTGAGAAGCGGCATTGTTGCTAACTCTTACGGCTACGTGGTGGGCGAGCAGACAACCGGAGTTGAAATAGCAAGAATAGACGAGGCGCTTGGCTTTCTGAAATAAAAATGTGATAAAAAAAGAGCGGAATTTGGAGCTTAGCTTTAATATCTCACGGCACAAGCCTCTCCGGATCCCTGGGTGTTAGTGATGCTTCTCTGACATTTTTCAGGTTGAGCATTTTCATCGTTAACCTCTCTATTCCGAGGCCAAAGCCAGCATGCGGTGGCATTCCATACTTGAAGAAGCGCAAATGATCGAATTGCTCCACGGCAAGACCTTTGTCCTTTATGTTCTTCACCCTCTCCACATACCTGTGCTCTCTCTGCCCTCCTGAAGTTATCTCAAGCCCACGATAAAGCAGATCGAATGAATGCGTAATTTCGGGATTGTCCTCATGCCTCATGAGATAAAATGGCTTCTTAGCAAATGGGAAGCTGTGTACCAGCACGAACTCGCTTTCCTCATTTTCTGCAAAGTAGCTGCAGAGCCTTCTTTCACCCTCCGGAGTTAGATCGTGCTCATCAGTTTCAACACCCAAACCCTTCAGAATTTCGTTGGCCTCCCAAAAACTGACCTCCGGAATCTTTTTGGGAAAGGTGATCTCAACACCCATTTTCTCAAGGAACTTCATCACCAACTCGTCCTTATTTAATTTTTCAAACGCATATCTTAACATCCCTTCCTGAATTTCAAGCACATCCTTCATGGTTGTCACAACCATTTCCACATCAAAGGAAACGTACTCACAGAGGTGCCTTGGCGTGTGGTGCGGCTCCGCTCTGTAAACCATACCAACATCGTACACCCTATCTATGCCGGAGACGAGCACGCTCTCCTTATAAAGCTGCGGACTCTGGGCAAGGAAAGCTTCCTTGTTGAAGTAGAGAATCGGGAAATAGTCCGCTCCACCTTCAGTAGCGGCGCTCGTTACCCTTGAGGTGAAGATCCTCACAAAGCGATTCTTCCTCAGGAATTCCTCCATGTATCCCACGAGCTTGCTCTGGAAGATGAAGATTCCAAGCACATCCGGATTTTTCATGTCTATGAAGCGCCAATCAAGCCTTTTGTCCAGCGTGCTCTCTATTTTCCCGGACACATCTATTGGAAGCGGTGCCTCACTTTCAGCCATAACTTCAATTTTGGATAGAACAACCTCCCTTCCACCGTAGGGGGCTTTCTCGTTAGCAACAGCCTTGCCTTCCACAACAACAAAATCTTCTTTTGAGAGGTTCTTCACTTTCTCGAATACCTCATCTCCGCACGCCTTTCTATTTGCCACAACCTGAATTAGGCCTGTCGGATCACGAAGTATTACGAATGCGAGCTTGCCAAGATCCCTTATCTCATAGACGTGGCCGGCAAGCTTCACCTCCTCATCCGGCTTGATCTCGGCTATGTATCTGTTCCTCAGCATTGTCATACCCCCAAAACAGTTGTAATGCTGTTTGTTTTTTCAAGCTGAGTTTTTTATTTGTATCATCCGGCGAGATAATTGTAGAAAAACACCCAGGCGGCATACCATGCTGTCAAAAAGGGAAAGACGGTCAGACCTTTTATTTCCCCTTTTTCAAGAGATTTTATTGCTCGAACCATCCCCTGGTGGTAAACAAAAAGGAAGAGCAAACCGGTGATTATTGCTGTGCTGCTCTTTGAGATGAGCGCGGCAGAAGCGTAACCCATCATGATGCCGAGGAGTATGGAAAGTGTGGTTACAATCAGGCCAATATTTTCGCGCGATTTTTCATCAGCTTTGCCATCCTTTTTGCTTTTTTCGTGCTTTTCCTTCTTATCACCCGCCATGCTCTTAAAGTGCAGCGGGAGCTTTTTAAATGTTAGTCAAACAACATCTCCTCCTCGATTCTCGAAGCAAGAGAGAAGACGAGCAGCATAGCACCTAAGACCACAAAGGTAAGGTTCAGGTTAATGTCCATGCTTTTTCCCACGGCAGGATTCATGAAGACGAGCAGCAGGGATCTTGTCATACTTATGAAGGAAAGAGTCGTGGCTCTTGTCTGAGATTCAAGAAATTTGTTTATGTAATTTATCATAACTTGTCCCCTTGCCATTCTGAACGCTAATCCGAGGGATATAGCAACTATCAGCGCAATCCAGTTTGAGGATGTTCCAAGCACAAGGTAACACACAGCAGGGAGCATGGCAGATAACAACAGATAGTTCTTTTTTCCACCAACCATTCTCTCCATTTTCTCAACAAGATGAAGCGTGATTATTTCGCTTGCTATTATACCAGCATGGACAAAACCAAAGAGTGCAATGGGAAATCCAACCTGCATCAGCTTGGCCTGATAACACCAGATGAAAAAGTAGGTTAATGTATTGACTACAACAGCATCCAGCGCAAGCGTCCTGACCTCCCTCGAACTTCTGATGAGTTTAATGCTCCTTTTCAAAATCTGGGAGTAGGCGACATGGTCATGCTTTTCATGCAGTGCCGGCTCCTTCAGTGTTAATGCTATCAGAAACGCGAGAAAGAAGGGAATAGCCGTTAAAAGCATGGTTGCCCTCACACCAAAATAATGCGCGATCACACTGCCGATAGGAGCCGAAATTCCCATTCCAAGCAGGTCAATCTGCCCAGTCGTATGAAAACCCTCTTTGATTCCTTCTCCCTTCCGATCTCCTTCAGCGTGTCGTAAACAAAGGCCTCCTCAGCTCCGGAGAGAAAGCTAATTCCTGTTCCAAAAAGGGATTCAGCAAGAACAAAGATCCAGAAATCCGGGTAGCTGGTATAGATGATGGCTCCAGCTGTAATGAGGAGAAAACCGATGGCGATGGAAACCTTTCTCCCGAGTTTGTCAGCCACAACACCCGTTGGTGCCTCCCCCACCAAAATCGTACCCTGAAAGATGGCCTGCAACACCATGATTCGGGTGAAATCCAGACCGCCCCACAACGTAAAAAACGGGATAAGCACAGCTGAAAAGAACTCGAATGATGTTAGGAAATTGAGAATGTAAACTTTCTTTATGTTTCCCGCGAGCTCTTTTATTCATGGAATGTTTGAATACGGAATCCATATAAAAAGGTTGTTGCCGAACAGAAATGATATGGTGGAGATCCGTGAGGCGTCTTTGCGGGATGTTGAAGCCATAGTCGAATTGAACAAGAAACTGGCAGACATCCATGCTGAAATTGATGAGATTTATAAGAGAGGGTGCGAAACTTCCAAGGGCTTCAGAAACCATGTTGAGAGCTTAATCTCCAGCGAGAATGCTTCGCTGTTGGTTGCCGAAATGGATGGCAGAGTAGCGGGCTACATGATTGGGTTAATCGAGAAACCAAGACCGTTCTTAAAGCTTGAGAAAATTGGCAGGATTTCCGATGCGTACGTTGACTTTGAGTACAGAAAAAAGGGTGTCGGTAGAGCGCTTCTTAACCGCTTGCTGGAATGGTTCAGGAGTAATGGAGTTGAGTACATCACGCTTTCCGTTGATGTTAGAAACAGAGCTGGTTACTCTTTCTGGAGGAAGATGGGCTTTGAGGACTGGATGGTGAGGATGATAAGGAGGGTTTAAAAATGCTGGAAGAGATGGGAGATGGCACTGTGTTGCACGTTATTGTGGTGCCAAACGCAAAAAAGAACGAGATTGTCGGAGTGGATGAAACCAGAGGAAGGCTGAAGGTGAAGATAAGAGCACCTCCTGTTGAAGGAAGAGCAAACAAAGAGCTTGTTGGCTTTCTCTCCAAACTTTTTGGCGCGAGAGTTGAAATTTTGAGGGGGGAGAAAAGCAGGGAGAAAGATGTGCTCGTTGCTGGAAAGGGTGTTGATGAGATCAGAGCATTGCTGCATTTGTAAATTATGAAGATTCGCAGCCCCTTCGCATGAGCTTCCACACACTAAAAAAGTTTTATAGTCGGAAATCATCACATTAAATAAAATGTCCTGCTTCAGGAACCTGCGGGTTTTTTACATCAATTCGATACTGGACGAGATTCTGTACGCGCTCCTCAACCCGATCTTCGTCATCTACATGCTAAATGCCGGCATCACGCAGATGCAGCTGGGCACATTAATGGCGATATATTTCCTCCTGCCAACGGTACTCATGCCGGTTGTAAGCGCTCTTGCAGACATCTGGAGCAGGAAAAAAGTGGCCATGCTCTGCTTCTCGCTGTTCCCGTTTGCTTACCTTCTGATGTATTATGGCGATTATCATGCTTTCCTTCTTGCAATTCTGCTGATGGGAGCTGGTTCGACTGCAAACACATCCTTCACAGCATGGATGATGGACGAGATAAAGAGGTATTACGGCGAACATACCTGGGTGGAGCACACGAGCAGGATCGAAAAGTACGGGAAAGCAAGCTTCGTTCTGGCAAGTTTGACAGCTTTTGTCTTCCTTTTCAGGATGAGCGAAATAAAGGGGGATGTTACCCGCATACTCAGGTATTTTTGGATCATAGCCATGGTTATTGAAATTTCAAACCTCCTGAACATCGCTCTTGCGGAGGAGACGGTTGTGAGAAAAAAGACAGCGAAATTAAAGATGAAAGAACGCCTGCGGGGAATTTTAAAAGTTTACGGGCAGGCAATAAGGACAATAAGAAGCTCCACCACGCTCAAATATCTCATGCTAAGCTTCCTGCTTTATACAGCTGCTTACTCCATCCTATCGGTTGGCTTTTTTCCTTACATAAAGAGCGTTCTCGCTATAAAGGAGCAGTTTTTCAATCTGATCTATCTCGCATCATCGACCATAGCAATTCTGCTCTACCATTACAATTCGCGCATAGTTGCAAAGATGAAAGGAGAGATACGGGCAATTATTTTTGTGGAACTGATCGTGCTGTTCCTTATCTTCATCCTGCTTTTTAATGTCAGCTCCTTGCCCGCTCTATTCTTGCTTGTTCTGATCATGGGGATAGAGGTCGGCACAACACCCATCTATAATTCCCTGATCAACAGGCCGATACCTTCAAAAATAAGGAGCACCCTGCTCTCGTTTATGGCTGTTCCCGCCGGTATTATGGGTGCATTTGCATCCCTGCTCTACGGATTTGTTGCGCAGAACTGCGGTATGACTGCGGTACTTCTGCTGGTGTTCGTGTTCGCATGCATTGGAGTTGTTCCTCTCTTCATCATCCTGCGGACGGATGACAGCGCTTTTTAAGTTGCAAGCGATAAAGCCCGTTTCAAAAGGAGACGAGTTTTCAACAGGCTGAACCGTAACACGGTAACTACAATTCCGCCGCATATTTTTCCAGAATTTTTGAAACTTCGCCTTTTTCATCCCTCATTATTATTCGTTTCGGCAGTGTATCGAGAAATACCATAACTTTGCCGTTTGTTTTTTATAACCCTTAACTTTTTCCCATTCTATGAATCTGGCTCCAAAAACTATGCCCTTTTCGTAAATTTCATACGACCTTTTCATGCTGACGACAATAAACCAGAAGGGAATCCAGAGGAAGGAAAGGAGCGGAGACATTGATCCGATATTGTGGTTTTTCGTTGTGATGTACTGAACCATGGCGATCACTATTGCAACCGAACCCGCAACCAGAACACCCAAAGTCATGAACTTCCATTCCCTTGTCTCATCTTTGAGAGGGTAACAAATGGCGGTGGCGAGCTTTTTACCTTTGTCCAGTTTTTCAATTTCCTTTTTTGCTTTGCTTATTGAATAGACAAACAAAAACCCGCTGAATCCCAGCAAAGATGCGACAACCACCAGGAGGGTGTTCAAACCTATTTTTTGGTAATATACCGCAGAGGCAGTTATCGTCGCACTAACTATACTTATCACCACAAGAAGTACGATCGCCTTAGCCAAAATATTATTTCTGGTTTTCATTTCATCCACCTTACGGGTATTTTTGATAACAAGCGGAGTTTTTATCGGCTCAGGATTAGTTTACCAATCAAAGCGCAAACATTAAAAATCTTACCCACTTATATTTTCTCTGCCGGCGGCCATAGGCCCGTGGAAACACCCGTTCCCATTCCGAACACGGAAGTTAAGCACGGGTGCGATCCGGGTTGTACTGGGCTTTCGCCCGGGAAGCCCGGAACGCTGCCGGCACTCCTTTTCCACACTTTATATTGATTTTTACCGTTTTGCCTTTGATTTCTCTGCTCTTGCCATAAAAAATAAAAAAAAGGAGGATCAAACCTTTCTAACAGTATATCCTGCAATAACACCTTCCTTCAGCCACTTGGTAAGCAGATCATCCACCTCCCTGCTTCTCAAGGGCAGAACATCGCGAGGGCAGTCAAGAACCCTTTCCTGCCCGTTCTCCCTCACATAAACTTCAAGGTGTGTTATCACAAACTCATAGTTCGGTGCAGAATTCGAATCTCTGATTCTATAGGGTTTCAAATTCTTTTTTAGAAACTCCTCATCCACAGGACCGTAGACCACCCTTTCGGTAGGTTCCACAAAGACCCTCACCCGCCATTACATCACCTCCGTGCAATTTTTTGTTCGGATGATATGGATATGAGTCCCATGATATAAAAATTTTTCTAAAGGAATTCAGAAGCATGCATGCCTATAAAGCAAGGATACTTTACGACGGAAATTCCGTGCTTAGGGATGTTTACGTTGTGGTGGAAAATACCGACATCGCGGATGTTACAGAGATAAAGCCGGATTGTGAGGTCATTGAGTGTGAAGTTATCACTCCCGCTTTTATAGACGGGCACAGCCACATAGGTATGGTAAGGCACGGCGAGCCTTATGAAGAAGATGAGACCAACGATCTTCTTGCCCAAATAATGCCCTCGAATAACCCCTTAAATTCCATATACTTCGATGATAGGGCTTTTGAGGAAGCTGTAAGCCACGGCGTGCTTTACTCTGTTGTTGTTCCAGGCAGCGGCAACCTGGTGGGAGGACAGGCGATACTTATAAGGAATTTCGCAAGGAACAGAGCGGAAGGCTTTGTCAGGCAGGTGGGTTATAAAATGGCACTTGGTTATAACCCCCGCTCAACAACATCCTGGAAGGGCACGAGACCCTCGACAAGAATGGGAGTTTATGCCATGCTTGAGGCAAGGCTCGAGAGGTTGAAGGCAAAACTAAAGCTGCACGAGATGGAGAAGGAAAGGAAAAGAAAGAAGCTTCAGAAAATGGTCGATAGAGGTAAGATGAGCAGGGAGGAGATGGAGAATGAGCTTAAAGAGATGGAGGAAGAATTCCAGCTCTCTCTCAGCGTCACAGAAAGGCACCTCATCTCTCTCCTCAGGAGGGAGAAACTCGCCAAGGTTCATGTTCACAAGGAAGATGATGTTCTTTACCTTCTCGAGCTGAAGAAGAAATTCGGCATAAACTTCGTGGCGGACCACCTTTGTGATGTTTTCCGCAGGGATATCTTTAATTTACTTGCAGAGGAAGGCGTGTCGGTAACCTATGGCCCGATAGATGCATTTGCATATAAGGTGGAGTTGAAGCACGAGAGCTACCGCAATGTAAAACAGCTTGTGGAGTCCAGCGCTTCCTACTGCCTGATGACGGACTATCCCGTGGTGCTTGCAAGGAACCTGTTCTTGCAGACAAGATATCTCCTCATGTACGGGAAAGAGAAGCACGAAGCTATAGGTGTTATCAGTAAAAAAGCTGCTGAGATCCACGGTTTCGATGACATTCTGGGCACGGTTGAAAAAGGCAAGCTTGCGAGCTTTCTCATCTGGGATGGAGATCCCTTTGTTCTCGGAAGCAGGGTTGTGGGTGTGGTTGCTGAGGGCAAATACATGGATGTTGAACACTGAAATCCCTTTTCTGTTTAAAAAATTTTGAACCCAAAATATAAACATGCGCGGAACACAGATACTGATTTTGTTCGGACTGCTCACGCTTGTTTTGATAACATCCGGATGCGTTTCCAACACCGATAGATCTGCAGGTATAACCACCAAGGAAAAATTGACCGTCAATCTCCCCAAAAAACCCCTGAACAAGAGCGCCCTTCTCATAATAGCACCGCAGAATTTCAGGGATGAGGAGTATTCCGTGACAATGGATGTATTGAAACGAAGCGGAGTGCGTGTTACTGTAGCATCCCTCAAAAAGGGTGTGGCGAAGGGCATGCTGGGGCTGAAGGTGATGGTCAACAACACCATCTATGATGTAAACGTGTCCAAATTTGATGCCATCATCTTTATCGGGGGTAGCGGCTCCACCGTGTTTTATAACAATCAGAGAGCTTTGGAAATCGCGAGGGAAGCATATGAGAGCGGTAAAGTGGTGGCAGCAATATGTCTTGCACCGGGCATTCTGGCAAGAGCCGGCATACTTAAAGGTAAGCGTGCAACCATATGGAGCGGTGCAAGGGATGTGCTGGAAAACGCCGGAGCGATTTATACTGGCAGGGATGTTGAGGTGGACGGGAACATAGTAACGGCAAATGGACCGAAGGCTGCGGAGAAGTTCGCAATCACGGTGGTTAAACTGCTGGCGAACCCACCTAGTCGTTAAAAACACGATCAGGAAACCATTCCCATCAGTACCGTTCATTCAGCCCATCCACCAAAACAGGTTCATAATCGGGAATTCTTTTTGCCGTGCCCAAAAAAACGTGTTGAAAAAACAACCATGTTTCATACAATCTCGAACATCTCGATTCGTAAGTTGGGGGTTTTCGCTAAAAAAGTAACCGAACAAGTCGAAAATTTCAATACTCCATTTTTATTTTGGTGTTTTACGTTCTTTATGCTTTGGTTATTTTTCACAAATCCATACCTTTACAAGCATTTCCTCCTTGGTCATGCCTCCGTGAGAACCCCGAAGCTTTTCTTCACTTCCAAAAGGATATCTGAAACCAACATTTTTTTCAGCAATCACAACAACATTTCCAAAATTTTCGTAGCATCTCTTTACAGGAGATCTGTAGATCTCTTCTAACTCGAAAACCTTTGCCGGAATTTTTCTTTTCTTTAAAATTTTTTCAACGTCTTCCTTTTCCGCCTTGTAAAATGCCACCCTACCCCCGCCCACGGGATAACCATTTATGATGGGCAGTTTAACTTCTCTCTTAATTTCCGTCAGTCCATGATCGCTCATTATTATCAATTTGCTTTTACGCGGAATTTTCTTCCAGAGGATGGAAATGTAAACATTGATCATTTCTGTTTCAACTCTGAAAGCCTCATCTTTAAACCTCTCGTGCAGGATCACGTCTATTGAAGGCCAGTAAATGAACGAAAAATCATGATCGCCCAGAGGGAAAATCTCGGAAAAATAATTTATTCCTCTTATTTCAGCACCCTTGCTCGTGGTTTTAGTAAAAACAGAATCTGCAAATGGTGTGTAATAACAGACAGAAAATCCTTTTTTTGAAAGAATTTGGGACAGGGGTTTGAACGGAAACACATCTTTTTTTCCAATTTCCTTTCCGAGTTCCAATTCCTTTCCGGAAATAGTTTTCCAAGGTGGAATTGCCACTATTTCATTTTTAAAGCGCATATACCATTCAAGATATCCGTGTTTTTCGGGAGGCAGCAAGGAATGAAATGTGTAGAAAAATGTGGGTGTGCTCGAAGGAAAAACTGTCTGAAAAACAATTTTTCTGAAGTTTTTGCTTGGAGGACTTATTTTGTTTCTACCCAGACCGTCTATTATTAAAAGAAAAACTTTTTCTTCCTCAACCGTGGAAGGTATTTCTTTCAGGAATCGAAGAATGTTCTCCATAAAACTTATTGATTTTGGGGTTATTTTATAAGCATTTGTTCTGCGAAAGAATTACAGTAAGAAAGTCGTTTAAAGTAACAAAGAAGGAAATATCGGCTGAGGCTCACTATGTGATGGGCGGAGTTTTGAGGTTCGGTGGAGATACCATCTAAAAATTTTTGAACTGCAAGCTCTCCAAACGTTTATATAACTCCGAAATTTTAAAATAGAACGATGGCGGAAGAAAACATGACAATGATTATTGTTGCGGGAATACTTGTCGTCACAATAATCGCAATGGCGGCGTTTTATTCAACCTCCGTGATGAAGGTGAACATAGACAGAGTAACTCTAACAAAGAATACAGCATCAACCATATATTCCCTTCTTCTTGAAGTGGCTTCATCCGAGCAGGGCTATGTGGTTTATGAAGAAATAACACCAAAATTCACCGTCAGTCTCACGGATAGAAAGCTAACGGTGTTGTTGCATACGCCAACGGGGAACATACGGGTCTCTTATCCACACGATATCCGGTACGCTGTGAAATCAACCGTAAGTGGTGTGAAGAAATTATGCATAGTAAAAAAGATTGTTAACTGCACACCCATTCTGGAGATCTGTGATGCTGCAAACAAAACCTGCTGCAGGACGGTGGAGAACATATGCTGAAGGGTAATGAGAAAAGAGGGAAAAAGGGTGGTCTATCATACACGCAGGTTTTCAGTGCAATGATAATCATCGTTATGGCTTCCACAGCGCTTCTTGTCTTTACATCGGAATCAAGCTTTAATGCTGAGATGGTCAAATTACTGGCAGAAAAAAGGATTGTTGAAGCCTATGCCAACAAAATTATGACCGATAGCTGTCTTATAGCCAACACATCAATCGAAGGAAAGAGGATGTTCGTGCTTAACAGAAGCAAGATAGATTCTCTTAAGGATGGAGGGACGCTAGATTGCATAGATAATAAGAATGTGAAATATGTTATCAAAATTGTCGTATATTCTCCCGATTTTCAGTCAGTAATCATGAAAAAAACCTTGAAAAATGTGAAGAACGAAAGCATGAACCAGACCATAGTTTATCACGTAACCACCGATGATGGATTCCCGGCTGAAGTTATCTTCGATTATCTGAACATAACAAACATAATGTGAAGGTGATTCAGCTATATGGCGAAGCTACACGATGGTGAAAAGATGAAAGGTCTGGGCCTGGAGATTCCGATTTTTATGCTGCTCTTCACACTCAGCATGATAATCATGGTTTTTTTGCCGTGGACCAATAATATGAAGAAAATAGGTTCGGTGATTAGGTATTACGCGTTGGAACGAAACGGCACAGAGTATTTGATGTACTTTAACACACGGCCGATGTTGGATTCAGGAAAACAGAGCACTCTGGAGCTGGATGAACTCCTCGGGATCTATAGTTACGGTGCGAACCACGTGTTGTTATCTCAGGTAAAGGGTTTCATTCCTAAATGGGGGGAGATTTACATAGATTATGGAAATGTTTCAGGAAAAATAAATCTCAAAGCTGCAGTTGAAAAAGCGCTTCCACCGCCCGGAAAATATGACAGTTGCACACCGCCATCGTTATTACCTATCGGCAAAAAAAATAGACATTTCGTGAACAGAATCTTTTATCCTGAAAACATAAGCAAATTCACGTCATTAACGTGGGATAATTACCTTAAGTATCCATCTGATTTAGGGGCGTGTGCCGGTGGAAATTACCTTTTTAAGGAAGAAATGGATGTCCCAACACCCGACTACGAGCTATCAGTGAGATATGTGTTAATATTTGATTATGTAAATAAAAGCGATATTCCTAAAGGAATAAATGTGGTTACACTTGGTGGGTGAGTACATGAACGCAGGCGAAAAAAACAAGGCATTCGCATCTGTGCTTGCTGTTGCAATTCTCCTTATGATGTGGGTGGGATTCGGTTTATGGATGCTCAGCAGAACGTTTGAAGGGATGCAGATCGTTGAGGGAGAGATCATAAGGAACTTTCTCGAGAAGGGGAAATACGAAATTGCATTGATAAAAGAAAGTCAGGAGCAGCCCGCTTTACTGTTCGCCATGATGAAAACCGTTCTGGACTATGCATCCCACGGCATGGTAACATCCCGCATGATAACGGAGAGTGGAATAACAACTGACGACTCCGGAAGGAAGTTTGTTATGAATGTGAAGGTGAGGCTGAAAGGCATTGACAGGAGCTGTATGCGCGTTGAGGATGTGAACGGGGAGTATGTCCTTTACTGGGTTCAGGCAGAAGGCACGGGAATGCAGGTTTACAAGCCAATAGCTTACTTCCGGGATTTTGATGGATGGCTGACAACAACACCGCTCAAGATAAACTTTGATGTTGATAACGGGCTTAGCGTTGGAGAGGTTATGCTTACGATTTACTTTATAAGGAAGGGAGAGGTAAGCATAATGTCCGGCCACACTCTCCTGAAGAAAGCAACCACCACTGGTGTTTATTTTATTAAGAGTGATGCGATCCAAAACAACGAAATCGAGCTTGTTGCCTCAAAAAACGGCACAGCGAAGCTGAGGGGTGTTGTCGCCACCATCTACAAGTACGATAATCCAAAGGATTTCAGAGTTGTGGACTGCGCAAGGGATATGATACAGAATCTTATGGAAAAGTACCTTGAGGAATACTACACTAAGGGTACTAACTTTTACGGGATGGAATTCGTGGGTTCAAAGCCCAATGTGACATTCGATCCATCCACCAACTACATACACGGCAGCGTCTGGATGAGTAAGGGGATGAATGTAACAATCAAGTACAGCGACGGAACCCCTATGGTCTTCCTTCATTCAAATATGTTCACCGAGACAAACCTCTCCACACGGCTGGGTCTTCTGATCGATTACGGGAACACCTTCGTTGATCACATAAACGACTGGCTTGTGAGAAAAATTTTCGAGGAATCAAATAAACAGCTCAAGGATTTTGCCAGGGTCAGCGGTAAATGGGTATGTGGTCCGCTCACCTGCAAAGATTGCCCCGATGATCCGACACCAACATACAATAAAGCTGATTTTGAAAGGGTCATCCTCACAGCCCTCAACGAACTTGAATCGGATCTGAATGCAAGCTCAGCCAGAGGAATTGGATGGCGATTAATATATTTGAGCAATAAACATAGCTGGGAAAGTGTTAATGATAATAAAAAGCCGTGTTGTGGCAGAGCGACACCAACTCAAACCACGGTGTTGTCTTATAAAGTCAGAGATGAAAACGCGGCAAACCTCATATCTCAATTTATATCGTATGGCAGTATCAGACTGAAATTCAAAGAACTGCTGAACAATGTATGTAAAGATTTAAAGGTGACCAAAGAGGAGTGTGAAAACCTCGTTTCTAATTGCACTCAGCTTCAGAATGAAAAAAATATTCTATGCAATGGTGCATTTCCATCCTTGGAACTTCACGGTTCCTTTGCCGAGCTGGACGAATTTTGTCAGAACCCATACGCCAATGAGCTATGTGAGGCTGTGGAGAACAACTGCAGTTCAGTCCTCAACAATAGGATAACAACAGAGGATTTTTGTGGGAATGTGAGCGAAGCGTACGGAGTGTATATGAAAAACATCGGGAATCTCATAAATAAACTTCGGGAAAATAGGAATGCTTTAACGATGATGACCATAACCAACACAGTTACCGGTGGTTGTGGACTTGAGTTCGAGGGATTGAACAAAAATCTCATTCACGTGGAGAGACAGAAATTAATTCAGGTCGTGGGCGGTGACTGTGGCCTGTATTGTTGTGATGGTTGTAGAATAGCCCGGAGTTACTGGCATAAATGTATTATGGAATACTACCATAGATACATCTTTAAGGATCTCAAAATACTCGTGGAGATTATTGACAACGATTACAAAGTATTTGATGTTGAAAAAAACAGGTGGGAGCCCGTGGTTCTGAGGTTCATCGTGAATATAAATGTTGACGACAATAGGTGTGATGGTGACAAAGTCTGTATTCCTGATAACATAATTTCTAACCCTGCAATCACACCACAAACCTTTGGAACTTACTCAGTAACCTTACCAAAAGAGTGAGGATAATCAGAATCAACACAGAAAGCAGCAGTACAAGATATGGAGGAAGCTTTCTTTGGATTCTCACAGTTTTTATTTCATTTTTTTTCAGCATCTCTATTTCTTTTTTTCCAAGTCTTTTCCATGGATGCACAACAACCGAAGAACTAAGTTTGAGTAAATTCATTAAGACTCTAAGCTTTGAGAGGGACAAAGAAGACCTACATACACCATTGGAAGAGATCCATATTGTCTCCGCGGGGAATTCACCAACCAGATTATTGGTTACCTCAACCTCGAGTGTTGCAAATTCCGGGACGGTGTAAAAAATTGTAATCAAAAAAACAATTTTTAAAAAAATTTCAAGTACATCGAATCTGTATGAGAATACACAACCAATTACGATTAAAATGATAGAAAAAAAACGAATCCAACCGCTACAAAATGCGTTATTTCCAAATCCGAACACGCTTTTAATCTTTTCAGATAAGAAGAAGATTGATGAAATTATTGTAAATGACGCCAAAAAAGCAATATGTTTTGTGATTCCCAGAAAGGACATCGAACACAAAAAAATAGCAAGAAACCCTGCCGAATATCCCGAAACGTAGGGTAAAGATGCTTCAAAAGCAGATGTTACAGATTTCCAACCGAACAGCCACCCCACGGTTACTACAGTTGCTACGTACAGAGAGAGTATGCTCGCGATAGCAGCATTATAAAAATCTCTGAAGAAGTGAATCGCGAGTGCATAAAGCAGAATTACGGCACCGACCCGAACCGGCCTCATCTCACCTCGCACCCCCGCACGTATCAGAAATCAACTTACCGAAATTATCCCTGAAGAATTCGATGTTCTCAAAAATATAAGTGAAGAACAGTTTTTTGAACCTGCAATCCTCGCTTATGAAGTGATATGGCAGCATGGATTTCGCAACACCGTAATTTTCTCTCTTGCAAAAGCCGCAGAATCCGATATAGGGGCAGGATGGGCACTCAACGGCTACATCCTGCGGATAAATCATGGACTGAAGAAGATTAATGTAAATTTTCTCGTAAGGATCCTTTACAGATCCCAGAGAGAACTCGGAGAGGGTTTTCATGGAGTCGCAGGGATAAACGATACCGTCAGGAGCTATTGTTAGGTGTGTTATGCCTGCCCCGCAGATATCCCGGAGGCAGGAGTATTGACGCACCGTGGTAAACACATTTTTAAGGTAATATTCCACGAACTTGTCTCTGAATCTTATTCCGCGTTTTTTCAGCTTCACCACGTTATCTATGCTTCTCTTAACAAACGATAAAAAGTCTTCAGCGCTCAAAAAAAGCTCCTCGTTGCTCTGGGCACGTCCCGCATTCATCACGGGTCTGTAAAATATGAACGGTCTTTTCCATCTGAGATATTCCTTGATCACCGCATCAGCACCGCCGTTCTCCATTGTGTGCCTGGTTATGGTGGCTGTGGAGGTTGAGCCCGCTCCCACTTCTTCAAGGAGCCGGATGGAACAAATAACATCTTCGTAAGTGCCGTGTCCGTTCGGATACATTCTGTGTTTATCGTGGATCTCTTTAGGACCGTCCAGCGATATCGAGATATTTATTCCGTTCTTGGCGGCCCATCGCGCGATGTCTTTATCAATGAGAGTGCCGTTCGATACCACGATTTTCCTCACAATTCTTTTTCCTTTTTTCCTCACCTTTCCCTCGAGCTCCTGCAGGAACTCCTGCATCAAGTCAAACCTGAGGAACGGTTCTCCTCCCTGAAACTCAATCCCGATGTATTTTTTGGGAAGTTTTTCAACGAACCTCACACAATCCCTCATTACCTCTCCATCCATCTCCGCGAACCTTTCGGGTGAGGATTCAGCATGGCAATACCTGCATGCAAGATTACACCTCAGCGTCAGATTTATCTGAACGGTCATCATCGGCATCGAATGAATATAACCCAGTCTTTTGATTATGTTCTTCAATACCCTGGTGATATTTCCCTCCGTTATAACAATGTTCCTTTCCTCTAACTTTTTCAGAAGGTCATCATTCACCTCTCCCCTCCTGAACATCCTCAGATCCTTTTCGCTCAGAATTATCCAGTCCCCGAACCTTGTGGTCAGGAGCACTTTTCCATTGCTTAATTTTTTCTCGAAACATTCATTGGGTAGGTAGCGCATCCCACCACCATATTTTATCGGGTTATGGGCACGATTTCATCAGCGCCGAAGTAATCGATATAGGAGTACCACACTCCCCAGCATTTACTCCTCATCACGCATTTCTCGCAGGGTTCCAGCAGCCCGTAATTGTCCTCGAAACGTCTGTTTATTATCTGTTTCGTGGGTGATTTGTAACCGTAAATGGTCTTCGGCTGCGGTGCGACGAACCTCCAGAGGTGTTCCGGAAGGACACAGTAGGGGAACCCGTAGAACTTAACTCTCAGTCCCGAACTCTCCATGATCTCCGCGGCTCTGCTGAGGTTTTCGGTGATGTCCGTCATCCTCACCGCAAAGAGCTCGGCATTTCTCAGAGCGTTTCCCGTTATGTCGAGAGCATGGAAGGAGAAAGCTTTGACATCGTCAAACATGCTCAGCACAAGGCCTGCGATTCTCTCCAGCTCCGTATAGTTTGCTTTCGTGACTATCGTCTTCAGCTCAACGTTCATCCCCGCATCGAGAGCGTTTCTCACGCCATGGATTGTTTCCCTGAAGCTCCCCTTTGCTCCCGTGACCCAGTCGTGTTTTTCCTCCTTCCATGAATGAAGTGCTACTATAACATGAATTACGGGGTAAGCTGAAAGTCTCTCGGCAAAATAACGTGATGACAACCTCCTCCCGTTGGTGAGAAGAACATAACTCAGCCCGGGCCTTCTCGCTTTTATACTCTCAAGTATCTCAAAGAAGTCGTTCCTTACGGTTGGCTCGCCACCGGAAATTTCAAGGATTTGTATGTCCTCCGGTAGTGAAAGAACAAAATTCACAAGCTCGTTGGTGCTTATTTTTTCCTTTTTCGCCCTCTTTTCGGAGCTCACCGCGCATATTTTGCAGTTATTGTTGCACTGATACCCGAAGACACAGTATGCTTTTTTTATTTTCATCTTGCTCATATTCTTCACACATGAATGAATGCAAACTGAGCTGTCCCTCTCAACAAAACCATCTGCGATATTTTAGTGTCCGTTACCCCAGTTACTCCAATCACACCATTCACTCCAATCGTGCCAGTTTATCCAGTTGTTCCAGTGGTTGTTTAACCAGTTGTTGTACTCATTTTGAAGATCCTTCCAGCTCTGTTCCTTTGTAACGCAGTTGTGGTGGGTGGACTGGGTGTGTGCAAGTTTTGAAAGGAGAGGGAGGGAACACACTGCAGTAAACAGAAGAAACATGTTCAGCGCCCCTTCACAGTCATCCTTGGATACCAGCATGGATCTCATTTTTCTAAACCGATCTCTCCAGCTCATTCTCCACACCCTCCTAATTTTCAGACTGTTTTGATATGTCCGGTACCACCCCCTTTATCGCCAGCTCCAGCAGGAGTTTTCTTACATCCCCGAACCTGCGCAGATTCATCTCCTCCATCTCCGCCTGCAGGAGTTCAGCGAAGAATGCATCAGCAATATCCTCTGTGTTCTCGCCTTCATGCGGCTTCAACTCCACCGTAATCTCCTCGATACCGTCTCCGAGCACACGAACCCTGCACGTATTAAGCATTCTGTATGCCGCTCTAATAACAGTACTTTTTGAATAAAGTGTCGGAGGGAGCTTTATTTTAACGATGCCATTGTCTACTTCAACATTTTTTCCTTCCATAACCGAACTGTTGAGTGGGGAATTTTTATTTTTAATTGATCACACTTCTGAATCATTTCGGTAACAGGCCGGCCACCCACTTCCCGGCACCAACAATCTTACCGAGCCACCACCAGTTGGACTGAATGGCACCGATGATCGGGGACGCCACATTCTCAAGCAGAATGTATGTAAGTGCAATACAGAGTATAAACACAACAATATAGATTATGAGCATTATCTGCCCGCCGATGAGAGCCTTTCTTCTGACCATAAAATCGACCTTTCAGCCTCCAGCCTTTTCCCAAGGGAGGTCTGCGAGACCGAAGATTTTGTCCACAGAGCCTTTACTTAATTTTATTATTATAAGTACCACGGCGGTCATCAATAATATAATGAAGATGATCTCCACCCAGGAGAGGCCTTTATTGTTTCCGCGCATCAGCACTCACCCGTTTTTCCACAAGTAGAATTAATTACTATACATATACTCTGACAATTCTCTTTGGTAATTGTGATATTATTTTCCTTACCCTCTGCGGGTGCGGTAATTTCTGCGGTGCAGGTACCATCCGCACTTACGGTACACTCAGTCTCAGGCTTATTATTCGATTTTATAGTTACCGTACCGCTTGTGGTGCCCGTGAGTTTCAGGTTTATAACGCACTTTCCATCGTTGTTCTTTGTTATGTCCTCCAGCTCAATTGAACATGACGTGCTGCTGCCACCCTCCACAGTTTCGTTGACTTTCTCCCCTATGCCTCCGGTTGTCTGGTTTATCGATTGTTTTGTGGATTTGAACGCAGGAAGCAGAGTACCGCTGTACACCCGTATTATAATCGCAGCCATTATCATGAGTATAAGAAGAATTATTATTATTTCCAAAAATGAAAGACCTTTTTTATACCAATTCCGTATGTTTTGTGTAAACATTTTGTGTTGGGGCATTTACCATTTACCTCCCGTTATGTTTTTCACACCTTCCTGTACAGTCTGGTTAGATTTTTCTATACCCGAACTAACGAGCTCTCCGAACTTGTGCAGATTGGCACCCCCTATTTTAATAATAATATATCCCATAACCATGGCGATTATGATAACTATAACTATCCAGAACACCTTCTCAAAACCCTTTCGCACAGTTGCCATCAAATCACCACTCCGAATTTCGCACTTGCAACATCCATCATTTTGTCAAAAATACTCTTTACTTTTTCATCAAGTTTAACATCCCAGTGTTTGAAAAGTACAATAAAAATAAAGGTCAGAAACACAAGCAACAGTATAATAAACACAACTTCTATATGGGATGTACCCTTCTTTCCCTGCTTGACCATAACTTATAAATGTGATGCTCACCTTAAATATGTTATGGTATTTCCCAACGCAAGCAGTACAACCTATAGAAAGGGTCTGCAGCTGTCCATATCCATTCTTATAACCCTCCTGTTCGGAATCCTGCTCCTCTACGTGCTCTTTCATACAGCATTGACATATTTTGGAAGGTAGTGGTTCATGTCGGGAGGTACATTTAAAAGAAGGAAAGGTCTTGATCTTGGCCTGACGGAATTCGGGCTGATAATGCTGGCGCTTTTCATAGGCATGATTATTTTTGTTTTTTTGACCAAAGAGGGCGGATTTCTGGATAAAGTCAGAGAAACGGGATGTGACCTCAGCAGTTTCATAACAGGCTTTCTGAAAATCATTGGTATCAATACGTCCGTTTGCTAATAAACGAGTCACGCCCCAATAATTCTGAATTTGATCCGGATTCTCTCAGTTTCAAATTCGTCTCCGTCCTCCACAGCTTCAAACCTGACGGAGGTGTTGGTCTCACTTTCAATCATTTCCTTCCATCTCTCCACGAAATCCTTGCTTCCATCAACAGCAAGCACAGCCTTATCCTCAAACCTCAGACCGAGTTCCTTCCTCGCGAGCTGAATTCTCCTTATGAGTTCCCTTGCGATGCCTTCCTCCTTGAGCTCGGGTGTCAGTTCAACCTTGAGAAGCACGGCGGTGTTCTTCACCACCCTGCCGTCATAGCCTTCGGGCAGGGAAGCTAACTTCACTCTAACATCGATCATGTCTTCTGTGAGTTCAAAACCACCGATCTCGATTCTTCCATCTTTTTCAAGAGCTTCGAGCACTTCCTTTCCGTTTAGAGACTTGAGCGCCTCCACAACCTCCCTGGTTCTCTTTCCGAATCTGGGCCCTATAACATCGTACCTCGGCTTCACTTCATACTCCAGCTGGATGTCATCCCTTATTTCAACTCTCTTCACGTTCGCGAGTTTCATGATTATCTCTTTAAGATCACCAAGGGTTTCGGTGAGCTCGTTCGCGGAGAGCACGACCTCTTCGAGGGGCCACCTGAGCCTTATATTGTGGCTCTGCCTCATGGAGTTTACCTCCTCCACCACACCCATGACAAGATCCATTTTGCTTTCCAGAGTTTCGTCGATTTCCTTTTCGTTCCATGAAGGCCAGGACAGCAGATGTACGGATTCCTCCCCTACAACCTCTCTGAAAACCCTGAGATAGAGGTACTCAGCAACATATGGTGTAAACAGCGCAAGCATTTTTAACACTTCGAAGTAAGCTCTGGAGATGACGTAATCCATGGCATCCCTGTCCACACCTTCATCGTACCTCTCTTTTGCTATTTTCAGGTAGAACCGCGAGAAGTCTTCCATCACGAAGTTCACTATTTCCCTAGCAGCGTAATGGAAGTGGAATGTATCTATGTACTCCGTAACCCTTTTTATGGTTGAGTTCAGCCTTGAGAGCAACCACCTGTCCTCGGCCCTGCTTACATCCTGCTGGTTATCAAGCTTTATCTTCACACCGTACATGTCTATGAAATTGGAAATATTGACAAGGATGTTCATGAAGCGGAAAAGCTCCTTCGCTTCCTTCATGCTGAACTTGTGCGTTTCCCATGGAGCTGTGCTGTAGCATACGTAAAGCCTCAGAACATCAGCACCAAGCTGCTCGAAGGCTTCTTCAGCAGGAATCACGTTGCCCAGGCTTTTGCTCATCTTCTCTCCTTTTTCATCAAGAACCCATCCATTCATGCACACAACATTGTATGGCCTCTCTTTGAAGGTTGCGGCTGACATGAAAAGCATCGCGTGGAACCACCCCCTTATCTGATCCTGAGATTCATCAACCAGGTCAACGCGCCACAACTTGTTAAACAGACCGCCATCATTGTAAGGGTAGCCGAGCGATGCCCAGGGAGCGACGCCGCTCTCCACCCATATATTTATTATGTCTGGAATCCTTTTCATTTCCCCTCCACACTTCTCGCAGCGCAGCACAACTTTATCAACAACATGCTTGTGAAGATCATCAAGCTTGACTTCATTTATCATTTTCTCCTCCAACTCCTTTTTGCTGCCGACGGCAATCATGTGTCCGCAGTTCTTGCACTCCCAGATTGGGATCGGAGCTCCCCAGTAGCGCTGCGTGGATATACACCAATCCTCTTCATTTTCCACCCAGTGCCTCATTCTCTCCCTTGCAAAATCAGGGAGCCACCTCGTTTCCTCGTTGAATTTGAGCATGAGATCCTTTATCGGATCGATGCGGAAGAACCATTGATCAGTGGTGCGATAGATTAGAGGTGTCTTGCACCTCCAGCAGAGCGGGTAGCTGTGCACTATTCTCTCAGCATGGAAGAGCAAACCTTTTGCTCTCAGATGCTCTATTATCTCCTTATCGGCATCCTTCACAAACTTACCTTCAAGCCATCCCGCCTCGCCGGTAAACCTGCCCTCATCATCCACAGGAGAGAGTACAGGTAAGTCATAATGCTGCCCGAGCTTGTTATCCTCAGGCCCGTGACCGGGGGCGCAGTGCACTATCCCTGTACCGACATCCATCGTTACCATGTGGCCGAATATTTCTTTCTCGCTCTCATCGCTTTCGATCTCTTTCTTGACCATAACCTTGGAAGCAACCACCTTCTTCAGAATCGGTACAGACATCACCACTCTGTGTGCTCTCCCGCTCTTTGCCGCTTCCTGCTGAACCGGCAGCTCTGACATGAGTGGCTCATATTCCATCCCGTCGAGATCCTTGCCCTTTAAGACTTCCACAACCTCATAATGCTCAATTCCCGCTCTTTTCATCACATCTTCAAGCCTTTTCTCCGCAAGAATGAGAATCTCATCATTGACCTTCACTTTAATGTAGTTCTCGTCTGGATGCACAACGAGAGCCACATTGGCTGGCAGAGTCCACGGTGTGGTGGTCCACGCAAGGAGGTATTCGTTCTCCTTACCCTTAACCCTGAACTTGACATAAATGGAGGGGTCTGTGACGTTCTTGTACGAATCCGTTGCCTCATATCCCGAAATGGAGGTCTGACATCTGGGGCACCAGTGGATGGGCTTCTTGCCCTTAATCATCAATCCCTTATCGAAGAGCTTCTTGACGGTCCACCATATGCTCTCTATGTAGTATGGCCCATATGTCAGGTAGGGTCGCAGCCAGCCCTTCCAGGCTGCAAGATCTTTGTAGTAGTTCATCCACTCGGTAAGATTCTGAATGGCAAACTCTCTACACATCTTTATGAAGTTCTCAACACCAACTTTCTTCTCAATCTCCTTTTTAGATTGTATGCCAAGTCTCTTTTCCACCATGTTCTCAATCGGTAATCCATGACAGTCAAAACCAGGCTGGAACCAGACAGCATAACCGTTCATGAACTTGAACTTACCCCAGAGATCCTTGAAGACTATGGTCATGGTATGTCCGGCATGGGGTGGCGCATTTGCATACGGGGGACCATCGAGAAGATAGAATTTCTTACCCTTTTTCTTCAGGTTCTCCTCGAAGTCCACAATTTTTTCTGGGACTTTGTTCTTCTCCCAGTACGCCTTAACTTCCCGCTCGATCTTTCTGAAATCGTACTGCATGGTAATCACACAGCTTAATGTTTAAGGGAGGAAAATTTTTAAGGGTAAACGAGACAGGAGGAAAACAAATTTACATTGTTGAATGAAAATTATTTCAATTTTTAAAAGATTTTATTAAAAGGTTAAAATCAAAAATTCCAGTAAACAGAACTGCGCGCTGCATACTCATATTAAGTTAAGGAGCACAAGCCCGAGGTTAGTAATATTCCTTTACTCTCTGAAGCCGGAACTGTATTGACGGTTTAAGACTGCCGATGGTTTGTAAGGATAAGAAACAAAAAGTGAGAGATTCTGCGGGAAAAGATTAATATGATCAATCGGTGTTAGCAGAAATAATGTTGAGGTGTCTGAAATATGAAAAACTACGAAAAAATTATGAGAAACATTGAACAGCTCGGTGAGAGATATTGCAGAAGATATCTTGACCCGTGGAACAAAGAAAGGTTGCAGACCAACTGGTGGGAAGCGCTAAAATTCATTCTCAGCCATACGTTTATGAGAGGAAGACGAGACAAATTGTCTAACGAATATTATTATTTTACCATTGAAATTTTGAAAGACTATTTTTCCATCACTGATGGAGATCTGAATACATC
>JALVWC010000014.1 GCA_027038505.1 Nanobdellati archaeon
GTTATTAATAGTAATGTTAAAAAATATATTTTTGGATACACTATTATAGATTCGGTCAGAGCCATAATAGAATTATCACCAGCAGAATTAGTTAAGATGTATGGATTAACAACAGAAAGAGCACTAATATTCACAAACATCACACACGGCAGGTCTCCATTCATAGCAATTAAAGTTACTAATTTAAGACCGGGTGTTGTTGTATTTCATGAAATTGATAAATTAGATAGTGTTGGTAAAAGAATAGCGGAAGTTGAAAACATTCCCGTTATTCTTTCCAAAATAAGGAGTGTTGAAGAAATAATTAAGAGGTTAAAAGTTCTTGAATAGACCCCTTCATTTCATCTGGATGTTTATTATAAACATCTTAATTAATTATAACATAGTTATATTTCACAGCAATAATTAGTTAAAATCTCCATATGAACTAAAGGGGTCTCTTTGTGGTAGTGTGCGATTGGTTTAAATTTTTTAATGACCTCACTCCAAATACACCGAAACTTCAAGTAATTCGTGTGGTTCATATGGAGAATAAACAACTCACACACTTCACAACACCAACACAACGAACTCTTGAAAATTTATTTGAAAGTTTTATGAATAAAGAATCTATTTTTAGAAATAAAGATGCGCTTTCTATTAAATACTCACCTGAAAAAATCTACCATAGAGACGAACAGATCAATACTTTAAGTAGAATTCTTGCACCTATACTTAGAAATGAGAAACCATCTAATGTTTTTATCTACGGTTTAACAGGTACGGGTAAAACTCTCGTAACGACTTACGTTACCACCAATCTTGAAAACTTCACAATAAAACACAACATTCCTTTAAAAGTACTTTTCGTTAATTGTAAAATGAAGAAAGTTGCCGATACTGAATACAGACTTTTGGCTTATCTTTCTTCTTTACTTGGAGAGGGTGTGCCTGCAACAGGGCTTCCGACCGATGAAGTTTACAGACGGTTTTATTCAGCACTGGAAAATATTGGCGGGAATGTTGTTATCGTGCTTGATGAGATTGATGCCCTTGTGAAAAAAGTGGGTGATGAACTTCTTTATAACTTTACGAGGATGTGCGAAACGATGAAAGATGTTAATCTCAGCCTTATTGGCATCTCGAACGATCTATCCTTTATGGAGTATTTAGATGCCAGAGTCAAATCCTCCCTTTCTGAAGAGGAGATAATATTTCCACCCTACAACTACGAACAGTTAAAGGATATCCTTTTTGACAGAGCCATGGTGGCGTTCAACCCGGGTAAGATTGATGAGGCAGCCATAACTAAATGTGCAGCCCTTGCAGCGCAGGAGCATGGTGATGCGAGGAGGGCACTCGACC
The DNA here is from genome assembly GCA_027038505.1 of Nanobdellati archaeon. Classification (GTDB taxonomy): domain Archaea; phylum EX4484-52; class EX4484-52; order EX4484-52; family WAPT01; genus WAPT01. The sequence continues at coordinate 1,345 of JALVWC010000014.1, forward strand.
TTTTGAGAATAGCCGGAGAAATAGCGGAGAGAAATGGTGATGAGAGGGTTGAGGAGAAACACATAGACTTAGCGGAGGAGAAACTCGATCTGGATAGGATGAGTGAAGCAGCAAGGGTGCTGCCGAAACACTCCAAGATAGTGCTTTATACTGTGTTGTGTTTACTCCGAAATAGGGACAAAGTCCTTACAGGAGACATACAAAAATACTATGAGCATGTCTGCGAGCAACTCGGCGTGAGACCTCTAACTCAAAGAAGGATATCTGATATTATCGCTGAGCTGGATATGCAGGGCTTGATAAATGCGAGCGTCATTTCAAAAGGTAGGTATGGTAGGACGAGGGAGATAACACTCTCCCTCTCAAAAGCGACACACGATAAAATACTCTTACAACTCAAACAAGAATTAGATTTATAATCTTGTCACAAAACCACTTAATTATGGACGCTGTCCAAAAACTCATTCAGGATCTTATGGAACGCGGAATTCTTATCGAGCCGTCGGCTTTCGATTTCATAAAACAACACAACATACCGCCCGATAAGATTTATTCTTTAAAAATCGAGGAGGGCGTACTCACAAGAAAACACCTCGAACCGCTTATCGGTGATGTGGGTTGTGAGGAGATCACATCTGAAAATAACGATACAAGAAACACATCCAACTTAATTACATTTGTTGAGATCGTAAGGAAAAAGAAAAGAACAATCGCAGAGGAGTGTGATTTTTCGGTGGAGGTTGAGAACAAGGAGACTAATAATGGAGAAATTTCCCAAAAAGGTGCGGAAATTTTCGTCGAAATGTTTAAAGATAGGTACGAAAGGCTGCGCGATTTACTCCTACACAGAGCCGAACTCAGAAACGCGATATCTATTGGTAGGCTCAAGGATGCTAGAAACCTCGAAGGAGAAATTACGGTAATAGGGCTTGTCAGAACAAAATCAAAAACCAAATCCGGGAATTACATACTCGAACTGGAGGACCCAACTGGCGTGGTGAGTGTTTTCGTCAGGGAGGAAGCTTCAAAACTGGCCGGATATGTGGTGGAGGATGAGGTTATAGGTGTTAGAGGCACTTTCAACGGAAATTTCCTGTACGCTTCAAATATAGTGTTTCCTGACATACCGATCCCAACAGGAGTAAATAAGGTGGAAGATCCTGTTGCGGCGGTCTTCATTTCCGATCTGCATTACGGGAGCAAGCAGTTTATGGTGGATATTGAAAGAAGGTTTCTTGGGTGGATAAATGACAAAAATGATGAGCTCGCATCTAAGGTTAAATACATCTTCATAGCGGGAGACCTCGTTGATGGGATAGGGATTTATCCAGAGCAGGAGGCGGACCTTCTCATCAAAGACATATATAAGCAGTACGAGCTCCTAGAAAGGTTCATTGAACGGATTCCTGAACACATAGCGGTGGTGTTGTGTCCCGGAAACCACGACGCTGTTAGAAGTGCGGAACCACAACCACCCATCCCTAAAGACTTTGTCCCGAACCTTTATTCAATGGATAACGTTTTTCTTGCGACAAATCCTGCTTACGTGAGAATACACGCGATGGATGGGGAGGTAGGTGTTCTGGTTCTGATGTACCACGGTTATAGCTTCACCTCCATGATTGATGCCATGACGCCCATAAGGAAACACGGAACCACACACCCACAATATGTTATGAGGGAGATATTGAAAAAAAGACACTTAGCTCCTACATATGGGTGTGTGATTCAGGCACCATATCCTAAAGATCAGCTCGTGATAGATAAAGTGCCGGACATATTCCACACAGGAGATTTGCACTCTCACGGTGTCGATAACTATAAGGGAGTAACTCTCATAAGCTCGTCAACTTTTCAGGGCCAGACTGCCTTCATGGATAGGGTCGGACACGTGGCGAATCCGGGTAAAGTGACGGTTGTGGAACTTAATACAAGAAACGTCAAGGTGCTCGACTTTTGCGGAGAATAAAAAATAGGAATTTTCTATTCTTCGTCTATAATTTTTTTGATTTCCTCAAAAGAAAATATGTTTTTTAGCACATCGTGAATGTATTTGGAGTCCACGAGTTCCCTGAAAACTATGAGAACACTCTTTCTAATGTCCTCGTTATCAAGCTCATCAATTTCATAATCCTCAACATACTCGCTGTTCTTTAAAGCATTTTCAACATCTTCCTTTCTCGCATCTAGTATGATCTCAATCATCGACACGCGCATGAAAAAATATTGTGGTTGTTAACTTTTATAAACTTCTCTTATGTTTTTATTATGTTAATTTTGGAAAATTTTCCTATTTAAGCACCGAAAAATTTATATATAAATTAGTATAATATATTAGGGTCAACCTTCTCCTTACTAAAAAGAAATGAAAAATCGGGCTCGGACGGTGGGGGTTGCGTGCCTTCTTGCCTCCTCACCCCACCCTCCGATTAATTCCGTATTTTCCGGGAAGTTGACAGGAGAAGCACATGACCCCGGTCGTCCACACCCCATCACACCAGAAGACAGATGGAATGCGGAGTCATCCCGGGATTATTCTGTGGAGCATCCCGGAATAATGTACATAAATTTGGCTACCCACTTACAGAACTTCCATGGATTTAGATGAGTGTGGGTAGCCGCCATTTTTAACAACCTCGTCGCAGAATATTAGTTCGTTTTTCTTTATAAATTTTATCCAAAAACTTTTTAAATACGTTCGGCAACCGCCTAAACGCTTGATTTGAGCTCCAACAACTCTCTTCTGAGCTTTGCGAGCTCGGTTAGATATTCCCTTTCCCTAGATATTCGAGACACTTTTCTTACTTCTGTTGTGGATTCCCCGCTTTCCACACTCTTTTTTACCTTCCCGCTTTTTTCTTGCTTTTTGCTCACAATTCCTTCGGTACGGGGTGTGGCTTCGGCCTTCTCCACGCTCTTTGCTTCGTCTGGAATGGTTGGAGTGCTGCTCTTTATCACCTCATCCACAAGCTTGTCGATGGCAAGAAGCATCTCATTAACCATGGCTTCGGTTCTATTCAATCTTTCGTGGTTGTTCAGCACAACTCTACCAAGGATGCTTATATTATCTGCTATCTTTTCAAGTGAAGCAACTCGTTGCTCTAACAGACTAAGCGAGGATGCGAAGCTATTGGTGTTGGGACCTGATGCCTTGCTGGAGGATTTCAGTTCATTAACAACAGATGCAATTCCATCTATATCCGTGTGAAGTTGGTGAAGGTAAGTGTAAATTTTCTGGAACTCATCTTGGATGTACGAGCTAAGTTGGTTGTAGCTGCTTTCGAGTCCGAGAACACGTTTCTTTATCTCTTCAATTTCGTTGGTCGGTTTTTTTTCTTTCTTTTTTCCAAAAAGAAAATCTAACACCATACGCTCTATATGGGACTGAAAGTAAATAAAAGTTTTGATATACGGATATGTTGTCATGAAGCTCCGCGAGTACTTCGAAATGATCAGAAAGGAGTGTGAGAGAGCTTACGAAATAGCCAATAGGGCTAGGGCTAAGGGGTTCGATCCCGAGGATAGAGTGGCAATACCGGTAGCTGAAGACCTTGCCGCGAGGGTGGAAGGTCTTGTGTCGATAATATTTCCTCAATTATTCGATTCTGGGTTGAAGGAGAGGATAAGGGAACTGGAGAAAGAATACCATAAAAATGACGAGAGAGTGGCTTTTGTAGCGGGAAAAGAAGTGGCTCTTGGCAAATTCTGCAACTTTTATTCAAAAGAGGAAGCTGCCGAAGCCGGTGTGAGGGTTGCAGTTGCATACTTAACGCTTGGTGTTGTTACAGCCCCTCTTGAAGGCATATCCAAGGTCAAGATCAAGAAAAATAAAGACGGAACGGAATACCTCGCTATTTACTATGCCGGTCCGATCAGAAGTGCCGGCGGTACAGCATCAGCCATGTCTGTTGTTGCCGCCGATTACATAAGAAGAGCTTTGGGACTGGATCGCTACAAACCGGAAGAAGTTGAGATACTCCGTTACTACACCGAAGTGGAGGACTACTACAATCGTGTTGCCAAGAAGCAGTACCATCCGACCAAGGAGGAGATAGAATCCATAATAAAACATGTGCCTGTAGAGATTACGGGAGAGCCGACAGAGAAGCTGGAGGTGAGCAACTATAAGGATCTGGAGAGAGTTGAGACTAATAGAATAAGAGGGGGTATGTGTCTGGTTCTCCTCGACGGCCTTCCCCTAAAGGCGGAGAAATTGCTGAAGAAGATAAATAAGTACGGCCGTGAATTCGGCCTGGAGGACTGGCTCTGGCTGGAGGAGTTCGTTCAGCTGAAGCACAGGATTCACGCTGCAAAGGAAATCGATGAAGATTCCAACGTTAAGTACGTGCCGAGCACCAAATACCTTGAAAAGATCGTGGCAGGCAGGCCGATAATTGCGCACCCGGCAAGAAAGGGGGGTTTCAGGCTCAGATATGGCAGGGCAAGAACATGCGGTATTGCCTCAACGGCAATACATCCTGCAACAGCTCACCTGATTGACTTTCTCGCAATAGGAACGCAGATGGCAACGGAAGCTCCGGGGAAAGCAACAGTGGTTACTGTTTGCGACTCAATAGAAGGCCCGGTGGTTCTCCTGAAAAACGGAGACATAGTTGAGCTCAAAAGTAGGAAGGATGTCGAAAAGTACAGAAAAGATATTGTCAAAATATTAAGTCTAGGGGACATACTTGTGCCGTTTGGCGAATTCCTGTCCAACAATCATGTTCTACTTCCTGCAGCTTACTGCGAGGAGTGGTGGGCCCTGGAAGTTAAGAAAGCTTTGGAAGAGGGCAAGAAGTGCAGCATTAACTTAACAAAGTATGTGGAAAAACCATATCCTGCTCCATCCCTGGAGGAGGCAATAAAGATCTCGCAGGAACTGGAAGTTCCACTCCATCCTTATTACAACTTCTTCTGGCATGATATAACCAAAGAACAGTTGAAGCTGCTGATAAACCACTTCTCCATGAGCAAGATCGAAGGAAACGAGTTAACCGTGAAGTTCGACAGGAAAGTTCACGAGGTTTTGCAGGAGCTGTGTGCACCGTGTGAAGTTAGGGATGAAAAAATAATACTGAAGGGGAAAAGTATTGCAATTTATTTCTGCCTTGGCAGTCCTGATGAAGGTAATGTGAAGGAATTTACGGAAATTGTGGACTCCTGCACCTCCGTTATGGAAGCGCTACAGAAACTCAGTGGCATAAAAATAATGGAGAAAGGCCCCACCAGAATAGGGACGAAGATGGGGAGGCCAGAGAAGTCCGATAAGAGAATGATGAAGGGCAGACCGCAGATTCTTTTCCCCTGTGGACAGGAAGGAGGAAGGATGAGGAACCTAATGGAGGCCTACTCGAAAGGATACGTGGAAGCGGAGTTCCCCCTGTACAAGTGTGAGAAATGTAATGATTTCGTCTTCTACCCCACCTGTCCGTTTTGCGGAAGCAGAACAACTCGTTACTACCAGTGCGTAAAGTGTAACAGGATAGTGAAGGAAGAGAAGCACTGCGGAACGGACGCGAGACCTTATGCTAAAATGAATGTGAAGATGAGGAAGTTTTTGGATGCCGCTCTCAAAAACTTGGGGATGAGCCCTCCCACACTGTTTAAAGGTGTGCGCGGTGTTTCGGGAGCGGAGAGAACCATGGAGAGGTTGGAAAAGGGACTGATACGTGTTGCACATGGACTGTACGTGAACAAGGACGGCACGATAAGGTACGATAGCACCGATGTCCCTCTAACTCACTTCAAACCGAAAGAAATTGGCATAAGTGTTGAGAAGTTAAAAGAGCTTGGTTACACCCATGATATTTACGGCAACGAGCTAAGGCACGAGGATCAGGTTCTTGAGCTGATGCCTCAGGACATAATAATCTCTGATAACGATGGGAGTTCTGCAGCGGAATACTTATTGAAGGTGGCGCAGTTCGTGGATGAACTTCTCGTGAGGTTTTACGGGCTTGAGCCATACTACAACGCCAAAACAAAAGAGGATCTTGTGGGAAAGCTGGTGATAGGGCTTGCTCCACACACCTCAGCTGGAATAGTTGGCAGGATAATCGGATTCACAAAAGCAAGGGTGTGCTTTGCTCATCCCTTCTGGCATGCAGCGAAGAGAAGGAACTGTGACGGAGATGAGGATAGCATAATGCTTCTTATGGACGCTCTGCTAAACTTCTCCAGAAAGTATTTGCCAGCTACACGCGGAGCTTCAACCATGGACGCACCCCTCGTTTTAACTGTACAGTTAAATCCGGAGGAAATAGATGACGAGGCATGGAACGTGGATATAGATGACCACTACTCCCTCGAGTTTTATCACGCCACCCTTCGTTATGAGATGCCCACCGAGGTTGAAGCTAAACCCAAAGTGGTGGAGGATGTGCTTGCACAGGAAGAGATCCACATCAAGTTCACTCACGATACCTCAGACATACACGATGCGCCATTCAAAACAAGGTACGTATTGTTGAAAAAAATGGAGGAAAAGATAGAGGAGCAGTTGAGGGTTGCAGAACTCATAAGGGCATGTGATGAGAATAAAGTTGCTGAGGCCGTTATTGTCAACCACTTCATGCGCGATATAAAAGGTAACCTGCGAACATTCTCCAAGCAATCGTTCAGGTGTGTGGATTGCAACGAGAAATACAGACGTATACCTCTGAGCGGGAAGTGTGAGAAGTGCGGTGGGAAACTTCTGCTCACTGTGTCCGAAGGCACCATAAGGAAATACGTCGAACCAACCAAAATGCTTCTGGAAAGGTATAAGGTGTCCAGCTACGTTATTCAAGTATTTCGCTTGCTTGAGAGAGACATAGATGATTTGTTTGGAAAAAAGGGAAGACAGATTAATCTTTTCAGTCTTGCATCAAATAAAGCATAAATTTCATATGCTTTTTTGGAGAATAATGTAATTTCATGTTATTTTTTCTATATCATATGAATTTAACCTTTTTTAATGTTACGTCATTTTCCACATGAAATGAAGGGGGGTTAAGTTCATGTACTTTTTTCACGCCACTCACCAAAATTTTTATAAAATTTATGGTATGTTTTCCACATGAAACAAAGGGGTGTGTTAACTTCATCATACCAAATAGTTCAGAATTACCGGAAAGATGAGCGCAGCCATCAGTAAACTCTTCTTCACCGCCATGCGGTAGGCAAGAATTCCGAGCAAACATGAAGTTAACATGACAAACACCCCCCAAGAATGATGCTTGGATGAAAGTCAAAATCATCAGAAAAAGCAATATTGCGATGCCAAGCTTTCCGTAGTTGATCTCTGTAAGGTCTGAAGCGAACCTTCTGCCAACTACAATTGTTATTACTGTTGCGAGTGATGCCGATACAACCGTGCACAATATTAGTAGGGGTATTGAGCTCTTCCCCATCCCGAGACTCTGCAGAGCTATCGCCACGCCAGATCTCGGCTTTGAAATTATGAAAATGGACATAACTGCGATGAACGCATGCACGGTGTTCGCGCTTCCAAGCATGGCTATGAAGCTCCTCTCGCTCATCCTTCTTTTCAACTGAGCGACAATTATGGAACTCTGCGTGGGTGTTATGCCGGGTAGCAGTCCGGAAAGAATACCGGCAACGCTGCCGAGCAGGCTGTTACTCGTGATATCTCTCCAATTAATTTTGAAATTCAGCTTTTGTCTCTTTATGGATGGGGAAGTATATATGCTCATGATTATTGTGCTCAATCCGAACAAACCCGTGAGCATAGATACCAGCGCATCACCACTCGTCATTGGTAAAGACAGGACAACTATGCCGAGAAAGCAACTGAGCAGAAGTATAATCGCTGCGCTTACCTTTTTCCTTTCACCCAACAGAAGAATGAACATTACCCCGATGAGAATGTATGGTATAAACGACTTTATGGTGTTGTAAACTTCATTCCCAAACGAAAGGAGGAGTGGAAGGAACAACACAGCAAATAAGGATCCAAACAGTCCGCTCAGCGCTGAGTAAACCAAAGCAACGTAACCGTAGCCGCGCAGCGTTAGTCTGTGTCCGGGCAGCACAGACAGGCAGGTTGACTCGTCAGGCGCCCCGACAAAAATGGATGGGATAAAGTCAAGAAAAGTGTGAGTTATTGCCGCACTCATTATGAACACTATGGCTGGGGTGAGCAACAACGGATTTGCGGAAAGTAAGCTGCTAATAAGGCTAACAAACAGAAAAGCAGCGGTGTTAACGTGAAGACCGGGAATCAAACCCGTGAGCGTGCCAACAAATACTCCAAGAAGCATTGCAAGGAGACAGAGCACAATCGTGCTGACTAAAGGCATATCTTTTTAAGGGTTAACTCCTTTTTAAAGCTGTATGCTACCGGCAGGGATCAATCCTAAAGATATGGAGAAGCTCCTGAAAAGGATGGGGATGAACATCGAAAATATTGGTGATGCCAGAGAGGTAATCATTAAGTGTGACAATAAGGAAATAATAATCAAAGAGCCCGTGGTGCAGGTTGTAAGGATCCAGGGTGTCCAGACCTTCCAGATACAGGGTAGAGCGGAAGAGAAACCACTCACCACCATCTCCGATGAGGATGTTGAGCTTGTTGCCCAGCAGGCGAATGTCAGCATGGAGGAAGCCAGAAAGATGTTGGAGGAGTGTAACGGAGATATAGCGGAAGCCATAATGAGGTTGAAGGGTGAATGAAGCGTGCACACAAGCTAACACTCAATCGAAATGTAATTCTTATCGTGATCTTTCTATCCTATCTTTTTATTGTTGTTTTGCTCCATCATCGCTTTAAAGCACTGGAATGTAAATTGTCTGTTGCGGATGTACTCCCACTTCTTCTGGTATCTCTCACTGCAACCCTAATAAAGGGGGTAAGGTGGTACTATCTCCTGAAAGAAAGCGGAATAGAGCTGAGGTTTAGAGACACATACCTGATCTATCTTGCAGGCCTCATTGGAGTGGTTACGCCAGCTAAGGTCGGTGATGTTGTGAAGAGTGTGCTTCTCAAAAAAAAGTTTGGATTCAGACACAGAGTGGTGCTGCCCACAATTTTGATGGAAAGGATAACGGATGTTATTTCTCTTTGCATTCTGTCTCTCTTGGGTGTTTTGCGCGCAGGATCCGCTATCAAATACATAGCGATTGGTGTATTTGCAACATTTTTAATGGTGTTCATTTTGAAATCGGATACGGTCTTGTCTCTCCTGCTCTCCCGAATAGGAAAGGGTTCTAAACGCACGGCAGCACGCGTTATTCTGAGAAACACGAGAAAATTAATGAAATTACGGGTAATCACAATCTCAACAGTTATAGACAGCGCTGGATGGGTGGTGGAAGCGACAATCCTTTATTATTTGATTCACCTTTACGGTTACAACATGGGATTTGCTTCTACGATCTTTACATACGTTTTTTCGGTGTTGGCTGGTGTGCTCATTTTCCTACCGGGCGGTCTCGGAGCGACTGATGTAAGCATGGTCGCGTTATTGGTGTGGAATGGAATTCCGGCTGCTACGGCAACATCAATTACGGCTCTATTCCGAATCTTCACTTTCTGGTTTCATGCGGGGATGGGGGTTTTCTTCTCCACTCTTGTGTCGAAAAAATAGAATTTATATTTTTTGGGCTTTTGATATTGGGGTATGGGGCAAAAAAAGAAGAAAAAAGAAAGGCAGCTTCTAAGTTCAATCAGGGACCCTTATAATATTATTTTAATCGCTATCTTCATCTTTTCCCTGATCATAAGGTTCAGGTATGCGTTTCTGCCAACGGTCTGGGTTGATGAGGGGAGATATTCCCTTATCGGCAGAGCTCTTCTTCATCACCCGTTAAGCTATAAAACCAACGTTCATGGAGTTGTGAAATCTTACCCGCCGCTATATCCAACCTTGCTTTTTCTCGCTCAGCTCGTTCTGGGTGAGGGGGATTTCGCGACCAGAGTGGTAAATCCCATTCTGGGCGCGTTTCTCGTGCTGGCCGTCTATTATTTTGGAAAGGAGCTGTTCAACAGGAGGGTTGGCCTGATAGCGGCAGCACTGATGGCTGTTGCTCCCTACAGCATGTTTTTTAGCGACAGAAGATTGCTGGAGATACCACATGTACTCTTTTTCACGCTCGGCATAGCTTTCTTTTACAGCGGGTGGGAAAAGAAAAAACCGAGAAATCTTTATCTCAGCGCGATATTTCTCGCACTGGGTGTGCTGGTGAAGCAGCCCGGATATATAGCTCTTGCGGTTATAGGTCTGTGGCTACTCATCTTCTACAGAACCTCCTGGATCAAGGACAGAAAAATATGGAAGGCCGTGCTCATCTTTGCTCTTGTACTTGCTCCGTGGAGCATCAGGAGTCTCAAAGTGTGCGGTAAGCTCTCTTGCGAGGCAAGCTATGCCGTTTTCTGGTTTGAACACAAGGGTGGTGGGCTGGATGTTGTTCAAGACCCCCTTTATTACATCAAGCTGCTGCCGTGGATCCTGAACAAATGGGTGTTTGTCTTCTCCTTCTTCATCGGAGCGGTGCTTCTCGTTTCTGATAAAAACAAAAGGAAAGAATTCGCACTCCTTGCATTATGGTTTATCGCAATACTTTTCGTTTTTTCCATAACCCCTGTGAAGGTTCCGAGATATGTTATTTCCATCATTGTTCCCGGAATTCTTCTTACAGCATATGGTATTGAGAGAGTGACGTTCACCATCTTCAAGGACAGAACAACACAAGGTGTTATCTGCGTTCTTCTCACAGGGTTTCTGATGTACTCCTCTTATTCACAGGGTGTGTTGATGATAAAGGCTCATGCGAACGACTTTTCAAAACTCATCGATGCGGGAAAGTATTTTGAGAACATACCACCCAATGAGGTGGTTGTGACCGCCACCCCCGAAATAATAGGATTCTACGGCAACGATCAGAAAGCAATATACTACCCAAGGGATAAGGAAAAGTTTGCGGAGTATTTGTACAAGAAGAACGTCAGTTATGTTGTCCTCGATGCATACGAGAGGACACAACCGGCATGGACATGGAGTTTTGTGCCTAAACAGCCATATCTGATACCCGTAAAAACATACTACCAGGGGAGAAAGATTGCAGTAATTATCTACAAAGTCAACAGAACCGCACTTAGACAGTACCTGGGTGTACATTAATGAACTGGGATGGCGTTTACGTCATTCTGCCCACCCTGAATGAGGAGGAAGGTCTCAGTCATGTGCTCTTGGAACTAAAGAAAATGAAATTTCCAATGAGACAGGTTGTGGTCGTGGATGGACACAGCACAGATAATACGCTTGAAGTTGCGAGAAATTACGGAGTCAACATAATTCTGCAGAGAGGTACGGGCAAAGGCATGGCCTTTCAGACATTCATGGAAGAGTTTCCAGTAAAAGATGAAAACATATACGTTATGCTTGATGCCGATTACAGTTACAATCCGAAAGAGGTTGTGAAGTTTGTGAGCACAATAAGAGAGGGTTATGATGTGGTTGCAGGAAGGAGGAAATTCTTCATAGGAGATGCACGCAGCTTCCTCCATATCTTTGGAAATCTTGCGATATCTTTTGTTTCCGCGATTCTTACACGCAGAATTTTCCTCGATATATGCACGGGATACTGGGCTTTTAAGGGTAGCGCCCTCAAGAGAATGAGGATAAAAACAAGAGGTTTTGAGCTCGAGGCAAATCTTTTCATCGAGACGGCACGGAAAAATCTGAAGTTCAGAAGTATCCCTGTTGACTACCGTGAGCGGAAGGGTAAGCGAAAGCTGAAAAGTCTTGATGGATTTAAAATATTGATCTTTTTGTTAAAGGAATGCTTACAGGATAAGGAGGGGTTGAGGACCGCATGAGCGCACGGATACTGATTTTCCACCCCTACCTCAAAGCGAGGGGTGGGTGTGAAAAACTGATAATGGAGTACCTTTCCAGAACGAAGTTTGATGCTGACCTTTACACATTCATCCATATAAAGGACAGGAGTTTCAAGGAGTTTGAAAATTTTAATGTAATCGAATTAAGGAACGGCTGGCTTACAAAAAGATATGTTGAATCTTTTTTTACCAGAGGTCTTGTTTTTTCCATCTACGGCATGTTAACGAAACTTCCTGTTAGAAAATATGACGCTCTTCTTATTTCTGCGGGAGGTTTTGCGGATCTTCTCTCTCTCAAAAACAAACTGGAGGGCAGAACATTTATGTACTGCCATACTCCGTTGAGAGTCTCATCTGATGTGCATGACATAAAATGGGTGGAAAAGCAAATGCCCAGAAAAAAACTTATGTATTTTCTTGCCAGAAAGATGTATTCTCTTGTGGAAAAACTTGCATGGAAACGCTACGATTTTGTTTTTTTCAACTCGAATTTAAGCAGAAACCGTGCGATAACCAAGAACCTCACATCTATAGAAAAGACGGACGTGGTATATCCTGGAGTGGATCTTCCGGAGGTAACTTCCAGCACAAGCTACGGGAACTATATCATTTATGTATCCAGATATGGTACGGCAAAGAGGCAGCTTGAACTCTTGGATGCATGGAAAAAATTTTATGAGAGGTATGAGCCCGATTTAACGCTTGTGCTTGTTGGCTCCTCGACCAAAAAACACTATTACCTCAAAGTTGTCAGGAAGGCATCCAAAATTAAAGGTGTTGAGGTATATGCCGATGTAAGTAATGAAGTGCTCAATGAAATTTATGGCAGCGCTATAGCCGGGCTTAATCTTGCATGGCGCGAAGATTTTGGTATAGTTCCCTTCGAGGTTCTGGCTTACGGCAAACCCTTAATTACTGTCGATGGTGGTGGCTTCATGGAGCTGATAAAAGACGCACCGTCTATGATAGTCATAAAAGATACTCTTAATGAGGAGAAATTCATCAATAGAGTCTACAACGCTCTTGTTCAGTTTTGGAGGAACAAAGATTACTATCTTGATAAAGCAAAACAGAATCAAAAATTTGTTAAAAGCTTAAATCTCAGCTGGGACAGATTTGCAAGGGAACTTGACGAAAAGATTGAACGGCTGATTGGACGGTAAATGTGTTCGGTGCGGGTAAGGAAACCGTCATTACTGACGGGGGCTGGTTTTATGAGAGGTATTTCATAAATGGACTTTTGAATGAATACTGCGGGGCTTATCTTATAGAATAACTTTCATACAGGCATACAGAATGATGGAGAGGAGGATTCATTATTTTCTAAGTACTGTCGGTAATGTGTCTTCCGTACCGAAACGCGCTCAAAAGTGAAAAACTAAAAATTTAAAAACACGTCTTCACTACATCCTTGGGAGGAGATGTCATGGCGGATCATAAAAAACTGTTGATCATCGGTCTTGATGGCGCGACTTGGGACGTTTTAATACCCTTAATAGAAGGGGGCAAACTTCCAGTACTGGGGAAACTGGTCAAAAACGGCACATACGGAGCCCTGAGATCAACAATCCCGCCGGTAACGGGCGGTGCCTGGTTATCGATTGCAACTGGAAAAAGTCCGGGAAAAACCGGAATAATCGACTTTTTGAACAGGAAAGATCGTTCATACAGGTTATGTCCGGTGTCATCTGCGGACTTTAAGGGGCAAGCCTTTTGGGATTATCTCGGAAAGATAAACAAAAAAATCGGCATTTTTAACTATCCCATGTTATTTCCGCCTTACAGGGTTAACGGTTTTATGGTTTCCGGAGTGGGCGCATCCCCAGCAGATGAAATAACATACCCACCCTCGTTGAAAAACGAGCTTGAAAATGCTGAAAGGCCATATGAGGTGTCCATCTATTTTCACAGCAAAAGATACGAAAACCCGGATTTGTTCATAAAAGATTTAAACGAGTTCTTGGATAAGTTCGAGAAGTGGGTCTATTATGTGGTTAAGGAGAAAGAATGGGATGTTCTGTTTTTGGTGGTCTCCGTTACGGACTGGGTGCAGCACATACTCTGGAGACACATAGACGAGGATCATCCCTGGTATGATCCAAAAACATCACCGAAGTACAAGCAGGAGTTTATTAAATTCTGGCAGAGAATAGACGAAATACTCGGAAAGGTTTTGGAGTTATCCTGCGAAGATACAGCTGTTTTTATGGTCTCAGATCACGGGTTTGGGCCCAATGATCAGACATTTAATCTGGCTAAATGGCTTGTAAAGAAAGGGTACATGACCCAGAAAAGGAGCATAAATAGGCTTGTTAAAAACTATGTGTATAAGATTGTGAACAAAACCGCTGTAATCATGGCAAAAACTCCGGTTTTCGGTTTAATGGAAAAGGTTTTTCTTAAAAGCGCCGAAAATGTGTTGGGAACAAACCTTATGGACGAAATTGATTTTGAAAAAAGTAAGGCATATTGTTTGGGACACACCATTCCCTTCGGAGCCATTTACATAAACGCAAAAAATGAAAAAGAAAAGAAAAAAATAAAATCTAAATTGATACATGATTTGAAAAATCTGAGTAAAGATATCGGAAAAAAGGTAGAAGTTCAGATATATGAACCAAAAAAACTTTATTCTGGAGAGAAATCGGACCTCTTACCTGATATAATTTTTACCATAAATGACTGGCGGTGTGTCATAATCGAGGACAGGTTTGATAGACCTCTGTTTGAAGAAAAACCATTTTCAACAAGACATACAGGGACACACAGACTCAACGGCATCTTCTTAGCTTATGGCCCCGGTATCAAAAAAGGCTATAGGATAACCGATGCAAAAATATACGACATAGCTCCTACAATCCTTCACATCCTCGGCATGCCAGTTCCGAACGATATGGACGGAAGGGTTTTGATGGAAATTTTTGAAGAAGACTCAGAATTTGCAAAAAGAAAACCGAAATATGTTGATCCAAGCTACTACCGTACAAATATAGAAAATGAGAAAGAAAAGCTAAAAACAAAAATAAAACATTTAAAAATGAAGGGAAAGATCTGAGAGAAATCTAAGGTTAAGGTGGGTGTGATTACAGAGAATCATCAATACCAGGAATGATAGACCTCCTTATTTTTAGTTCTTCTCGCCAGCTTCAAAGCATCAGTTATGGATTTTAAAAGATATCGAATTCTCATCTTTACTCTTTTTCTCACTCTGATGTTGCCAATGCGAAGGCTGAGGTTCTTCTCCTTTCTTTCAAAAAATGTTGCAAAAATTATGATGGGTAGTGAAATGAATAAGCTCTTAATGGGTCCAAAATATTCTATCGAGAAAAGCAAAGCATTTCTCGTAACGACATACACCTTGAACATATCCTTTTCCAAACTCTCTTTGGTTAATTTCTTTGTTGCATAACTCAAAAGATGAATGACCTGTGAATCACAAACAGTAACACTTCTGTATCCAAATTTCTTTATTCTAAAAGAATATTCAACATCTTCAACCAAAAAGGGAGAGTACCTTTCATCCAATAATCCGACCTTTTCTATTACTTCCTTTCTGATTATTGGCGATGCCCCTAAAAAAACGTCAACCTCTTTAACACCTCTCGGTCTGATTCTGTAATCTTTCTCTGGAAGTGCCGTCAACACCTTTATCATTATGGATGCCAGATTATTGCCCAACTTCTCACCCACTTGTGCTTGGTTTTAGAGCTCTGGAGCAAGGATTTTGATTTTTGAATCCTGATGGAGTAAGCAATGAGCTACGGGTGGGTATGGAACAACATCCCTTTGATCCTTAAATTGCGGGGTGTTTGGTGTTAGAATTCAAAACCAATCGTCTAAGTGTTCTGAAATACGGGGCACCACCGATAATATTTTTACCGACTCTATATCCTATTGCACTACAAATTCCGGTTTTAATCAACCACAACCCCACAGTAAACTTTTGATAGAAGTTCCCGTGTCTTTTAACTACCGTGACCATGTTTCTTAAAGACAATTCGTAAATCTTTCGTCTTGTTTCCACATCTAGCTTTTTCATCGTTCCCTTTCTCTTGTGCCAGACTATTGCATTCGGAACGAATTTCGCTTTCCAACCTTTCTTATGGGCTCTCCACGAAAGCTCAGCATCCTCGTAATATGTTATGAAGCTTTCATCGAACAGCCCAACATCCTCAAGCATCTCTCGTTTATACAAACACGCACATGCACAAGCTCCGATGATTTCGTCGGTTTTATCGTCATATTGTCCCATGTCGGGTTCTCCCTGCCCCCTATCCACGACCATACCGAAACGGATTATGTGTCCCGTTGTATCTATCGTTTTTTTATCAAATCTCATGACCTTCGGCTGAACCATCCCGATCCTTTCATCGCTCTCCGCAACCCTAACCATCTCTCTAAAGCAATTGGGGTGAACAACCGTGTCGTTGTTCAGTGCGAAAATGTATTTGACCTCCTTATCCTTAAAGGCTTCTCTTATGCCTATGTTGTTTCCCTTTGCAAATCCGTAGTTTTTATCAAGCTCAATCAACTTCACATCGGGGAATTGTTTTTTAACTGTGTCCTGCGAACCGTCTGTTGAGCCGTTGTCCACAACTATGATTTTATAGTTTGGATAATCGAGTTTTTCAAGCGACTGCAAACAGTTAATGGTGTCGTCCTTATTATTCCAGTTCAGAATTATTATCGCAACTTTAGGATACTCCAGAATCAACTCCGTATTTTTATTATGTTCGTGACCCACCCTCACATGATCTACGATTTGATCCGGCATTTTATCACTCATGAACATTATATATTTTTTCTTTTCACATACTTCATATTGAAATAGGTTTTCTTGGAGATTTATAAGCATTTACGAATAGTGATGCCAGGTTCCCATTTAAGATTACAAAATCTTTCTGTAATCTTTCTTCTCACCTTGTTTAATAAACTATAGCAATTTTATCGCTCTCAAATACCTTTTTAACCCTTCCTTCCATGAAGGCATTCTCAAACTCAGCTTTTTGAGTTTCGTATTCTCAAGTGCTGAAAATCCCGGTCTTTCAGCAAGTCTGTCGAGCTCACTTGAGGAAATGGGTTCAATCTCAACATCCCAGCCGAGCATATCAAAAATAGATTTCGCAAATTCGTACCAAGAACAACAACCTTCATTCACCATATGATACACTCCGAATTCTGGTTCCAGCTTCAAGAACTTTACCAGAGTTGTGGCAACATCTTTGGTATGGGTTGGACTGGTTATCTGATCGTCAACCACCCTCAAGATCTCTCCTTGTTTCGCTTTTTCTATCACCCAGTTAACGAAGTTACCTCCTTTACCGCTGGCTCCTGCTTTTCCATAAAGAGCTGCAACTCGAATCACATAATGCTTGGGAGAATAATTTCTCGTGAAGATCTCTCCAGCGTACTTGCTCGCTCCGTAAACATTTACGGGGTTTGGGGTGTCTGTCTCAACATAAGGTTCTCCTTTTTTACCGTCAAAAACATAATCTGTGCTTATGTAAATATTGACGGCATCTATCTCACTTACGACCTTCGCAACATTGAGAGCACCAACGGCATTCACATTAAAGGCTTCCTCCGCGTAAATCTCGGCATCATCCACCCTGACATATGCCGCACAGTTAATTATGACGTCCGGTTTAATTTCTTTTAAAATTGTTAAACTTTTCAAATCGGTAACGTCAACATCCTTATGAGTTAACGGAATAACTTTAAAAGACGGGACTTCATTAAAGACCTCAACGATGTCTGATCCAAGCTGACCGCCCGCACCGATAACAGCAATTTTCACCTGCTCCATTAAAATACATCACCTTTCTCAATCAATTCTTTTAAGGTGGGCCAACTTCTGTCTTTCTCAGAAAGTACGGGATTTTTTATGGGCCACTCAACACCAACATCGGGATCGTTCCATATCAGGCCGCGCTCATATTCTGGAGCGTAAACATTATCCACTTTGTATATGACTTCCGCAACATCACTGAGCACGACAAATCCGTGAGCAAAACCACGGGGTATGTAAAGCATATGCTTGTTTTCCTCAGAAAGTACAGCACCCACCCATTTTCCAAAAGTCGGCGAGTTTCTTCTTAAATCCACCGCCACATCAAAAACTTCTCCTCGCACACACCTCACGATTTTGGCCTGTGCGTAAGGTTCTTTCTGGAAATGCAACCCTCTCAGCACCCCGTGCTTTGATCTGGAGTGATTATCCTGAACAAAATCACCTTTTATGCCTGCAATTTCAAACAAATCTTTTCTGTAAGTCTCCATGAAGAAGCCCCGATCATCCTCGAATACCTTTGGAATTATCAGAATCACATCCTCTATGCCGAGCTTTTTGAATTCAAACGGCATATGTCATCACTTGATCAGAGATTCCCACCACCATCTGTTTTTCATGTACCACTCGACAGTTCTCCTTAACCCCTCCTCGAAAGAGGTGGTCGGTTTCCATCCCAGCCTTCTTATCTTGGTTGAATCAATAGAATACCGATAGTCATGCCCGGGCCTGTCCTCCACAAACCTTATCAGGCTTTCAGGCTTGTTCAAATACTTTAAGATCAGCTTAACAACATCGATGTTCCTTCTCTCGTCGTTTGCCGCAACATTATAGATCTCTCCGGCTTTTCCCTTTTTCATAACAAGATCTATAGCTTCACAGTTGTCCATCACATAAGTCCAGTCTCTAACGTTGGTACCATCCCCATAAAGAGGGAGCGGTCTGTCATGCATGGCAAGTATGATGAACTTCGGTATGAGCTTTTCTGGATACTGGTAAGGGCCGTAGTTATTGCTGGGCCTGACTATCACAACCGGCAGTCCGTAAGTTCTGTGATAAGCTCTGCAAAGCATATCTCCCGAGGCTTTTGAGGCTGAGTAAGGAGAGGAAGGGTCAAGCCTGTCCTCCTCTTTAAAAGAACCTTCCCTTATGGAACCGTACACTTCATCAGTGCTGATATGCACGAACTTATCAATCTCCCTCTTCCTGACAAACTCGAGCAGATTGTAAACTCCAAAAATATTCGTCCTTATGAACGGTTCGGGATTTTTTATGGAATTATCGACATGTGTTTCTGCGGAGAAATTAACCACAACATCCACATCTCCAACCTTCTCCAGATCCTCGGCTTTTGCTATATCGCCTTTAATCAGCTCTATCTTATCCATAATCTCCTTCAGGTTTTCCATCCTCCCGGCATACGTGAACTTGTCGAGAACAATAATTTCAGCATCACTTCCGTACTTCTGCAGAAGCAACCTAACGAAGTTGCTACCGATGAATCCCGCGGCACCCGTAACGAGGACCCTCATTCAGAACACCTCATACAAAAACCCTCGAATGATCCCCTATCACGAATTTCTTTCCTTTGGGATAACTATCTTCCCTTATAATTTTCACATCCCTCCCTATCAAGCTCTCGAGCAGTCTGCCGCCATTTATTATGGTTGTGCCGTCCATTATTATGGAATCCTCTACTTCTGTGTTTTCTATGACACAGCCATTACCTATGCTCGTATACGGTCCGATGTAAGAATTCCTTATTTTGGTATTCTTTCCTATTATAACGGGCCCTTTGATTGTTGTGTTCTCATCTATTTCAACACCCTCCTCTATCACAACCCTGCCCACAATCCTGCCTTTGATCTCTGACTTTATGTTCGTTTCCAGATCATCAAGAATAAGACGATTTACATCTATCATGTCCTCCGGTTTACCGGTATCCTTCCACCACCCGGTAACTTTTGTCCAACCAACCCGGTAACCATGGTCGATCAACCACTGAATAGCATCGGTAATCTCAAGCTCCCCCCTCCACGAGGGTTTCAGATGATCTATGGCCCTATGTATGATCGGTTCAAAAAAGTAAATCCCAACAAGTGCAAGATTGCTCGGGGGGACCTTCGGCTTCTCCACGAGCCTCTTTATCGTGCCATCCTCGTTAAGCTCAGCAACTCCAAACTGCTGCGGGTTTGGTACTTCACACAACAAAATGGAGGCATCGAAATCACTCATCATGAAATGGTCAAGATGATCTACTATTCCCTCCTTCAGTATGTTATCTCCAAGGTACACCACAAAATCATCGTTTCCAAGAAATTCTCTTGCTACCTTTACAGCATGAGCTATGCCTTTGGGATCACCCTGATGTATGAACGTGATTTCAGCATCCCAATCCCTGCTTTTCACAGTTTCTATGACCTGTTCTCTATTCGGCCCGGTTATTATCCCTATTTCGGTTATTCCGGCTTCTATCAGATCCTCTATTGCATAAAAAAGCACGGGTTTGTTAGCCACGGGGATTAACTGCTTCTGCTGGGCGTAGGTTAGGGGTCTTAATCTGGTGCCGTGACCTCCAGAAAGTATCAGACCTTTCATATTGTTCTATAAAAATTCTGTAAATTTTTAAATTCATATTACAGGAAGCCCCCATCCAAACTACCAAAATAAAAGTAAAGTGTAGAACTTAAGCGGGTTGGTGAAATTCTGAGTTGAAAAATCTTTCGAAGCTAGGCTTACGATACCACTATGTCTCAGAAAGGAGGAATTCTCCGCACTTCCCGAACGGAGGTGAATCGTTGATGCGATCAACACGATGAAAAAAATCCATGAGATAAGTGTTGTCCCGCACCGCGAGAACTTCATCTCCGGATTGAATAGCCTCATGCCGCCAACGAAGCTAACGACCGGAATGAAAACTGTTTCTCCACAATATAAACGGTGACATCACAACAAACACATCACAAATATCCAAGTTCTCTCGCCCTTTCTATAATGAGTTCAGCTTCATCCTCAACATCCATTTTGTGGCTTTCAACTCTGACTTCCGGATTTTCAGGCTCTTCATAAACACCGTCATAGCCCGTTAAACCTTCAATCTCACCTTTCATGGCCTTTGCATAGAGCCCCTTGGGATCTCTCTCAATTCTAACCTCCAGAGGAGCGTAAACATAAACTTCCACAAACCTTCCTATTTCCTTCCTTGCATACTCCCTGACCTTTCTGTAGGGAGAGATCAAGGACACGATAGCTATTATTCCATTTCTGCTGAGCATCCTGGCAATGTGAATCACAATTCTATTATGCATCTCTCTGGCTTTCCTGTCAAACCCGAGCTCAGGATAAAGCTCCTTTCTTATCTCATCTCCATCCAGCACCTCAACCTTGTAACCCATTTCTTTGAGTCTTTTTTCCAGAGCTCTGGCCAAGACGGTTTTTCCGGCTCCGCTGGGCCCCGTGAGCCAGATCACGAATCCCTCGCGCATACCAGACATTCACCCCTTAACGCGCTTTCAACACCGAAGAGCTTCAGAATGGTTGGAGCGAAATCATAGATGGTGCAGGTAATTTCCCTTCTCTCCTCCAGCCCCGGCAAATAGAGGGAGAACACGCCATATTTATCATGCACAGCATCATCCGGGCCGGTATCGTTCTCCCTCAAATAGGGACTGTCGTATCCTACTGTTCCAGCTGCCCTCCAGTTCAGATTGTCAAAGTAAACCATCATATCCGGCTTATCTCCTTTAGCAACAGGATAGAGTCTTTCCGGATAGAACACCTTCGTATCCCACTTTTCACCATTCGGCCCTCTGATGCTCTTCAGCATTTCAGCAATTTCATCACGAACCTTCTCATAATCGCCTGGATTAATAATACCTTTTGCCTCTCTGCCTTTAACATTGAGGAAAACCCTGGAATAGTAGCCACCCCACGCCCATGCAACGCTCCCATCCCAATCAACCTCAACTTTATCCAAGCGTGTAGGACATTTAATGTTAATAGCGTTTCCACCTTTCACTTTGAGCAAGCCCTCCTCAATCAGCCACTGGTTTATGGCGAAAGCACCCTTCATAGCTTTTATTCCGTGGTCGGAAACTATAGCTACGGCTGTCTCATCCAGATCAACAAGCTTGAGAAGCTTGCCGATCTCCCTGTCCAGAAGTTTGTAGTAATCGGGAATAACATCCTTGTACTTGCTGTTCTTCTCATGAAGATGGTGATTCTCATCAAAGTATTTCCAGAAAGCGTGGTGTATTCTGTCAAGTCCTATCTCAACCAGCTGCACATAATCCCAGTCTTTTGTTTCCATGAGGTGTCTAACGAGTTCAAATCTTTTTTCCGTCATCTCCCATATTTTTTCCTTAACCTCATCTCTTTCCTCCTTCCTGAAAACCACATCAAAAATGTAGTCCCCAACAGCTTTCTCCACCTCAGCTTTCAGCTCCTTCGGGTATGTGTAATCACAGTTCGTATCGGGAGTTATGAAGCAGGAGACAAGCCACCCGTTTATCTTTTTTGGCGGGTAGGATGGAGGCACACCCACAATTATGGATTTCTTTCCTTTCTCTCCGATGTAATCCCATACCGCTTTTTCTCTTACCATCAGGCTGTGAGCTATCCAGATGTCGTTATAAGATGAGCCCTTTCTGTGCCTGAACCCGTAAAGTCCAAGCTCCCCCGGAGTTTTGCCGGTGGCCATGCACATCCAGGCAGGTATGGTTATCGCTGGAATACAGCTCTTCATGGGGCCATAAATGGATCTGCTGAGCAGCTTTCTGATGTTCGGTAAGGAATCCAAAAATCTGTCAAACAACAGGTTGGGAGGAGCGGAGTCCAGCCCTATTACAACAACTTTCCTCACATCTTCGCTCATTCATCCTCACCCACGAAAGGATCGTCAAAGGATTTAAGCGCATCATACACTTCCTCTCTCATGAAGTGCGGAGGAACTTTTTCACCTCTCGCAATCATCTCTCTTATCTTCGTACCGCTAAAATACTCTCTGTATTCTTTTGGATGGGGACACACTTTTTCGTTCACTATGCTTTCGCATTTCTTGCAGAAAAAGAACTCCCTGAAGAACATCGGCACCATCCCGAGATCGGGAAACTCTTCGAATATCTCCTGGGCTTCGTAGGGTCTGTAGAAGTTACCAACTCCCGCATGGTCCCTACCAACTATAAAATGTGTACACCCGAAATTTTTGCGCATTATCGCATGATGCACAGCTTCTCTTGGCCCGGCATACCACATTTCATATCTGACCGTGGCGAGCACGGAAGCGTTTGTGGGGTAATAGCTCCTGAAGAGCACCTCATAACATCTCAGGATAACCTCATCCTTATAGTCTCCTTTCTTCTTTTTACCTATGACAGGATTTATGAACAATCCGTCAACAAATGTCAGAGCCGCTTTCTGAACATACTCGTGCCCCATGTGCGGCACGTTCCTTGTTTGAAAAGCCACTATGGTGTTCCAACCCCTCTCTTTGAAGAGCACTCTCGTCTCAACAGGTCTTAATGTGTAAGCTGCGAACGGATTTTCAATCTCATTTAAAAGTTCTATCTCTCCGCCCACCAGATATTCTCCCATATTCATAACTTTCCTGACCCCCGGATGCTCCTTATTGGATGTCCCGAAGACCTTCTCGGAGAACTCCTTTTTATCAAATCGATATATTTCATCAACATACATCCTGGCAATTATCTCCCCGCCGTGAAAGAGAAGCACGGCATCACCTTCATCAAAATTCACAGAGTCCTCTGGAGCGTCGAGCACTATCGGAATCGTCCACGGGAGATCATCAGGAAGCCTCATATGCTCGAGAACAGAGGAGAGTTCATCACTCCTCATGAAACCCGTCAGCGGCGAATAAATTCCATGAGCTATGTTCTCAGCATCTATGGCCACAGCTGTGCTCACATTCAGCTTTGGAAACTCATCTTTCTCGCTCAGTATTCTCTCCCTCGTTTTTCTTGCAGCAATTTTTCTAATCAACTTGTCTCCGTGGGGTTTTGAGACCATATATCTCACGATAACTCATAAGCTTTTTCAGTCGAGATAGCCGAGAGCTCTCAATCTTTCCTTGACCTTCTCCTCTTCTTCTTTGCTGAACACCTCTTCTTTTTCCTCTTCCTCCAGGCTTGCGAGCACCTCTCTGAGCACATAAGTCACATAGTCGGAAACCGATGTGAATCCCGTATCTTCTATCCTTTTCTTTATTTTCTCGTAGAGCGGAGTTGGAATGGATACGGTAGTGTACTTCTTTTTCTTATCCTCACTCATGTTCTCACCTCTTTAATTATGCTTAATTACATGTAATTAAATATTATAAAGGTTGCGCATGATTGACCAAAATTAACGTCCAAGCATTAAAAATCCAAAACATTGAAAATGAGATGTCAATCATGCTGGAAGATCCGACACTGGAGCAGAATTCGTAATGATGAAAATAAAAAGAGGTTTTCGAAGACGAGATGTCAAGAAAGCTTTGAAAAAAGAAGCTTCTTTAAACCCTGATAGCAGAAGAAAACGATGTTTATGGGCTTAATACCGGTTATTGACAAACATTATCAAATACCTTATCCATAACCTGCTAATCAACAAAAACACTAAGCCATTCTGGATTTTTCTGTATTTGAGCTGCGAGCCCCCTGATGAATGTGAAGAAATTGTCGAAGCTGTTGCATCGATGTGTGAATGATAATTCACTTCGCAATTCTTTTCAATATCTTGATCCACTTTTCAACAGGAAGGTCGAGTTTCTGTCCCACTTTTTTTACCATGACAATGTCCTCCTCATCAAATGCCCTCATAATTACGAGAAGCATGGCATAAACGAACCCGAAAATCAGGAGGAACAGAACCGCCACAGGAATCGTAACTCTGATTGTGGAGGAGAGGAAACTCACGATGCCTATAGAAATCAGGCTGGCGAGAATGGATTTGAGATAGCTTGTTGTGAAGGGATGGATTCCCCATGAGATGTAAAGTTTGAACGAGTATAGAGCATTGAGGATGATGATGGCGGTTGCGGATGCTACGGCGGCACCAACCATTCCGTATCGAGGTATGAGAAGGTAGTTGAGCAGGATGTTTGTTGTTCCTCCGACCAGGCCGGCAAAAAACAGGAATCGTGTGTTCCCGAAAACGATCAGAGTGTATCCGTTCAGACCGAGCATAACATTTATGAGAAATGCGAAGGAGAGTATTCTCAGTGCCGAAGCTGCGGCGAGATAATCATGACCGAATAGTATGTTTATCACGGCCTTGGGAAACACGAACACGATAACAAATAATGGCAGGGCACCGAACATAACCCATTTGGTAAGAATCTGGTATATCCTGCCTATCTCGCTTATTTTGTTACGCGCGTACAATGAAGAACAGAAGGGCCCGTATATAAAGGCTATGAATCCAAGAAACATACTGAGCTGTTTTGCGATCGGAACGGCAACGTTGTAAACACCCACCACTTTGCTCCCATAAAAATAACCAAGCATTACGGTATCGGTCCATGCCATCACGAGGGCTATGATGGATGTTACGGCAAGCGGAGCCGAGAATCCTATAAGCATCTTAACGGTCTTGAAATCAGGAACGAGCCTTTTGATCTCAACGCACTTTTTGATTATCGTGCTGTACGATAGAAAAATGAAAAGATACACGACACCCACACCGAACACAACAGCCTTTATGTTCAGATTAAGAAGAGCGCTTAGCACAGCCACAGTGAGTACTCCTGCAGGAATCCCCGCGTTGGATATCAGAGCCACGGTCTTGGCTCGTTCAATTCCCCTCAAAACGGCAACTTCAATCCCTATTAGGGGGGAGAGAAAGATGGCAAGTAAGCCGGCAAGAATTGCTGAAGATGCATCGGGGTTGTGCAGAAGGCGGATAGCTATAGCATCCTTCATGGTGTAAACGAACGCGGTCACAAGGATCGCGGTCAACGAAACAGCAAAGAGAGACGAGATTATGATGTGGTCATACCTTTTCCGCTTACCCTTCAGATACCCTATAAACCTTACAATTCCCTCTCCCATCCCTAAGGTGGCAACCACCGTGGAAATGGACAGTATGGTCAGGAACATCACATAAATTCCGTATTGTTCTGGTCCGTAATGTCTACTCAATATAACCCTACTGAAGAAGGAGAAAAACTTTCCTACCACTGTGCCCGTGAAAAGATATGCTGCACCCTTCGCTATCCTTGTGAGGCCAACACCAACGTCATTTTCCATGCAGGTAGATTGAACTTTATCTTTAAAAGAGATAACCATAATGAATCAAAACGAGAACACATATCAGGAACTCTAAAGAGAGTATGAACACCACAACATCTCTCTCATAAACCTTCTTCTTGATTTTCTTCAGAATCCACAGTGCAAGGTGGGTGAAGTGGTAGATTCCATCGTACGGCATCTCGAGGCTGTTGTCCTTTTTCACTTTCCCGAACGCTTCAGCTTTGAACCTCTTCCTGAGATTGAACAGGAAATCGAAATAATATGGCAGGAATATCAGGACGGCGATCTTCTCCATGTTGCCGAGCACGGCCATACATGCAATAAATGCTCCCACACCGTAGGTTAATGTATCCCCCGGAAACACTTTTGCAGGATACCAGTTGTAAACAAGGAATGCAAGCAAAGCGAAAACCATGGCAAGGCCCATCGCCGCCAGCCAAACATAACCGTTCACATAAGCCACATAACTAAGGGTGGAGAGAAGCACGACACCCATCCCTGCCTCAAGTCCGTTGTAGCCAGCGAGCATGTTGAAAGCGTTGCTCGCACCCATCACACCGATGGGCACGATAAAAAGGGGATAGAGAATGCCAAAATTCACAGCTCCAACAAACGGAAGATGCATGATGCTCTTACCCGCATTGACTGCCGAGAGTGCATAGGCGGCAAGAAAAGTCAGAGGTGGCTTGTGCCACTGCCTTAATCCTATTTTCCATCCAAGTAGGTCATCGATCATACCTATAAACGCTATGATTAGGATTGTGAGAAGAGCTGCATAAATGTAATTCACAACATTCGTGCTTTTCTCAACGAAAACGAGTTTGGCAACAAGAAAAATTACGGAAGCCGTGAATCCGGCCATGACTGCTATCCCACCCATTTCCGCGACTTCTGGTTTGCTGTATTTATTCATGTCTTTTCCTACAAGACCAATCCTCTTTGCTGCTTTAATCCATCGCTTCGTAAAGAAAAAGGTCGCAACGAATGATAAAAGTGGAACAATAATCGTGCACATATTTATGACCACCTATCAATTAAATTAATTATTAAAAACGCTGTAATCTCTTGCCTGTCTGACCCAGTTCGTGCCGTTGTAAACTATGAGTCCCTTCCAGCCATACTTTTTCCACCACTTTATTAGTTCATTCCTACTCCTGTCCGGAATGATCGTGTGATTCACCTTGTATATCTTAATTTCCCCGTTATCGAAGACTTTGGTGAGATAATCTATGCCCTTCCCGTTCATGAAAAACAGTCTGTGAAACACAGAATTAAACATGTCCTTCGTGGCTAGAAGGGCGACAGATGATGTCAGTACCACACACATGTTCAGAGCTGGCTTGCCTTCGGGAACATCGAGTTTGTAGATACTATTTTGAGTGCACAAGTATTTTATATAAGCGATGCCCCGAGGTGTGACCAATGCTATGCTACCTCCCAAACGCCCATCATTTTTAATAGGAACCCAGAGAGCATAGTTTCCGCTTCTATAAACAAAAACCGTAACATTACCTTTCCTCATTGTTCTCGAGGGATCGAGGAAGAAATAAGAATAAGATCTGATCTTGTAATAATCCTTCCTTTTTGTGATCATCTGGGCTATCTTGGACATAGCGGCATACTTACCTATCATGGACGCGTCGACAAGAACATAGTCTGTACCCATCATTTCCAAGAAGAACTTTTGCTGCGTCTCATTCATCATGCCTGTGAAATACTGCGCGGTTGGGATGTTTCTATTTGGAAAGTTGTTTCCACCGTCGAGGTTTGTGGACCTATTTCCCACGGTTTCGAACCAGTATCCAAAATCCCACCAAGATAGTACTGTGGCATTGGGTTCGGTTTTTTCCCGTAAAAATTTCATCGCCTCCTCCCAGTTCTTGTTGAAACTCGGGGAAAGCGATTTTGCAAGGACTCCTGCGTTAGCGATATACCCCAACATCCCCGTAAAAACAATGAACCCGAGCACCCCGTAGAGCACATGTTTGATCGTTGCCGCATCCTCACCTTCAAGCGCAAGTCTTGAAGGAATACGTTCGATTGCCTGTCTGAAGAATTCCCATAACTTCGCAACACAAAATCCACTCATTATCGAAAACATCAGAGCTAAACCAAACATCCATCTGATTTTGGAGAGGTAACCGAGCATGGCAACAGCAACCATTGAAAGGTAGAGTGCGGAAACAACGCCCTTCTCACTTCTGGCCAGCATGAATATGACAGCCATGAACGGAAATATGAACATGGCTTGAGCTATTGCATGTCCATGTAATTTAAGGAATTGGTAATACGAAAAAAATGATATGAGTAATAAAGCCGTTACAAGGATCTTCTCCCTCCTTTCTTTAACCCCGCGAACACCTAAGTAAATTATACCAATAAGTGCGAACAACCACATAGGCAATAATTTAAAGAGGAATTTGAAAGAACTAAGGAAAGAATTATTCACATAGCCTGAAGTGACATAATATAAACTCAGACTATGTGTGAAGTCATTTACGGTAGGGATTATGTCCTCAGCGACCGTCGACTCGACCAGCGCTTGGTGATAAAACAGGTAATGATGTATCCCCATGGCTATTCTTGCTATCGTACCGGAAACCATACCACCCACAATTAACCCGACTACTGCTAAGGAGAACATTATCGGCATGAAATATTCAAACTTCTCTCTCGAAATAAGATTCTTGCGTTTGACGAACTCCCTAATCCATAAAAATACCAGAGCACCTATGTTAACAGCAAATATGGTTTTGGTTATTTTGTAAATTGGCATGAAAAGCGGGATCATTGAAAGCAAACATACGATGGTGTAGGTCTTCACAACACTCTCAGGGACATTGTTAACCAGCAGCAGTGCGAAAACAAACAGAGCATATCCCAGATATAGCTGCTGAACTCCCCCCCACATGGTGGCCATTATCGCCATACTCAGGCCAGAAGCTATCGCAGAGAAGACTGAATCCCTTTTTATCGCTCTCACAAAAAAATAGAATGAGAGAAGCATGAAAAATCCAGCATTCGGTTCTTTTTCAAAGAATCCAGCCGAAGTTCTGAACATCACTCCCGCAAGTGTCGCGTAGAAGAATGCCGCAGCAAGCCCGGAGTACTTGTTGTATAGCTCTTTTCCTATCAAATAAATCAGTACGGTGAAAAGAGCACCCATAACCGCAGGCTCGATCTTGGCGTATATCCAAAAATCAATGGAATGCCTCAGAAGTTTTGTGAAGATGAGGTATATGAAAGCAGGGACTATATACATCCCGGGATACTCGTCATGTGGATCTATACCAGTTGGGTAGTATCTCATCAAGTCAAGATGAGGCAGTTGTAGGCTGTGCGTTACAGCATACAAGTTCATTCTATAAAGATAGTATGGATCTATGGCGGTGAGGTACTCAAATCTTGCGGGCAGAATTCTGTAGTAAAATGCAAGCATGGTTACAGCAACAACAAGAAGCTCGACGTGATGGTCATAAACGAAGTTCAGAGTACGATCGAGAAGACACTCGGATGGTTTTTTCTTGACCTTCAGACTCCCCTTTTTTGTTGCCATGCTCCCAAATAAAGACGATGAGTTTTTTAAGAGTTTCCCTACACCCCATAGATTCCAGCAAAACACAGAATGATCCAGATCAGAAGTCCGATTAACCATGCCTTGTCGAGAAAGATCAGCTCGGTATTTCTGGCAATCCTGTCATCAACCTCAGTAAGATAAAGGTATCTCAACACCAGAAATGTCGCCGGGATTAAACTGGACATAAGAAACATGTTCGTATGTTTGTTCTGGAAGGAATAGAGGGCATAGCTCACCAGCACGATCGAAGCGAGGATGGTGCGCATTTTGTCAAAAACATGTTCTTTAAGCCTGTCGTTTTTTATCCTCGCATCCCCCATCCTTTTTCCGGACGCCAGAAATAAAGCTATAAAGAAAATCATGACAACCAGCCATGGCGATACCTCGACTCCAACAGCATATGCTCCTGCTACGGCTCTTATTATGAAGTTGAACGCCAGGCTGTGAATATCCAAAATTTCAATTTTTTTCAGAAAAAAAGAGTATAAAGATGTGTTGATCACGAGCAGAACAGGGAAAAACAGGAACGAAACGCTGACCATCAATCCAGTAACGGTGGAGAGGATTAGGAGGGACAGAGCAACAATAACGGCTTCCCTTACACTTATTTTTCCGCTCGCAATCGGTCTATATTGTTTTTCCTTATGCTTTCTGTCATCCTCCCTATCTCTTATATCATTAATTATGTAATTAAAAGATGAAGCAAAAGCAAGAGAAAAGAACGCAAACACACTCTTAGCAACACCATCAACACTAAAAAGCACACCTCCAAAAAACAGACCAACAAACACCACAAGATTTTTGTACCACTGGTGCACTCTGAGAAGCCTGAGGTAATTCTTTATCACATCCATAGTTACAAAATAATGGAGAGAAAGTCATTTATTTATTCTACAGAACCGGGATCCAGAAAATGTTTATGGATGGAAACTCTACAGTGTGTCTTTGTGTATTGATTCTCACTCATACACTCAAATCTAAAAAACCTTGCGTGGATAAAATCCTTACATGAAGGCTTTTCTTTTCTACCCACCCGGAAAACAATTCCAGCGCGGCGAAGATAGATGTCAGGCAAATGTTGATGCTTCTCCAACAATGACACAGAGGGCACCCATAGATATGATGTATGTTTCCGCGATTCTGAAAGAGAAGGGAATAAAATGCAAATTCGTAGATTATCCCACAGAAGGAAAAACCTGGGAGGATTTTGAAAGAGACGTTAAGAAGTTTTCTCCGGATATCGCGATAATGAGCGTGACCACAAGCAGCGTGCTTCATGACATGAAAGCGTTCAGGATCATAAAGTCCATTAACGAAGAGTGCAAAACCATTGCAAAGGGTTCCATTTTCTTCGTTGCTCCAAAAACGGTTTTCGAAAAATTTGAGGAGTTCAAATACATGGATATTGCTGTTAAAGGAGAGATTGAATTTACCATAGGAAGTATTGTGGATAATCTGAACAAACTGGAGAACGTTAATGGTATTCTTTTTCGGAAAAGAGAAAAGCTAAAGGACACGGGCAGTCCCGTGCTCGGAAATCTGGACGATTTGCCTTTCCCCGACAGGAGCATAGTCAGGAACGAACTCTACATACGACCAGATACTGGTGAAGCGCAAACAACAATCGAGACTTCCAGAGGATGTCCGGGCCTATGTATTTATTGCTTAACGCCGATCATTTCCGGAAGAGTTCCGAGGTATCGCAGCGCAAAAAATATTGCAGATGAGATTGAAGAATGCGTGGAGAAACACGGTATCAGGAACTTTTTCTTTCGCTCCGACACGTTCACCATGAACAGAAAGCTCGTTAAGGAGGTTTGCAGAGAGATTGTGGGGAGAGGTCTTGATATTAACTGGGTTGCAAACTCGAGGGTGGATACCATAAACGCGGAAACGCTTCGATACATGAAAAAATCAGGATGCTGGCTAATTGCTTTTGGCTTTGAAACTGGCAGCGATGAGAGCAAGAGGAAGATAGGAAAATTCACAACAGTCAGGCAGGATATTGCCGCGAGAGAACTGTGCAGGAAATTTGACATCCATACCTACGGATTCTTTATGATGGGTTTTCCATGGGAAACGAGAAGCGATATTGAAACAACCATAAATCACATGTTCAAACTTGACTGCGAGTTCGTTGAGCTTCACATTGCGATTCCGTTCTACGGGACAAAGCTCTATGAGATTTGCAAGAGAGAGGGCCTGATCAAGCATGAAATTCTCGGTGCGGATTACTTTGAAAATCCTCCTGTCGGAACAAAATATGTTAGTGTTGAAGAGCTCATAAGCATAAGGAAAGAAGCTTTGAAAAAATATTACACAAGGCCGAGCTACATCGCAAGGATGCTTCTTAAAGCAAAGAACCCGAAAGTAATGGCAAACTACATAAAATATGGAATAAAGCTTTTGAAGTGGAGATAAGCGGAAAATTGCTTTGTTGAAAACCGCAAATAGAACAAACCTAAAACGAGCATTTTACCGCATTTGACTTATATTATGAAAATTCACCCAAGGTTGTTTTATTTCTTTCCCTTACTTGGCTCCTGTTTTCAACAGAGTAAAAACAAACTTGCAGCCCTTGATGTTAAGAAAATGTTAGTTGATCAGAGAGTGTCATCTCCAAGGAAATCCATATCCGCAACTTTCAGGAATAATTCTTTATTCTCATCTATCATTTCTAGCAGCTCACCTATTTCATCCTTACTCAACGAGTCGAAAAGCCTCCTTATTATCATTCCAACTCGGATTTTTGTTCCAATTTTTTTTTTCCACACGTTTTCATAGTTTCTCAAGAAAAATCCCTTGCTGTAATCCCCGGATTGCAAGGCATGAATAACGGATTCGCTCCCTATTTTTGCGCAGATGAGAGAATATATGACCCCTCCCCCGGAAAACGGCTTTACCTGTGAGGCGGCATCCCCAAGGAGAATGACGTTGTCATCCACGCTTCTATCTATAAGGCCGAGAGGAATGAAACCGGCTTTAATCTCGTTTCTATCCAGCTTATGCTCGAATCTGGCACAGAATTTTTCAAGCATTTTAACGGCTTTGCCTTTCTCACATCCCAATCCGTACTCCACCACTCCGTCATTTCTGGGTATCCTCCAGGCAAAGAAGCCAGGAGCAAATTCATCATCATAATGAATCTCCACAATATCGCTCTCCATATCGTCTCTAACATAAGCAAGCGCAGCGCTCAAAATTTTAAGCTTCGTCCCCACTCCGAGCAGTCTTCTAACTCTACTCAGAGCACCATCAGCTCCGACAACAACCTTTGCTTTAACCTTCCTGATTAAGTCATCTTTCTTGAGAATACAAACAGCAAAGCCGTTTTTCCTTTCCACGTTCACAAGCCGCCATCCGAACTCAACATCACAGACCCTACTTGTTTCTTCAATTACATGCGCGTCCAGCACAGCTCTATCCATCACGTAAGCTTGAGTTGAGCTTCTTTTGAGTTCGAGACCTATCTCCCCTCCAGCAAAGAACCTTGCCCCTTTAATCCTGTTCGTAATTGCATTTTTCGGATAGGAGATTAAGGAATCTATCCTCACACTTATCAGTCCGGAGCACACTTTCGGGATGAAGTTAGGTTTAGCATCGACAACGAGAACATCATGACCGGCTTCTCCAACCCCACTTGCAAGCGAGCATCCAGCAATCCCTGCTCCAACAACCACAACATCCTTCTCTTCCATAACCCAAATTTGACACTAAAATTTAATAACGAGGAAAACCATAAACAAAGTATGTCGTACACCTATTTTACGCTTGCCCTCATCTGCTTCCTGCTTGCTGGAGTTCTGGAGTTAAAGAGCAGGAAGACTGTGAGAAAATCAAGGGCAGGAACGGGAGTATACGTGGAGATCGGTGAGAGAAAAAAGGAGAGGAGAACAAGAGTTAAAGAGATTGAAGATGTTGTTAAGGAAGAAAGATCGAAGTTCGATCACCTATTCAAAATACCATTCAAGAAGAAAGCAGATGAGAACACAAGAGAGCAGATTCTCAGGGAAGCGGAGACCCTCCCAGACATCCCGAAGGTCGGGGAGGAAGATGAGCTCACATCTTACTTCAGAATAGAGGATAAGCGACCACTGACTACCTCAGCTTCGGAAAGGCGAAAAGAACAGAAAGCTGAAGTTAAACCGGAGGACTGGATTTTTATCGATCCGAAAAAACTTGAGGAGGAAGAGAAGAACGGAAGAAAAACACAGGAGAAGAAGAATCAAAGTGAGTGGACACCTCCTATATTTTTTGATGATAGCTAACCACATTTTTGTTTAGTTTAAGTATTTGAGGAATGACTGATCACGCTCTTGCTTCGGTACACCATCCAAAACTTTTATATATTTTAAAACAATAAAATAGAAAAGGCGGTGCTCGTTTAACTCCTCTGGAAGTTCTCACATCCCAGTAAGGGGGTAAAAAACAAAATAATTAACAGTGGTGAGTGTAGTATGGCTATGGAGTTTGATCTCCAAGCACTTCTGGAGATGAAGAGACAAATGATCTTTAAAGGAAACTGGAAGGAAGTAAAAAGAATTAATAAAATGATTGAACTCAGGAAGAAGAGCATGTAACTCTTTCTTTTTCTTCTTTAATTTTTGTTTTAAATTAAGTTATTTGATAAAATTGTATTTATGAAATTTTGTTCTTGAGCGCGGTATTTACGGTTTTTTCAGAACGTTCTAAAACATTTAAAATAATTTTAGCCAATATATCCATATGCCAATAAAAAGGCTCTTACGTTTTTTCAACAGACTTTTCAAGAAAAAGAAACAAGTAAAACTCGGGATTTATGGTCCGCCCAATGGCGGGAAGACAACACTTGCCAACAGGATCTGCCTTGATTGGCTGGGAGAAGAGCTGGGAAGTGCATCCCATATCCCGCACGAGACTAGAAGAGTTCAGATGAAAGAAAGGGTTGTGATACAGAGCGGTGATGGAAAAACATTAGATCTGACAGTGGTGGACACTCCCGGCATAGCAACCAAGATAGATTATGAGGATTTTGTTAAGAAGGGGTTATCAAAAAAAGAAGCCAGAGCAAGGGCAAGAGAGGCCACACGCGGGGTAATTGAGGCCATAAAATGGCTCGACAACGTCGATGCGGTTATTGTTGTTCTCGATGCCACAAAAAATCCTGTGGATCAGGTGAATGTAACCATTTTAGGAAATCTGGAAGCTAGAAAGATACCGTTCATGATTGTCGCGAACAAAATAGATCTTAAAAAATCAAACGTAACCCGAATAAGGGAAGCATTTCCCAATACCAAAGTGATAGGTATAAGTGCAAAGTACGGCCATAACATGGATAAGTTTTACGAAGCACTGTTTGAGCTTATCAACTGAAAATTGTGCATGACACGGTGGAATACATGAAAAAAATAAGCATAAAGTTTATACCTTACGAAAAGATGAAAAAAAATATGGAACTTGTTTTCGACGAATTAAAGAGAGGGTCTATCGTAATAATTGATTCCAAACTGAGTCCAGAAGAGGAGAGCGAGATCATAACAAAAACAATGGAAAACGTTGATCTGAAATTTAAGGGCATTGAAATCTCAACGATGGATGTGAGTGTGGATAGAAACGAGAGCTCCGGTGGGAAATTTACAACGCTGATCGTTGAAAAATTAAGGAGAATACTCACGGGGAGGGAAAGAGGAATAACGATCATAGGATCGGCAAACTTAGTCAAAAAAATAGAAAAAACACCGGAGGAATTATTACTCTACATGTGATCTAAATGCCCCATAAATGTGTTAGATGTGGAAAAGTACATCCGGACGATGCCGACTACCTACTTCAAGGATGTGATGTCTGCGGTTGCAGGTTTTTTCTGTATGTGAGCGAGAAGAATCTTAAGAAAGCGGAAGATGTCATTCAGGATTTAACTAAAGAAGAAATTTGTGAAATAGAAAGGGACATAAGGATGATTCTTGAATCTGAGGATAACGAAGCAAAGGGTAACGAAATCGTTGTTCTCGATATTGAAGCCATAAGGGTGATTAAGCCGGGAAAGTATCTCATAGATTTGGTGAATCT
Organism: Nanobdellati archaeon; assembly: GCA_027038505.1. GTDB lineage: Archaea > EX4484-52 > EX4484-52 > EX4484-52 > WAPT01 > WAPT01. The sequence goes on from JALVWC010000014.1 coordinate 36,843, forward strand.
GTTCAGCCAGAAACCAATAGTGATTCGTGTTGCTCCGGGGAAATATCGAATAGACCTATCTTCGGTCATGCCATCAAAGCATGAATCGTGATTCGAGCTTCATTTTGTTTTTTCGGTTATGATGTATTCCACTATCTTTGAATAGGCAGGCCTTGTTACGAGGACACCAATCCAGACACCGATGAGGGTTGTCACAGCAAAACCTTTCATTACTCCAACACCTGTGTTCAATACCATCATCGGGAACATAGCCGCCGTTACGGTTGCTGCCGCAGTCAGAATGATGGTCAACGCGCGCTTCAGTCTCTGCTTCAGACTGAGCTCCGATATCTTCTTCTTTGTGCTGACTCTCTCCAGAGTTTCATCCGTTATGATTATCTGATGGTCGACACCCGTACCTATTATCGCCACTATACCTGCTATTGAAGGTAGGTCAATCGTCCATCCTATAAGGGCAGCTATCCCCAGAATAATTATGAGCTCCGCTATCAGAGTGATCATAATACATAAGGATATCAGTGGGTGTCTGTAGCGCACGAGTATAACAATCCCGACTCCCAAGATCGCCACGAGTATGGACAGAATAGCATATTTCATAAAGTATTCTCCGAGAGTTGGAGATATGCTCTCAACGCTCATTATCTCTATCTTGGACGGAAGTGCGCCACTCTCGAGTATTGACTGGAGTTTTTTCATTTTCTGTAGCGCTTCCTCCCGTGTTTTTGCCCATCCAGTCACAGTGGGCATTGTCAATGCTTCTCCTTTCAAACTGCACACGATGTTCAGCGAATCCATAAGCACGTTATCCATGTAAAGCTGGAGCGGCTGGTCAAGATAGCACTCCTTTCCTCTGAACACCTCCTTCATATCTCTCGTTACCTTCGCAAATCTCTCCGCGGAAGCTTTCGTGGTTATTATTGTAAACATGAATCTGTAGCCGTCGCCTTCCCTCTCAACCCTAGCATGTTCGACATCTCTGAAGACAGTGGTTATATCGTCCCCGGTATAGATGAGGGCCGAAAAAACAACCTGTGATTTGGTGTAATTCTCATAAGTTATATTGACATCGTCAAGATCAAAGGTATCGTTCACGTTAAGCGTGAGATTGACTCCATTCCCTTTCAAAGCTATTTTTCCGGTGGTGGAGTTAAGCACGATGACATCGTAACGTTTTCCGTCAAAAACAAATACTCCCTTTCCGTTTTTTATCTCCACAACTCTAGGTATTCTTGCTTCAAATTTTCCTTGACTTTCCAGAAGATCACGAAGCGATTTCTCATTAAAGCCTGCTATTTCCAACTGCAGGTACTTCTTACCTCCCAGCTCAACGGGCCTCACAACCATCTCCTTCAGCCCGTAGGCATTGAGTCTTGTCTCTATCACACTTTCTGTTTTCTGGATAGCGGCATCGCTTTGATCCTCAACATAAATCAGGGCCCTCAATCCTCCCTGAATATCAAGCCCGAACTTCAGAGAGGTGTTCAGGTGGCCCTTCCCGTCTTTACCCACATAATAGGATGGCCTAAGCGCAATGATCGAAATTGTAACAAGAAGTATCATAAGGACTACTCTAGGTTCTTTTAGCAGTTTAGGCAATGATGTCATCATTTCCCACCTCTATCAATGTAGATTTTGAGGATGGATACGTTCTGAAGCCAAGTGAATGGAATGTCCGCACAAAGACCAAATACTATTATGGCCGACAGATTTTTGAGAACGTCTGCGGGAGTTATGAAATGGAGAGCGAGCATCGCAAGGATGGATGTTGTTGTCATGGTTATTCCAGTCTTTGCGGAGCTTTTTATTCTCTCCTTAACTGTTGCATCTCCCCTTTTCAGCACACGACTCGACAACAAAATGTCGGTGTCCACGGAATAACCCAGAAGAATGAGAAGTGCCGCGAAAGTCGCGAGCGTCATCTTTATTTTAAAGACATCCATAAGTGCAACGGCGGTGATTATATCGGATATGGCCGCAAGGATTATCGCCACGGACGGAACAAACACCCTGAATGTTAGGAACACTACAATCGCCATGCCTGTAAACGCTATCACAAACACCTTGATAGCCTGCTTCCAGAACGCAGAACTCACAGCCGGGCTTATGGAGTAGACGGATGTATCGACAACTTCTATCCCAGCGTTGCTCACAGCTTTCACCACATCATCTTTGTTGAGCTGGGTTCCGCTCTCAACTATCAGCAGGTAGTTTTCGGAACTCTTACCTTTCTTAACGACAACATTTCCGAATTGTTGTCTTAGAATGTGGGCAATTTTGTTCAGGTCAAAGTCGTTTTTTGTAATGAGAACAATCTGCGTCCCTCCAGAAAAATCAAGACCCTTCTCAAAAAGATTTCCAGAGGAGATGTAATGGTATGCTATAATTGACCCGAAGATAGCAAGCAAGCTTAGAGATATAGCAAGCATAACGTATGGCCTGTCCAGAAGAACATCATATATTTTTTCTATACTCTTCATGAAAAATATAGAATGTACGGATAATTTTATAAAATGTGATGGTCTGAAGCCGGGCTGTTCTAATTCCATCTTCACCGCTTCCGAATTTTCAGCGAACACAGAATCTGTTATACCACAACTGGAGCAAAACGGACTTTCAACAACTCTTTCAATCATGCCTTATGGACGTTCTGATACCTTGTGTTCGGCGTTCCAACTCCGTTGTCGAGTGATGCGATAGCATCTTCTGTCAGCATCCTCAGGGTGAACAACACTTACAGGAGCATAGGCATATGCCTGGGACTTAACTTCACGTAAGGGGGAAAGATGGATAATTTTTCGAGAATGCTCGCGCATCTTCCCGCGATGAACATTTGCAGATGTGAAATTTATTCCTCAGTTATTGATGAAAAATTCGTCTAGGAATTGCATACGGACTTATTTTGAGTGGAGTTGCCATGAACATCGCACACTCGAGCAGACCGGAAGTGGCCAGAACATAACATATGCCATACTCTGGACAGGATTATCGGGTTTGGCAGTGTTCTCAACGGGCTGCAGGCCGGGTTTGCAACTATACCCACCACATTTTTCCAGGGGCAGAAAAAAGAGCATGAAAAATACTCGAATTGTACGATAAATTTGGATTTCCAACAAAGCTAAACGAAATCGGGATTGATGAGACCACATTTTTTGAAGCGTTCAAAAATGGAAATAATTAGAGGAGTACACAATTCTGAACAAGTATGATGTTAATGAAATTATAAATGTGGCAAAGAAACTTCATTTATAAAAAAATTCGACCGCGCATCTATTAAAAAATTTTCTTCATTAACTAAAAATCAATATGGAAAAAGTGGTTGCTCAGCTTATCCATGTGGATTATTTTGTGGATAAGAACAGGCCCGTTATAAGGCTTCTGATGAGTGATAATGAAAAAAGAAAGATTGTCGTGCTTGACGACACCTTTGAACCGTATTTCTATGCCATCCCCGCAGAAACCGTTCCTATCGAGGAGTTGGCGGAAAAAATAATGGACATAAAAATTCCCGGAAAGGACGGAGTTGTAAGCCCAAAGAGAGTTGAGGCGGTAAAGAAGTTGGTTGGGATTGAAGAAAGAACCTTGCTCAAAATCACTTGCCACCTACCATCCGATGTTCCGAAGTTAAGGGAAGCTGTTGCAATGGTAAATGGTGTCACGGGGATAAGGGAATTCGACATTCTTTTCCACCGGAGATACATGATAGACAGAGGACTTGAGCCGCTTGACTGGTACGAGGTGGAGGGAGACAGAACACTTTATGATGATTTTCCGTGCGATACTGCTTTAAAGGCAAGAAACATAGAGAGACTCTACAAGCCTGAGGAAAAAATGCGTATTGCAAGTTTTGATGTTGAGAGTATAATGGAAAGGGGTGAGATGAGGCTGATAATGGCAGGTATTTACTTTGATGACGGTCATGGCAAGGTGGCAACAAGCATTGATGTTGACGGCAGAGACTTCGTGGAAAGGGTGGTGGGCGAAAGGGGCATAATAGAATGGGTTGTTAACACTCTAAAAATGGAGGAACCACACATTATCGTAACTTATAACGGCGATGCGTTCGACTTCCGCCTATTGAAAGAGAGAGCTTCCAAACTGAAAGTGGAACTGAAATTCGGGAGAAACGCATCTCTCGTTTTCAAACGGAGGGGGAGAACGAGCTATGCTGAAATAGAGGGAATGTCTCATATAGACCTATATCCATTCGTCTCGACCATCATGGCTCCGAGTCTGAACACAGAGGTCTTCACGCTCGAGGCGGTCTGCCAAGAAATTCTGGGTGAGGGAAAGTATGAAGTTACGTGGGAGGAGATAGAGCACAGCTGGAAGACCGGAGAAAATCTGGAGAAAATAGTGGACTACAACTACAGGGATGTTGAGCTCACAATGAAGCTGGCCAAAGCACTACTTCCGAATATTTTTTCACTTGCTTCCCTTACTTATATGACGCCGGTTGAAGTGGCGAGAGCGAGCTACAGCCAGCTTGTGGAGAACTTTGCGATAAGGAAGGCATACAAGATGAATTATGTTGTTCCAAACAAACCGACAGTTGAGGAGATGGACGTAAGGAGACAGGAAGAGAGCTACGAGGGAGCAATAGTTATAGAACCAAAACCCGGGCTGCATGAAGATATAGCGGTATTCGACTTCCGATCTCTATACCCATCCATCATAATCACCCATAATATCGACCCGTTCACCATAAACTGCAAATGTTGCACCCCCGAAGAAGCATACAGGGTGCCGGGAAAGCCGTATTATTTCTGCAAGAAGAAGAGAGGATTCATTCCCACAATTCTACGGGAGCTGATAGAGAAGAGAATGGAAATAAAAAAGAAGCTAAAGAAAGTGGAGGATAAAGTGCTGAAGAAAGTTCTTGATTCAAGACAGCAAGCAATGAAAACGGTGGCAAACGCGTTCTACGGTTATCTGGCATTTGTTGGCTCACGTTTCTATGATAAAAGGTGCGCCGAGTCGGTAACGGCTTTTGGAAGGTATTACATAACCATGATAGCGGATATGGCCAGACAGCACGGGTTTGAGGTGATCTATGGTGATACTGACTCCATTTTCCTCAAGATGAATGGAAAGAAGAAGGAGGAGGTTATGCGCTTTCTGGAGGAGGTCAACTCGAAACTTCCGGGCATAATGGAGCTCGAGTTCGAAGGCTTCTACAAGAGAGGGCTCTTTGTGAAGAGAAAGACCGGAGAGGGTGGGGCAAAGAAGAGATATGCGCTCATCGATGAGGACGGAAGGATGGTTATAAGGGGTTTCGAGAGAGTAAGGCGAGATTGGTCAAAACTTGCGAGAGAAACTCAGGAGAAGGTGTTGTATCATGTTCTGAACGGAGAGGTCGAGAAAGCTGTCGAATATGTGAGGGATGTAATCGAAAAGCTGAAGAAGGGTGATGTTGATAAGGAGGACTTATGCATTTACACGACCATCACAAGAAGTCTTGACTCGTACGAGCAGATAGGCCCGCATGTTGCCGCAGCAAGAAAAGCAATGGCCAGGGGAGTTGAGATAAGGCCCGGAGAAACCATAAAATACATAATAACAAGAGGTACAGGAAGCATCTCAGACAGAGCGGAGCTTGCCATTTTTGCCGAGAGTTACGATCCGGACTATTACATCAGGCACCAGGTGCTGCCTGCTGCAATGAGGATCCTGAGCGTTCTCGGTTACACCGAGGATATGATACTGTCCGGGACAAAACAGACAGGACTATTCCAGTTCATGAAAAAATGAGTGCTATCTTGCTTTTTAGGGAGTTGATCAGCATTCTTATTCTGCCAAGAGGTGTGTAATCATAAATGATGTGGGATGTCACAACTTCGCCTGAACGATTATGCGAACTTCTACCAGCATTCTTGTGTTCCCATCCCTCATTCTGTGGGGCTGAGAGAAGCGGTAGAGCTGTGGTATTGCAGTCGCAAATCTGAGTGTGAGGTGCTGGCAGGATCACAACTTTTGAATCCACATCACACTTCTTTTTGTCTTTTGAAAGTCTAATTCTGAGGGTACAGGTTTTTGTAATGTTAATTTCCTTTATTTTGTTTTTTAGAACGATAACTTTTGTTTCGTTTGGCAGCAGGACGAGGTCTTGTCTGTTTGCCAACCAACCCCCCTTGCTAAAGAGCTTGCCCTCACAGATAATATATGAGTAAATGGAGATGTTGATCCGATTGGCTGGGTTATGACTTTTCAGTGAGATACGCGTAGTTAGGTCACCACCCCCAACCGCAGCAGGAGAGTGTGAAACATTCAAGATATCTGCGAAGAGACATCTATTTGGAAGGGTCGCTTTCTCTTTTGCTCTTGTTCTTAAAACAGAGCATGTTGAAGTTTTCGTTACGACTTCTTTAATACACCGGGGAGATGCACCGTCCTTGATTGTTATCAACCATTCATCCTTCGAGCCCCACGAACTTTCGGCAACAACAAAGTATTTGCCGCCTCTCAACCTTCTGTTGCAGTTATATCTTATCTGCACGGGAAGATAGATAGTATAATTCTGATTCTTTTTGTAAAGCTGGATTGAAAGTTTTTCGGAAGCGTACCTGTTGGAGGATGCACTCTTAATGTAAACATATACAGTCCTTTTGCTCTCACACCCGCGGTTTGCGACCAGCTTAACACGAAGGACATCCCCGAATTTAACGTTTTTCGCATTCACGTTTTCTATTTTCACCGTGGGTTTTACACATCCATTGTTGCTTGAACCAACTTTGCTCTTTACCACAACCATGGTACGGTTATAGGTAAGGTTTGTGAGGTTGACGGAGGAAGCAACAATTCTGGCGTTTATGAAGAAAACCTCGTAACCCACCTTTCTGGATGGAGTCCACCGACGTGTCGTGGTGCATCCCTTTTGTCTGCCCTTACCGATTTCTATTGTGGTGTTGTGTGGGGACTTCATCACATCTCCGTACAAATTTTCAATCGAGTACTCCACAGTTAGATTGACAGTCCTGATTGGAGAGGCGTTGAGGTATGCGCATATTCTGTAGGTGAGAGTTGTGTCGGCATCGCAGACCAAACAGGAGAGGTTTTCAATTTTGAGCTCTATAGAGTATGTTGATTTTCTTTGACCTTCCGTTACATTACTTGTGTTGCAGAGGTTGGCCTTCAGGGGTGTGGGATCGGCCAAGATAATTTTATCGTTGCAGACTTGAACTGATAACCCCTCCCTGTTAAAGGATTTATTATAACTAAGAAAGCTGATCACGCTGCCATCAGCATTTTTTAGAGTTACGTTGCCTCCATCATTTTTCAGCCCTCCACATATGCTGCTTGAGTTCACGTGGAACACAAATGTCAGGTTGGTTATGTTGAATGAGCTCGCTACCTCGCTTCCGCTGCCACCGTCGGTGATCAGAGCAAACCCGCCGGGGGGAAGAGCAGTCGAGTAACTGGAGTTAACGAGCAACGATGTGTTATTCGCCCTCTCCACGTACCCCGGGATAATGGAGTTGTTGCACAGCAGATAGGAGGAGAGGTTTACAGGGTTGTTACCGTCGTTGTATATTTCCACGTACTCGTTGTAATTGTCATTCTGCGCGGGGTTGAACATGACTTCCGAAACCATAAGCGAAAAAGAAATATAAGAAAGGAACGGAAAGATGAGAAGAAAGGTTAGCAGCGTTTTCGTTCGAAAACTCGAAAACCGCATTCTAAATTTAGTCAAAACAAATTATATTAAATTTTTGTTTTATCAACTTGGTAACATGCTGAGAGACGAGGAAATAGAAAAATATCTTGCTGCGGGTAGGATGGTGGCTGATGCACTTGAGCTCGCAAGGAAAAAGACAAAACAGGGCGTGAGTGTTTCTTCCCTTGTTTCGGAACTGGAGAATTTCATAGTGCGTGACGGTGGAGAGCTGGCATTCCCTGTTAACATTTCTCTTAACAATTGTGCCGCACACGATACAGCGGATATAAGTGATGAGAGAGTCATTCCCGAAAATGCAATCGTCAAGGTGGATGTGGGAGCGCACGTGGATGGGTATATAGCTGATGCCGCCGTAACCATCGATCTCAGCGGAAAATACGGAAAACTTGTAGAATGTGTTGAGGAGGCACTGAACAGGGCTCTGGAGCTCTTCACCCCGGGAAGAGAGGTTACGGAGATCAGCGAGGCGATACAGCACACCATAGAGGAGTACGGATACAAACCGGTGGTTAATCTCACAGGACATAAACTTGAGAGGTACAACCTCCACGGAGATGTGACAATTCCAAACATCAAGCTCAAGGTACCGTACAGACTGAAAAGAGGAGATGTTTTTGCCGTTGAACCATTTGTCACAACGGGAAGCGGGAAGGTTGTGGAGAGTGGCGATGCCAAGATATTCTCATTCCTGAAAAGGGCAAAGACAAGAAACCCCGTTGCCAGAAAGATTCTGGACTTTGGGGAAAAGAGGAGAGGTTTGCCCTTCGTTCTTCGGTGGGTTTTTGAGAAGAAAACTCCAATGCTTTCAATCGCGATTAGGGAGCTTGTGAATAGCGGTGCTCTTTACGATTACCGTCCCCTTAAAGATGTCGAGGGAAGTGTGGTTGTACAGGCAGAGCACAGCGTGATTGTGGATGATGATCCCATAGTTTATACTAAAATTTAAAACAGAGAGAAGATTCCTTACTGAAGTACGTTCAAACCCCTCCTTTTCTTTTTACCGAACGAGTTCACGATAACAGCAAGCGTAAGCATCAGTCCAACAATAACTATGGCTTTACCTATATTTGTTAGGGTTAGCTGATTTGTTAACATAAGCTCGGCAAGGGTATCGGTAAGGAATGTGAGCGCGATTATCATTATTTCAACTCCGAGGAGTGCTGTTATTTTCCTGATCTTCTTGTCGATGTAAGCCCCTACACACCACGCCATCGCACTTATTCCGAAGGTATAGATAGACGCATTGAGAAATGTTAATATACTCTGCAGGATTCCGACAGGATTCGCGTTTTCAACTCCCGAAACACCCGTAACGATGCCGACTATGAAGAAAGTTACGGATGTCAGGTATAGGAATAGGGATATCCTCATCTTTCTCGCAGAGTCCATTATGGCATTGATCACATGGGCCACATTCTCCTCCAGCTGGAAGCCCTTGAGGAATAAGTAAATTCCCAGAAAACCTATTATCAGCCTTATCGCTGCAGAACCAAAAATGGCATAAAATATTAGCGCGACTGCAGGCATACCTAAAAACATTCTGGAATATCTAGCATCATTGATCATATGTCTCACAAAATTGTAGATGACAAAATACGTGCTCTCTAACTTTGCAGCTTGATTCACTATGACTCTATCAAGATACACCGCAGGAACTTTTCTGTTAATCAATGGCAAAACTTGTTCGTCACTTGCACCATCAGAAACAAAAATCACCTCGTCCGCATCGAACTTTTTCAGAACATTCTCAAGCTGTTCGTTGATCCTTCTATCAGACTCTATCCCTAACTTCTCGCTGCCGGTTATCACCGCAACTTCAACTTTTTCACCCTTGTTCCTTAACTCATCATAGAGTTGCACAGCCCTAAAAATGGCATTAACATCGGAATCCGAGGGATCCGCTAACCCTAACTTTTCTGCAGCATCTAATACAGCATCTCTTCCTATTATTGGACCTTTCACATTTGCCTTTACACCAAGATCATCATCTCTATCCACACACAGGACGAGTACTCTGTTTTTGACCATGACAATTCTATCGAACTATAACAATAAATAAGTTGAGAACATAAGTGTTAACTCTCACATTTGCTTTTACATAGGCATGGATTTTTGCATTATGCTATCACAAAACCTTTTTGGACAGAACAGTCATTCACAAACATCATTGTTTTCAGAATTTTTCAGATCCATAAAGGAAGCCTCACATTTGGATACCTGTATTGTTCCTTAAACTGTTTGTGAATGTAGTTATGCTGTTGTTTGTTTGGTGGATCTGTTTTTCTATCATTTTACACGCGTTTATCAATATCTCATCGAAATTTCCATGGTTTGTCAGATTTCATTGATTTCTCTCACAAACAGTTCAAATTTTTTGTTTATTATGGGGAATTATTTCCCATTTATTTCTTTAAACTCTCACATTTTGACAAAATTTTTACAAATTTTACCAAAATTTATATTTTAAAGAAATTAAAATATGTCGAGATATTAAGATATTATGGT
>JALVWC010000015.1 GCA_027038505.1 Nanobdellati archaeon
TAAATAAACTGCAAAAAAACTTACAAGAAGACTCATCGCCATTTCTTCGGATTCAATGCACAAGAAATAAAGTATTGTAACCACCACCACAAGATCAATCAGCTTAAATAGAACGAAATCTTCCTTGCTGTGTTTCAACAAAAATCGCGCGAATGGGTTTAGTTCAGCCCCGCACCCCAATTTACGCACCACGATAAGTGTCTCTACAGCATCTACGATCCACAATACCACTATCAAAATGAATAAAAAACCAAACAACATTGTGATTTATATACAAGTTTTCAATTAAATACTTTCTGCTTTATGTTGTTTTAAGTAAGATTGTAGTATCCTGCCACGATCACAAGCAGAATCAATGTGAGGAATAGAACCACCGCAATCTCAATGTAATCGCCTTTTTTAAGACCCTTTTGATGCGAGTCTTTATCGTCCTCATCACTCATATCTAAATTTCACCTTTTAAATTATTTAAATATATAATAGCCCCGCCAGGATTCGAACCTGGGTCAGCGGGTCCAAAGCCCGCCATGCTTACCACTACACCACGGGGCTACCAAATATATATATCTTTTCCTTCCCCGAGAAATTTTTATGGTTTACGTAGTTAAAATGAACGGTGAACGCGAGGAGTTCCGAGAGGACAAAATAATCTCCACCGCCATAAGAGCGGGGGCTCCAGAATCCCTGGCGGAAGAAATAGCAAGAGTGATCAAAAAGAGAGCTTATGACGGGATCACTACAAAGGAAATTTTGAAGATGGTCAAGGAAGAACTCAAGAAACACGACCCTCACCTTGCGAGGATCTACACGCTAAAGGATGCTATTGCTTCTCTTAACCCCGATATTCACGAATTTGAGTATTATGTGGCTTCCCTTTTCAGGTTGCGCGGCTACAGGGTTAAGAGAAGCCCGGAACCGAAACCCGAGGGAAAGTGTGTGGAACATGAAATAGATGTCCTGGCCGAAAAAAATAATAAAATTATCATTGTGGAGTGCAAGCATCACTACAGGGAGAGAACATTTACGGGCCTTGATGTGGTGATGCGACAGCACGCCAGATTAATAGATCTGAGAGAGGGATGGGATCTGGGGAAGAAAAACGCCATAAATCCATCTGAAGCTTGGGTGACGACGAACACAAAATTTTCGGATCACGCTATTAGATACGCGAAGTGCAGAGGCATCAAACTTCTGAGTTGGAGATTTCCTGAAGGACATAGTTTTGCGGACTGGGCAAATGAAATGAAGGCATATCCACTCACAGTGATCAGCATGCCTTTGAGAGATAGGGAAGCGCTTATCCCTTTCGGGATATGGAACGTTGTTGACTTTATGAACGCTGACGACGATACCTTGAAGAGAGCAGGCCTTAAAGAGTCCGCAATAAAAAATTACAGAAAACGGGTGTTGGCGATCTCTCAACTGTTGAATGGTTGAGCATTATGGCCAAACCAAGACCCACCAAAAGGAGGAGAGGAGGGAAGGAAGCGGATAAGAACGAAAGGAAGGATTTGTATTTTTCCATACTCATTGCATTCATGCTGACATTTTCGGTTTTTGCCGCAGTTTATAGCGGTGGGATGTTTGCACACTCAAAAAAACAAAAACTTCCATCAAACTTAGAGATGAACAGACCACTTTCGGCTGAGGAGATCAATTACATTCTTTCGAATGGCAAAGCTGTGCTTGAAGTTATCTTGCCAAAGAATTGCAGCGAGGAATGCATGTCCACATATAATCAGTCCGTGCAGCTCATTAGGGTATTCTACCCCCTCCTATATCTTTCCACCTACAGAGGTAACGTCTCCAACATAGTCCTAAATCTCTATACTCCATTAGAAACAATAAAAAACGCATCCAACATCACCGTTATTGAAAACTACCTGTGTAGCATAGTTAATCCAAAACCAACTATGTGTGTTCTAAATGAGATAATCGGGAATTCAACTGAAGAAACAATAAAAAACGCATCCAACAAATGAAAAACCATAGAAAGAATTAATTAAAAAATAAAAAAAGGGTTTGCTGTCCTCCTTTAAAATCCTCCGAACAGCGCACCAAGACCTGCTGCAGCTTCCTCCTCCTTTTTGCCCTCGTCTTCCTTCTTCTCCTCTTCCTTTACTGGGGCCTCACCACCTGCTGCTGCCTCGCCAGCCGGAGCAGCGGCAGCAGGAGCTCCCACAGCGATGGTCGGTGCTTTGCTTATCGCTTCCTCAATGTCCACTTCCTCCAACGCTGCCACGAGCGCTTTTATCTTTGCCTCATCTGGCTGTATCCCTGCAGCCTCCACAACTTTCTTTATATTATCCTCGTTTATTTCCTTCCCTGCTTTGTGCAGGAGTAGAGCCGCGTATATATACTCCATGTTTAACTACCCCCCTTATCATTTTTATTTTCAACCGCTTCATTTAAAGCCACGGCTTCAAACTGCGCCTTCTGAAGGAGCATTTCGATGACTTCCTTTTCGTATATCACGGCGTTGTAAGCAAGGTTGAACGCGTGCTGTGCAGCCTCAACAAGCTTAAGCTCAACGACCTCTCTTGCCGGATAGTCTGTATTGTAAGCAAGATTGAAGGCCTTCTGCACAGCCTCGATGATCTCATTCTCATACTCCTCAGCGCTGACATCAAGCACATCCTGTGTGTACACAACTCCGTCCTCCCATGCTCCTACAAGCTTAAGCCCTATGGATGATGCCTTTATTCCGAGCTTCATGAGCACGTTTGCAACCTTTTCGTCTATAACGTCTCCTGGATCGAGTAGCTTACAATCCTCTTGTACAACTATGTCTTGCCCTTGAATTGATGCTTTTATGCCAACCGATTTGAGATCACTGATTATGGGCCCTGGCGGGAGTCCAGTTGGGCCTGCAGGAACGACAATTTCCCTTTCAGCCCTTTCTCCCGGCTTTGCGAAAGTTGGGGTTCTCTTTTTCTTGAGCAATTTAAACAGACGGAAAGGATTATCATCCGTGAGAAGTATTGCTGGCATTTTAACCTCCAGCTCGAGGAGCTTTTCGAGATTGGACTTATTGGCTCCTCTGATTGCACGTTCAAGTATGCTTTTCTTCTCTACCTTTATTATGGCTTTTCCTCTCAGTTCCTTCCTTATCTGCTGGAAGGGATCTGACGGCAAACCGTAAATATCTATGATTCCCACAACTCTATACTTCTTTATGAGGTCGGCAAGTTCCTTGACCCTCTTTATTTTTTCCTCCTTTACCATAGGGCAACGACCTTAAAACTCATCCACTTTAATCGGAGACCCCATCGTGGTCTTGATGTATATGCTCTTTATATTTTGTTTTCCAGCCGGCAACTTCTGAATAACAGCATTAATCACAGCTTCGAAGTTCTTTTTGAGATCCTCATCGCTCATGTCTTCAGTCCCTATTGGACACTGGATAAGCGGGCTATCTTTAAGCACAACTCTTATACTTCTTTTCAGCCTCTCAATTATGGTTTTTATGTCTGCTTGAGGCGGAACGGGTTTTGGCATCTTGTTACGTGGACCCATGAACCTACCCATAGCCTTACCTATCCTTGCCATCAGCTGCGGTTCAGCAAGGAAAAAATCGTTTCTTTTGACGAGTTTCTTTATGGCCTTCTTGTCCCCCTCTATTTTCTCCAGCGTTTTCTCATCCACAACTTCGTCCGCGAGCTCCTTGGCAACCTCGGCCAAACTCTTCCCGATAACACAGACTCTCACGTTTTTACCTCTGCCCGCTGGTAGGGGGATCTCCAGCACGAATCTGTTGGACGGGTTTTTGACATCAACATCTCTTAAATTTATTATAAGGTCTACCGTCTGCACGAATTTCCTCTTCTTGCTGTTCTCCCTCATTTTTTTCAGAGCTTCGTCAATATTCATTGGCATCACTCCTTCAGGAGGTGATCATATTTACCCTCTTCTATTTCTTTCAGCACTTCCTTTGGATGTTTACCCTCAACAGTAACGCCGCATGATACACATGCTCCGACTATGCATTTCACAGCTCCCTTAAGCGTCTTAGCAAGCATGCTATCCCTCTTCATCCTCGCTATCTTGACAACCTGTTCCATGGCTAGGTTTCCTACCCACTCCTTACCCGGCTCCTTGGCGAGTTTCTCAACTCCCAACTCTTTCTTTATGAGCTGAGAGACTGGAGGTGACCCCACTTCCACTCTGAACTCCTTTGTGTCGGTATCAACTATGATCTTGACGGGCACTTTCATTCCCGCAAAGTCCCCGGTTTTGCGATTTATCTCATCTATAACCTCCTTTATGTTTACCTTCAGCTGGCCCAAAGCCGGGCCGAGAGGTGGAGCTGGCGTTGCTTTTCCTCCTTCCACCAGCGCTTCAACGATTTTCTCCGGCATAACCCTCACTCTTCCTTTATGACCTTAAGCAGATCAGCCTTTATGGTTATTGGGATTGGAACGGCGGAATCTATAAGTTCTATCTTCGCCTCTCTTTTTTCCTCATCAATTTTTATCACCTTGGCTTTCTCCCTCTTGAATGGACCGCCGATTATCTCGACTATGTCTCCCTCCTTTATCTTTATCTCAGGAGCTTTGGCTTCAAGGAAGTTCTCGATATCCTCTATTTTGACCTCTTTTTCTATGAGTCCTCTAACGTGCGGTACACCCGTAACGAGCTTTCTTATTTCATCGATATTATCTCCCTCGATGAATATGTACCCCTTGAGTTCCGCAGGCGCGAGTATCGCCTTTATTCCCAGTTTGTTAGCTTTAACTTTCGCTTCAAGAGATTCCATAACTATTTTCTCCCTTCCTATAGTGATCCTGGCAGTAAGTATGACCATCTTCTCACCCAGACAGACTACATTCTTATGATCCCATAATTTGAGAGGAGCACGAAGATCGCAAATATTAAATATCCTATTGCACCTATGATGGTCATTCCGAGAAGTGTTATTTTGATGGTGAGCTTGATCTCCTCCAAACTGGGTTTTTTCATTATTTTAAGCACTCTGATACACTGGTTTACGAACGATATTATTTTCTCCTTCATCTTCATGATTTCTCCCCGATGCCATTTACGTCCCAAGAATCCGCCCCTCCTGCCCCGACGGGCAGTACGGCGGGCGACAGGCAAGTTTATTTGGACTAAAATTTAAAAATATTTATGAAAGGCAAGAACACGCAGCTTGTTTTCAATATCTTGATACTGTACACGAGAGACACACTTAAAAATGTTGTTACCCAAATTCATCCAATGGCATGCCTCCAAAGAGTTACGATGTCATCGTTATAGGTAATGGTTTCTCGGGATTAACCGCGGTTTTGGAGCTTGAAAATAAGGATAATTGCTCCATCTGTGTTATCGGTCCGGAAAAATATCCAAGACCGAACAACGGAAAGTTTATCCTTTCTTTAAAGGATGAAATTCGCGCAAACCCCGGTTACAGGAGGCCAGGTGGGGAACTGCAGGATCATTTTTACAGAAACGGCAGGGTTGATGAGTTTCTGAAGCTGGAGGAAAAAGCCAGGGATTTGCTTTACGACTGGTCGGAGTACACTGGAATCGATTATTGTGAGTATCCGAATTCGGAAAAACGTGAGGAAATAGAAAGGTTTGTGAGAAATGCAAATAAAAAGGGAATAAGCGTTACCATCTCTGATGTTATATTTATAGGTGGGGTCAACAGCACGCGTGACCTTTTGAATCGCCTTTATGACCATCTAAAGAACGAGTGTTCTAATGTTGATGTTGTGAACGGGCTTGTCGGAAGAGTGTCTCCTGAGGAGAAATGTGCTGTGCTTGAGAACGGTGATAGAGTGAGGTACCGAGATGCGGTTTTTCTCGCGTGCGGGAGGGAGGGCATAGCAAAGGGCATATTCGATGAACTCAAAGCGCAGGGCTATATAAGGGAGGAGAACGGGGAAAAGAACCTGCTCGGCGGTGTGGTTCTCGAGGCCCCAGAAACAATTTTCCCCGAGGTTATGAATTACATGTGCGAGCCTAAACTCACCCTGATAAGCGGAAGAAGGGACGATGTCGTTCGTACCTATGGTTATTATCCTCACGGAAGGGTTGCGGTGGTGGATTACGGAAATGGAATCAGATGCGTAAACGGCATAATGGATGAGAACAGGAGGAGCGACAACACGGTATTGGGGATCGTGACAGAAATCAGGTTCACCGAACCGTTCAACGACACACACCTTTACGGAAAGAGGCTCAGCGAGAACACGCTTATGCTTGGTGGTGGTAAGCCAATAATACAGAGGCTGGGCGATTATGAGAAAGGCAGGAGAAGCACGGAAAAAAGAATAAAAAACAACAGACTCGTCCAACCCACCCTCACGTTAAATGATGTGACTCCTGGGGACATAAGTTTTGCATATCCCGATAGGGTTATGGACAACATATACGACGGCATAAAGAAGCTGGATGCTGTTATCTGCGGGCTTGCGGAACCATCAACTTTGATGTACGCCCCCCTCATAATCCTGAAGCCGTCCAGAATTAATGTTGATCCCTTCACGATGAGGCTTAAAACAGATAGAACTGAAAGCGAAATCTATGTGCTCGGTGACATGAACGGAATATGCAGGGGTAATGCGGATGCCATTATTTCAGGCATGATTGCTGCTGATTCTTTCACAAAAAATAGGGAATGAGAGGGGTGTTAACTAGGAAATCAGATAAAGTCTATGCCGAGCTTCCTTTCTATGTCCTTCTTTTTCTCCTCGCTGAACGGCCTCTCAGGCCCGTAGATCTGTGGGCTCTGCACACCGGTCACTATGACCATAACCCTCAATGATTCTCCCAGGCTCCTGTCGATCTGCGCACCCCATATGACCTTCGCGTCAGGAGAGAGTCTTGAGGTAACGGCGTTAACAACCTCCTTCGCCTCTCTAAGCGTCAGGTCCTGCCCACCAACAACGTTGATGAGAGCACCTCTCGCACCCTCTATGTCAACATCAAGCAACGGGTTGTTCAGAGCTTTTTGCACAGCTTCATATGCCCTGTTTTCGGTGTCACTCTGACCCATACCGATGAGGGCAAGACCCCCGCTATCCATCACAGCCTTTATATCGGCAAAATCAAGGTTGATCAGTCCCGGCTTGGTAACAAGCTCGGCTATACCCTTCACAGCATTTACCAGTATCTCGTCAGCAACCTTAAAGGCTGTATTTATGGAGACGTCAGGCACAATCTCGAGTAGCTTGTCGTTGGGTATGACTATAAGAGTGTCAACAACCCCCTCCAGCTGCTCAAGTCCCGTTTTCGCATTTGCAGCTCTGTGTGCTCCCTCCATGGAGAACGGGAGGGTCACTATTGCAACCGTGAGCGCACCAAGCTTCTTGGCTATTTCAGCTATGATCGGCGCTGAACCAGTTCCGGTACCCCCACCAAGACCGCAGGTTATGAAAACCATGTCGGCTCCTTCAAGGGATTTCTTTATTGTCTCTTTGGATTCTTTCGCTGCAGCTTCTCCTATCTTTGGATTGGCCCCGGCGCCAAGACCTCTTGTGATCTCCTTTCCGATGAGTATCTTGACATCCGCATCGGTGTACAGAAGATCCTGCGCATCGGTGTTTATCGCTATGGTTTTCACACCCTCAACCCCGACCTGCACGAGCCTTGAGATCGTGTTGCATCCGGCTCCACCAGCTCCAACAACGACAATCTCAGCCTTTCTGGTCTTCAAGAGTTCTTCAAGCTCGCCATTCGCCTCCGTTTTTTGTCGAGCATGAGCCTCAACTTCAGGTTCAGGAGATCCTTCAACATCCTTAACATCCTGCACCATCTTGCATCACTCCCCGGTGAGTATTGATTATGTCTTATAATCATGTCTTAAATTTTTAAGTTTTAGGTTGTTCCTTTTCGTTTTTCGATTTTTCATCATCCTTTGATTCAGAATCCTCACGCATCTCGGCGCTTCTCCCATCTGCTCGATTTTCTTTATTTTCACCTTTTTTCTCTTTTTCACCACCCATTATGATTTCAACACTTTCAACCTCTTTCACGTATTTTGTTATTTCTTCCTTTATCCTGTCCGCTATCTGTTCTGCAATGATCATCTTAACCGTAATTGTAGCTTTCTTATCCTCAATTTTAACATCAAATCCATCATCCGGCATGAGGGTGTGATACTTAAAGATGGCCTTAACTTTTTCGGCAGGATCCGTAACTTTCCTTATTATCTTTAGTTGGTACTCAACGCTCTTTCCAGCAAGAGGGTGATTGAAATCGACCACAACTCTCCCAGAAGAGACGCCCACAACTCTGCCTTCAACGTTGTTAAAGTAAATAACCTCCCCCACCCTAGGTGTTATGCCCTTTTTCCTGAACATTGTAAGGGAAAAAACCCTAACAAGTTTCTGATTCCTCTTACCGAATGCCTTCTCGGGCGGAAGCTCTATGACTTTTTTATCGCCCTCCTTCATTGTGAGAAGAGCTTCATCCAACCCATTTATAACGTGTCCGGCCCCCACCACCACAGTTATGGGGCCGTAGATAGTGTGTTCAGAATATATTCCTGCTTTTTTTGCAACTTCTTCATCGGTTGTGTCAAACACTTCCCCGGAACTCTTAACCCTTCCGGTGTATTCTATTTCCACAAAGTCCCCTTTTTCCATAGAGCATCACGTTGCAAATGAAAGCGAAGGTGAATAATTTAAAAGATGAGTAAAATTTAAATAAGCATGTCGGACTGGATCGCTGAGCTCGATGTTGAGAAAAAGAAGCAGCTCGTATCTCTTCTCTCAAGAATTCAGAGATATGAGGGTGTTTACCAGCATGCCGAGGAACCGGCAATAGCGCAGATCTGGATGGCCCTGCTCGATCTTTCCAGCAGACTCGAAAGGCTGGAAAAAAAGGTCAGAAAACTTGAAATAAAGCTCGCATCCGTTTCCTCAGGAAGTCTGTTGGAAGACCTCAAAAATTACTGAAGGGTCAAAGTGCGCGGGATGGTCCTGTGGATGGTTGAGGAAATCCAGCTTCTCAAGCTCTTTGGCCAGTCGGTACATGGATTCGTTCCTTCCGATATTTAAAGATTCGTGAGCTCTGCTTCTAACGATTTTTGGTTCAGGTACGTTGTCGTAAGCCTCGTTTTTGATTATCTTGGGCTGAAGATACTCCTCAAGAATGTAGTAGCATGCGCCCTTCATCTCCCGGTAGGGTTCATAAATGCTGGAGAACGCTGAGGAGACCCAGTTGGCGGTGATCAAAAGCCCCCTTCCGCTGTTCACCATAACGTGTCCATAGTCTGGAGGTATTATGATCTTGTCACCCCTCTCAGCTTTTATGATCAGCGCGTCCACAACTTCATATTTGTTGCGCACCTTCTGGATTATGAAGTAGCACTCCCCATGGATAACCTCATATAGCTCTGGATAGCTGATCCTCGTACCCGGGACTATGGGGTGATAATGTCCGACCGTCTTGTTGTATTCCTTTGGCCCGGAACCAAAACGGAGGGGAAGCATTATGGTGATGTCATACCTCAGCTTGTGATCAGCGATGTTAGCGCGATCCTCCTCCCTGCACACGTTCCTGAACATGTAGTAAAGGGGTGTGTTGAAGTCCATGCCGTCCACCCAGCCCCCCATGTTGTCGTAGTAAAGCGTTGCCATATCCTTGAATCTCCTCACATCACCGACAATCTCCCTTCCCTCCACAGAGATTTTTTCAGGAGACTCACCATCAATTTCCACAAACTCCAGATGTTTCGGCATCCGAATTTTCAAATCACATCACCTCTATACCCGGTTTCATAGGCATTGCCTTTGATGCTCTTGTTGAGCTAGCATCTTCCTCTTTCATAACCTCAAGTTCATATCCAAGCTCCCTTTCAAGGAATTCTTTCGCTTCCTCGAGTATCGCGAGTTCATCTTCCTGCGATAATATTGTTCTTTCAAGTTCATAATATTTTTTGAGAAGATTTTTAGCGAGTTCAATTGCTTTTGTTCTTACATCAGCAAACCTATCATCGTTCCCTATTATTTTCACCGCTTCTTCCTTCTTTTGGAGAACAAGCGCGTAAACATCACGTTTCCATTGAGATGCAACGTATATATTGACTTTATTGGGTTTTGCACCGACAAGCCTCACAACACTGTTGATGTCAGCCATCAGCGATTCGAGATAATTTTCAAGCGCTTCAGCTTTCTCGTTAATCAAGCTCTCGTCCGCCTCCGGCCAGCTCTCCCTGACCACAAGCGTGCTCCCCCCCAACCTGTGCCACATCTCTTCGGAAAAGTGAGGTGCTATCGGAGAGAGCATTTTTATCACAGCTTTGAGGAATCTCTCCACAACTTCTCTGTTTGCCCTCTCTATGCATCCCGCTCTCCTGAAGTACCATTTGAGATAGTTCACACCATAGAAGAGCACATGTGTTATTGCGGTTCTGAATTTCATTTCCTCGTAAGCGTTTGTTACTTCGATTATCATCTTCTGAAGCTTGCTGTTCAGATATCTTTCGGCATTTGTAACGCCCTTACCCTTCATGGTGTTTAATGATTCCACAAGGCTCTCCAGATATTCAAGCCTGGATACATAACCCTTGATGTTTTCAGCTCTCCAGTCAGCTTCCTCCATCCCTTCAGCGGAGCAAACTATGTTGAGCCTGACGGGATCGGCACCGAATTCTTCCACAAGGTTTCTGAGCGGGATAATGTTGCCCTTACTCTTGCTCATCTTCTCCCCTTCAACCATGACCCTGCCATTAACGCTTATGGCAACAGGCCACTTTTCGGGCATACCATTCCATATCGCTATGTGGTGCATCAGATAGAATGTGAGGTGATTCTGCACGAGATCCTTACCGCTGTTCCTCAGATCAACGGGGTAGAAGTACTCAAACTCCCTTCTCATTTCTTCCAGAGTCTCAGCATCAAGTCCCGAGTTTTTTGCCACCTCGTCGGCATTTCCCCTCCCCAGAAAGATGTAGTCGAACACCTCATCTGTGAGCTTTTCCGCCTCTATTTTCCTTTCATTTATTATTCTCGCTATGGTGTAGTATGCCATGTAGATCGTTGAATCTGAAAGGGTCTCCACTATCCACTCCTTATCCCAGGGAAGGGGCGTGCCGAGGCCCGTTTTTCTGACACATGCCTTGTCTTTCAACCACTCCACGGTGTTTATGAACTGCTGCCTGACATCCTCCGGGTAGAATTTCATCCGCTTTATGTGTTCTATAACTTTTCTCTTCCATTCCTCATCAGAGTACGCGAGGAACCACTGATCCTTGAGGATCTTGACGTGGCATGTGGTCCCGCATCTGCACACAACTCTACCAGTGCACTCCCACATGACGTCAGCATAGCCCCTTTCTTTCAACCACTCGGCTATTTTTTCCTTGACCTCCGAGACCTTCATTCCCGCAAATTCGCCGCATGTTTCCTTCAGTTTTCCGAGATGGAACTCCTTTTTGTAGAGTTTTCTTGTTGCCTCCTCCAGTTTCTCTTTTTCGGTCTGGGATCTTATTCCCATCTTTTCAACGATCTCTTCAGCGGGAAACTCCCCGAAGCCCTTCACATCTATCAAGCTTATAGGTTCCAGCTCGTCAGCCGAAACACCGTATCTCACAAGCTTATCTTTTTCCTTCAGGAGATCCATAACCGCAGCATAATCAAACGGCGCATGTGCGGGAACTGACATTACAACCCCGGTTGCATTGGACGGATCGACAAAATCCGCTGGAAGGATTGGTACATGTTTACCGTTGATGGGATTGATGCACCTCTTTCCGAGCAGATCCCTACCCTTGATCTCTTCAAGCACCTCAACCTCCTTCAGCTGGTCGGCAAGCTTTGGAACAGCATCTTTACTAATGATCCACACCTCACCGTTAACCCTCGCTTTGACGTAATCAGCATCTTCCTTGACCCAGAGGTTAACCACTCCAAACACAGTCTCTGACCTCAGGGTTGCCGCAACGAGAAAAGCATCCTCACCCACAAGCCTGAACTTTATTAGCACATAGTCCACGGGACTTTCTCCCTCTCCCTCCAGCCTGTCGTGATCACCTGTAGGGCTTTCACAGTGCGGACACCAGATGACGGGATGGGTGCCCTTCTTTATGTAGCCCCTCTTTCTCAGGGTGTTGTACTGCCACTCTATGAAGCGGGAGTACTGGGGTGTCATGGTTGTTGTGACAAATTTTCTCCTCCAGTCGATTGAAGCGCCCACCATTTTGAGGTCTTCCATCCACCTCTTCATCCAGAACCGCACGATGTTCTCGGGAGTTTCCCTAAAGCGCTCTATATCCTCATCAGTCGCTCCGCTCTTCTTTAACGTGGCTATCTGTTTCTCATCATTATTCCTGAGCCTTTCCCACACACCGACTATCGGCTCACCGGTTGCATGAAAGCCCTGCGGGAAGAGAACGTTGAAGCCCCTCAACCTTTTGTATCTCGCATATGCATCGGTTCTCAGAAACGAGTATCCGTGCCCTATGTGTGGAGCACCGTTTACATACGGATACGGGAACGTTATGAAGAACTTGGGCTTTGAGCTATCAATATCAGCTTCAAACACTTTTTCTTTTTCCCATACCTTCTGCCACTTCTTCTCTATTTCCCTGAAATTCACCATCTTCACCACCCCGGCACCACTTTTACACACTCCGCTACCAATTAATTTAAATCATGTTGCCGTTTTCCCTTTCAAACACCATCTGCTTCTGCCCCTCTGCAACCCGAATGGTAAGACTGTTACCGCATGCATAAACATCGCTTATGGGCTTTTTGTAGTTTCCGAACCTCATCGCCTCGCTGAACGCCTCTTCAAAAACACGGTAACATTGGCTGGCAACTTCTTCCACACTTTTATGACTTCTATCATTTGAATATCCCCAAAAGCCTGCTATGGTCTTCAGCTGCCATTCCGGAAGAGCTTCCCTCATCTCCTCCTCATTCATGTACGGGTCAATCTTCGCCATCTCCCTGTAAATCTCATCCAGCCGGCCATCGGTCCTTTCCTCTTCCACCGCAGAGGTGTGTTGAGAGGACATCACAATCCCCTCCGAAAGTTTTTTGAGAAAAATCAAACAAATGGGGTGAAAAGAAAGGTCAGCAGGGATGAACCCATGTGATGCTTACTGCAGTAGTACAACTAGCCTCAGAAGAAGAAGCTCGAGATCTTTCTCAGCCTTCTCTCTACCGTTCCTTACGCAGAACCTGTTGAGCATTTCCATAATACCGTAATTATGAGAGTCAACACTTATTTAAAATTTACTTTAACCCTTGTCTGAATGAACATGCGCATATTGTTTGTTATCGTCGCTGTCTCTCTCCTTTATCTTTTTCTTTCGGTCTGGTCAAACTGGGATGAGACATCCATGCTGATAATGAACATAGAACTTCCTGTGGTGCTTCTCGTGTGTGCGCTCAGCATGACCAACTATCTGTTGAGGAGTGTTAAGTGGCACTACTACACAAGGCTTGCCGGAGCGAAAGTACGGCTATCCGACAATACCAAAATATTCCTAGCGGGATTATCCTTAACCCTAAGCCCCGGAAAGTTCGGTGAGATTGTCAAGGCATACCTTTTAAAGGAGAGGCACGGTGTGGAAATGAGGAAGGGTGTTCTTGCCATCCTTGCGGAGAGGGTGACGGATGTTCTGGCCATGGCAATGCTTCTGGGAATCGGATCCATTGGAATAGAATTTTCCAGAGGAAATCTTATTTATCTTACTATAGGGAATGGTAAAAGCTTACCGTCTTCAGTTCTGATGCCTTGTACAATTGTTGTCCTTTTCTCCTTGATCTTTGCCCTGATTATAAGGAGGAAAGCGTTTGTCAGTGTTCTCCTGAGCAGAGTTCCCGCTCGTGTGAGAAAAGGTATAAAACACAATGATTTTGCCGGGGATGTTCAGAGGATGTTTGGCTTGAAGCCTTTGCTGCTGATGAGTTTGTTGAGCGCGGGATCATGGTTCACGGAATGCATCGGTTTTTACATCATCCTGAAAGCGCTGTCATTTAAAGCTTCCCTCAGCTTGGCCGTTTTTATCTTTGCATTGTCAACGCTTGCAGGGGTGATCAGCATGCTTCCGGGAGGGATCGGAGTGGTGGAGCTTTCAATGCTCTCTCTGCTCACGCTTTCCGGGATGGAAAGGGCAAGCGCGACAGCAGCAACGATAGTTTTCAGGGCATTGACTCTCTGGTTCGCAGTTCTGGTCGGGGTAATTGCCATGGGTGTGTTCTTCCGGGAATGAGACGGTGTGGTGTGAAGTCGGAAAGGTGCTGGATGAATGCCGTTCCTGCGGTAAAGGTTAACTAGAAAGTTTCTGTGCTACGATATGACATTCGTTGTTATCGAAAAACCCTTGATGGCGGGGTCGGGCTGCTACTTACTCAGGTAAAATCTTTGAATACTTTCCTGAATGGTTCTCAAAGTTTTCTTTCGACCCGTGCGGGAACTTTTACTTTTAAATTACTTTCTCTCGATATATTAAACAATTTGCAAAATTGGTGATGTGTGATGACCAGACTCATATGTGTTACTTCAGGAAAGGGTGGTGTGGGAAAAACCACCGTGGCCGCAAACCTCGGAGCGGCGCTAAATGAATTTGGCATGAACACTCTTATCATAGACGGTAACTTTACGACCCCCCACCTGGGTTTTCATTTAGGCGTGCCCCTATACCCGAAGACCATACACGATATTCTGAGGGGGGAAGCCAACATCGAGGAAGCGATATACGTGCATCCTTCTGGACTGAAAGTGATTCCCGGGAGCATATCCATATCGGATCTCAAGTCAACAAAGCCAGAAAAACTAACCGAGATACTCCTTGAGCTTTTGGGGACCCACGACTTTGTCATTCTCGACGGAGCTGCGGGGCTTGGAAGGGAACCGCTCACCGGAATGGAAGCCACGGATGAAGTGCTGGTGGTAACCAACCCAGATTTGCCCTCAGTTACCGACGCTCTCAAGGTTATCAAGCTTGCCGAGGAGTTTGGATCACACATTTTGGGGGTTGTGCTCAACAGGGTAAAGAACACACAACACGAGCTTACGGTGGACGATGTTGAATCTTTACTTGGATATCCCGTAATCTCAACGGTTCCGGAAGAACCCAAGGTCGATGAGTCCATAGCAGCGAAAACACCTCTTGTTTTGTACGCTCCGGATTCGAGGGCAGCCATTGAAATAAAAGCGCTTGCAGCGAAGCTTGCGGGTATTGAATGGACACCTCCGTCGGTTGAGAGAAAAGGGTTGCTCACTAGGATTTTTGGTTTCCTGAGAAGATGATCCGGTGGTGTGCAAAACACATTCGTGCACAAAATATGTTTCGCGAAATTATAACAGAGTACACGATTGTGAAAGCGTGGGTAGGATGGGAGGGCTAAAAGCTGAAGATGAGGGCACTCCCGGGTCCGCATTCCCCACTTTTCTGGATCTGAGGGGCATAAGGGAAAACACAACTAAAGACATAGCCAAAAGGGAGGTTGTGATATCTTCTGAAAATGTTGTGATAGAAAACTTTCCCGTCTCCAGACCCGCAGCGATATTCAACCCATCCGTAGCTCTTGTGGATGATACCCTCAAAATCTATGCGAGGGTTGTTATTGGCTACTACAGATACGTCAGCGGGATTGTTGAGCTAGACCAAAAAGAAAAGAACGGAAATAAATGGAGGGCAAAAATCGTAATCTACCCGGACACCAAGTACGATGTGACGGGTGCCGAGGATCCAAGGGTTTACTGGATGGACAACAAACTCCTGATGACCTACACGGGCAGGACTCATAATTATTTTATTCGTGGGGCTCTCAGAAGAACAATACCGGTTACCGCAGTACTCGAAAAAGGTGAGTGGGTGAAAAAATTCGCAACCGATTTTGGGAAGGAAGTGACGAGAAAGCTCGGTATCGTGTCCAACAAAGATGCGTTTTTTGTGAGAAGTAAAGATGGTGTGATGTTTTTTCACAGATCCCACGATCTTAGGGATAGATTTTCCATGCTGGTAAGCAGTGTTGATGGAATCGATTTCAACTCTTCAGGGCTAAATGAGGTTAGTATTAAGAACACTCGAGAGATCCTGCTGCAGGAGAGGTTTGAGGACAAGGTCGGGTGGGGGACACCCCCTCTTGAAATTGACGGAAAGCTTCTGCTCTTTCTTCATGCGGTGGAAAGGGAGTTGGAGAGCTACAGTGTGTTCGCGATGTTAATAAACAAGAATAATATGGAAGTGGAGGCCATCACACCTTTCTACATAATGAGTCCACGAGAGCCTTACGAACTATTCGGCGATAACTCCCTCACAATCTTCCCTTGCGGAGCTGTTAAAGTTGATGACAGTGTTCTGATTTCCTATGGAGCGGCGGATTACTTTGCGTGTCTTGCAAGAATACACCTCGATGAGCTTATGCATATCCTAGACAAGGGAATGGTAGGGTAGGACACAATAACCACACAAGCGTGGCACATGACCTGAAGGAATCTTTAATAATTTTTGCACGCTTCCTTCTAACTGCGGGGAACTCTATGTTCAGAGGTTCGGTGCTTCTCGACAGCGTTGATAAGGTTGTGGTTAGAAAATATAACGGTATGAGGTATGATTATGTGATCCAGTTCGGAGATTCCTGCAAAATATTTCTGGATATTCATCAGGCCGAGGAGCTTCTGAAAGCGCTTCAGGATGTGCTTCCGAATGGTAAGCGCTCTTCTAATCCCCCAGGAAAAAAGGAATGATAAGATCCCAACTACGTCAGAGCCCTGAAGATCTCCTCCAGATCAATCTCAGCTGCTACAACCGGCATTTCGATGTCCCAGTTGTTCAGCACGGCGGGATGCACCTCACCCATAACTCCTATCCTTTTTCCCTCAAGCATTATGGCCGCGCGTCTCCCTTCCAGGAGAGCACCATCTTCAGTTTCCTCGTAATCGAACGAGAGTTTGAGCTGCTTTGCGAATGAATCAACGATCTCCTTTATTTCGGTGAAGGATGCCGTACTTGAGGCTATGGCTATCGCAAGATGTCTTTTGGTTCTCGTGCCGCTTTCCTCATTGCCCGGATCTATCACAACAACCTCTCCCACCTCAAATACACGCTGGGGATACTCAACATGGGTGTTTCGTGATAAAAATTCAATGAGACATGGCAGTATTGCGTTCCTGATTGTTGTCCAGCTGGAAGATACGGGGTTTGCGATCTCCACCACATCATCTTCCTTTCTGTTCATCTTTTTGAAGAGCACATCCTTGTTGGTGAGGGTGAAGGTCATCACCTCCTGCAGCCCGTAGCCTATCATCAGCTCCCTTATCTTGTCAGATAGAAGTTCCCTTCTGCTCAGCTCGCCCGTTGTTCCTATTCTGACCTCTTCCGGCAGGAAGTCGTTGTAACCAAAGCTTATCGCAACATCCTCTGCAACATCCCTCCAGTGAAGAATGTCGCTCCTTGTGGGGAGGTACCTCGCAACAATTCTGCCATCCGTAGCAACTTCCGCATCATACCTCGCATCCTTGAGGAGCTCAACTATTTCATGATTCGAAATCTCAATACCCAGTATCTCCCTAATTTTGTTAGCATCCACCACCACCTCTCTTGGGGTGAGGTCTGGAGTTGGTATATCTCCGTCCGGAGTGTGAATAGCCACAGAACATGTCTTGCCGCCTCTGTCAGCGAGCACGGTCACCATAACATTGAGAGCCGTGAGAACATCCTCATGCCTAAGCCCTGTAACATCTATGAACAGATTTTTGGTATGCTCATCAACTTTCCCTATCGTGTTTGAGTTTATTATCGGAGGCATCGAGATAACTTCTCCCTTTGAATCAACAAGTATTGGATAGCGCGAAAATTCGTTTATGAGGTGGCCGTATTCCTGCCCCTTAGGATGTTTTTCCAGAATCTCCGCAGGTGTCATTTCTTCATCATACCCCAGCGGAGGGAATTTTATCTCCTTCGGCTTTACAGCCTTATAATATACGGGCGGACTTATCTTGTCGAAATTAGAAACGCCAATCGCCACATACTCCCTTCTTCTCCCGAAGGTGTGGTGTATCTTTTCCTGAAGCTGCATGAGTTGCCTTATGGCCTCATCATCGAGATCCACACCCTTAACTATGGCACATGCTATGGCTGGCCTGATGTCCTTAAGCTTCTTATCCACAAAAACCTCAACATCACCACTTTCAACTCTGTACTGCGGGAGACCTCTCTCTATTTTCAGCCTTCCCTTTATCTCCCTCGCTATACCCTCCACACTCCACAAATCCGGGCGGTTCGTGTCCTTCACATCAACCTTGAGAATGTTGTTCTCCACACCATCAAGTTCTGCCTTCGCCCACATCAGCCACTCTTCAAGCTCGTCGATGCTTGAAGCTTTCTTACCTATAAGGCCTTCAAGATCATCTCTCCTTACCTCTATTGTAGGCATAGACCAACCACCCTTCAAGCTCAAAGGGTTATGATCGAGCTGTGTTTTCTTATCCATTCGAGGTCGTAGCTGAAAAGGTACCTTATGTCTCTTATGCCAAGTTTGAACATTGCGAGCCTGTCAATACCCAACCCCCAGGCGATTACCGGCACATCAATTCCGAGAGGCTTTGTGACCTCCTCCCTGAAGATTCCCGCTCCTCCCAGCTCGACCCATCCCAGCTCGGGATGCTTGGCTGAGAGCTGAACGGACGGCTCGGTGAAGGGATAATAATCGGGATAAAACCTCACGTCTTCAGCCCTTGCCACCTCCACAGCAAACTTTTTCAGGATGCCGAGAAGGTGCCTGAAGTTCAGACCCTCCCCTATAACTATCCCCTCCACCTGATTGAACTCGATCAGATGGGTGGCATCAAGCTTATCCGGCCTGTAACACCTTGCTATCGCAAAATACTTGCCGGGAATTTCTGGCAGGGAAGCGAGGGTTCTTGCAGAAAGCGCTGTACCTTGTGCTCTCGGCATCAGCCTGCTCGCTACTTCCTCACTCCATCTGTATCCCCACCCTTTCGAGCCGGTCTTCCAGCCATTTTCGTGAGTTTTTTTGACCCTCTCCACCAGTTTCTTGGATGGAAGCCTCCCGTGGCCGGGATATTTCAGCCTGTAAGTATCAGTCCACGTTCTTGCTGGGTGATTCTGAGGCTGGAAAAGCGCATCGAAATTCCAGAATTCAAGCTCTATGAGGGGGCCTTCCATCTCCTTGAAACCCATCGATACGAGCTTTCTTTTTACCTCATCAAGAAAAGCCCTATAAGGTTGCTTTTTGGCAGGATAAATTTCACGGACGGGATCTTTAACATCGTACCTCTTTATTTCAGCGTGCTTCCACTTGCCTGTCCTTATTATTTCGGGAGTTAAGGCGGTGATCTCTTCCTTAATTTCCTTTATTTCCCTCGCTTTTTCCGCACCACTCTCTGTTATCCTGACGAACCTCTCCACCTTTTCCTCCAGCTTTACAAGCCCTCTTTTTCTAAGCACTTCCAAAATTTTTCTATCAACACTCTCACCATTCCTCACTTTTTCAAGTGCAAGCTCCATTTCATCCGGAGTTTCGGCATGCTCCTTGCCCCTGTCGGTGAGAACAACACTTTTCTCTTTTCCCTCGCCTTCAATTCTCACCCACCCCTTCCTCATCGCCCATCCGATCGCCACTTCCTTCGGCTGGGTTTTGACATCTTCCAACTTCTTGCTACCTCCAGCGTTAAGAAGCTCCCTGACAAGTTTTCTTTCAACGAGCCCCTCCCTCAGGGAGAGTTCTCCCTCGTCCGTGAGAACATACTCAGATCTTTTTTCCTCCCTCACGCTCACAAGTCCATACTTTTTCAGACCCTCGATGGCTTTAACCACCGCGGGCAAAGCGAGGTGGGTCTTCTCAACAAGCTCTCCAAGAGTGTATTCGTGTCCATCCACTACGGCTTTCAGCACCAGCGCTTCATTCCTCTCAAGTTCCATCTGGCAGCACCACAAACTCCTTTACTCTTTCCATCGCTTCCTCCTTTTTCTCGTTGAGGTTGTGGAGCATCTCAACGAGCTTTTCTACACATTCTCTTTTACACGGGCCGCAGAGCCTCCTGCCCTCTTTACACGACCTGTAGATTTCCCCCAAAGCCTTATCGTCCATTTCAAGATGGTAGGCAAAGAGCTCGAAGACCGTGCAGATGTCAGGATTGCCTCCAAGCCTTTTTTGCTCCTCAAGCGTTACTCTCCCTCCGGTAAAAGCATTCATGACCTTCTTCCTTATCTCCTCCTCGCGCTCATCCAGAGCTATGTAGGATGATGGCTTTGAGGAGCTCATCTTCCCTCCATCAAGTCCCGTCTGGAACTTGTGGTATGTGGATGATGGCAAGATGAACCGATGCTCTGCTTTAAAGCGGGACGCTATGTCCCTTGTGAGCCTTATGTGCGGATCCTGATCCGAACCTACGGGCACGACTGTGGGCATCGGCCCGTGCTCAAGCTGCGGGAGCAGGATGTCAGCAACTTGAGTTAAGGATGAGACTATCTTGCCCGGAGTTAGCGTTCCGTATATCGCTTCAAGCTCGTTGAACGTCACCTTTCTCGCGGCGAGCTTGCTGAAGGCGTGATAACCAGCAACATTTTTCGCGCTCTGGAAGTAAAGGACAGTGTTATCATTAAGCTCAAGCCCGCTCGCCGCAAGATAAGAAAGATATTCGAGGCCGAAGTCAACACACTTTTTCCTGTCAATCCTTCTTACCGTGTACGCTTCTATGTCCGCCACACAAACATAAAGTATGGCTTTGCGCTTCTGGTACCACACTATCTGGTTCATCACCATCTTATGTCCAAGATGGGGATTGCCAGAAGGCATGAATCCCGTCATCATCGCATAGTCCTTACCTTTTTTCATGGCCTCGAGAACCCTCTCAAAGTCCCTGTGACCGTAAATTATGCCCCTTCTCATATAAGGGTGCGGGTCAACAACTTTTTTCAACACCTCGCTGAACGGCAGTATGCCAAACTCCTTCATCAGCCTTTCATAGCTTTCTATCTGCGCTGACCCCCAAGGATCAAGCTTTACCATTCAGCAGCACCACAATTGAACTTGTCACTCTGAAAGATAGGTCTGGCACGTTTTTAAATTGTTATCATTCCCTTGCCTTGAGGATTCCCCCGAGCAATCCGAGGGCGATCGCGGATTTTCCACTATCCTTCTGGATGCGCGTGGCAATGTAGTCAAGGAAGGAATCCAACGTTCTTGTCTGAATCCAGATGCTGCCCACTCCCCTGAACCTCGCCACAAGCCCCTCCCCGCTGAAGAGGAAGGATTTGAGATTTCCGGCTTTTCCAACGCTCCACTCCAGCCCGTCCGTGAATGCAACGATATGCCCCGTGTCAACCGTTATTTCATCTCCCTGCAGATCGATCTTCTCTATCCCGCCAAAAGATGATAGAAAGATCCCTCCATTTCCGGTGATTTTCAGAAGGAAAAGCCCCTCCCCGCTGAAGAATCCTTTCGCCCCGCTCCATTTTGTGTCGATGTTGATCGTTGGCGCACCAGCAAGAAAGGAGCCGCTCTGAACGTAGAGCGTGTTGTTGTTCATCTCCACGAGCTCAACATCCCCCGGGAAGCGCGGAGCGAGCCCAACAAGTCCCGTGGAAGCATTACACCTGAATCTGTTCAGAAAGAAGCTCTCCCCACCGAGCAGACTCCTTTTTAAAGCACCACCGATCCCTCGGGTTTCAGTTATTATATCCACGTTCTTCATGTATGCCATAACCCCGGCTTCCGCTATAATTTCCTCTCCTCCATCCAGACATACCTCAACAAGGCTGTATGACGGTTTCGAGATTATCCTGTACTGCATGATCAACACGCTCCTTCAGACCTTCCCAGCAATTATTTGCAGTTTTTTAAATTTAAAGATTTCAATATGATGAATTCCCGCAGAAAATCAGGAGGGGAAATATGCCGGACATCAACGAAAAAGAGATGAAATCGTTTGTACAGAAGATAGCAACCTTCTGCAAGAGGAAGGGTTTTGTTTATCCCTCCTGTGAGATCTACGGGGGGTTTGCCGGTTTTTACGACTATGGCCCGCTTGGAGCGGAGCTTAAAAAGAACATAAAGGATGAGTGGTGGAACAGGTTTGTCAGGCAGCGTGATGACGTCGTTGGAATAGATGCGTGCACCATCAACCATCCGATGGTGTGGAGGGCTTCGGGCCACGTCGAATGTTTCGTTGATCCTCTTGTTGAGTGCAAAAAATGCCATACAAGACACAGGGCAGACCACCTGATTGAGGATGCTCTCGGAATTGCGGCTGATGGCATAAGCCTTGGGAGGATAAACCAGCTGATCAGAGAACACAACCTAAAGTGCCCGAAATGCGGAGGTGAATTGACCCAGGCAAGAACCTTTAATCTCATGTTCAAGACCTTTGTCGGTCCGACCGAGGATGAGAGCAGCATAGCGTATCTGAGACCAGAGACGGCCCAGCTTATATTCGTTAACTTCAAGTTGATCCTTGAAACCACGAGGGTTAAGCTACCGTTTGGTATAGCGCAGATCGGTAGGGCTTACAGAAACGAGATAAGCCCGAGAAACTTCCTGTTCAGGATGAGGGAGTTTGAGCAGATGGAAATGGAGTACTTTGTACATCCTGATAAAATAAATGAATGCCCCTATCTGACGGACGAGATCCTTGACTTTGAGATGAACGTGCTCTCCGCTGAAATGCAAAAAAAAGGTGAGCAGCACAGAAAAATGAAGCTTGGGGAAGCGCTCGAGAAGGGGATAATTAAAACGAAGTGGCATGTCTACTGGCTTTATGAAATGTACAAGTGGTTCATAGATCTTGGTGTCAATCCGGAAAAGTTGAGGATAAGGCAGCACTTACCCGAAGAAAGGAGTCATTACGCCCTCGATACCTGGGATATAGAATACCACTTCCCATTTGGATGGAAGGAAATACACGGCATGGCTAACAGAACGACCTTCGACCTTGAGCAACATATGAAGTTTAGCGGGAAGGACCTGACCTATTTTGACGAGGAAAGCAAAAAGAAAGTTGTTCCGTATGTTGTTGTTGAGCCGTCACAGGGGGTTGATAGAGCATTCCTCGTTTTCATAATAGATGCGTATCATGAAGAGGAAGATGGAAGGGTTGTGCTGAAGCTTCATCCTAAACTTGCACCCTACAAGGTGGCGGTGTTTCCGCTCGTGACCAAGGATGGTTTGCCGGAGAAGGCAAGGGAAGTGTACGGAATGGTGAAGAGGAAGTTCGCGGCTTTCTATGACGAAAAGGGAAGTATAGGGCGGAGATATGCAAGGCAGGATGAGGTAGGCACACCATACTGCGTGACCATAGACTATGATACTCTGCAAGATGATACTGTGACCATCAGGGACAGGGATACGAGAGAGCAGGTGCGCGTTAAAATTGATGAGCTTACAGGCATTTTGGAAAAGCTGATTGAAGGAAAGGTGAGTTTTGAAGAGCTGAAAGGTGAGAACAATAAACCGTAACAATCATTTTGATAATCTCGTTACGGCTGCATGATTCTTTATCTCTAAGGCTTGAACGTCATAAGAATTTGATTTCTATGGCTATAGAACCCCATTTTACGGGCTCACATGCTTTATGATGTAATATGTTACGCTTCCCTCCTCATCCACAACTGCAAGCAATGGTTTTGCCCTTATGTTCTGGCTGAGCCTCACGAATCTCGACAGATCGGCCAGGCTCCAGTCTATGTTTTCAGGCACAGCGTGAACGTTGTACTTCGTGTGCTCCCTTGAACTTTTCTCACCTCTTTTGTAGGGATTTACACCTCTCTCGTACACTCTGAAGTGGGTGCCGAACTTAAAGCCAGATTTGACTATGAACCCTCTGTTTCTGAGATCCCTGTATACTATATATTTGAATGGGAATTCCGGATCAATCTCGCAGCATCTCCTGTAAAATTCACTGACATCAAGAACTTTCCCACTCTCCTTTATTTCGATGAAACCCCTTTCAAGCAGGAGCATCGCTTCCTCCAGCATCAATTGAAGGAACTTAACCTTTTCTTCCTCTACCCACTTTCCGAAGTATTTTTCACTGTAAATTTTATTTCCTTCTTCTTCATCCCACACGACCACTCTTGTTCCGAGAAGTTCAGCATGTGCGATTTTTTTGCTGTTTTCTTTTCTGTTTTTATTCTCGACCATCAAACTATAGAGAATGAAAGAAATTTTTTAAAGTCATGGTGGGGCGGCGGGGATTCGAACCCCGGACACCGCGGTCTTCAGCCGCGCGCTCTCCCAGGCTGAGCTACCGCCCCATTAGGGATGATTTTTTCTCTGATTATTTTTAAAATTTATAGGAAATCAGTCAACTGAATACTTCATGTGTCGCTTTGTTCATTATAATTTAAACTATCGTGGAGGTAAATTGAAAAAAGGACGGCATCGCCTCACGGCGGTGAATAGTTTTATAGCTTGATGCAGCACTTACCAAGAAAGAATATTTACTGGTATAAAACTAATTGATATCCTGTCATCGATCAAAAATTTTTTGTAATTCCGTTATCCTGTGGAATATCCTGTAGAAGGTCTCGTTGGCAAACTCAAAGCTAAACTCCCACTTTCCTTATGGGTTTCGGCAGCTCTTATAAGAACGTCGAGCCATCTAGCCGCCTCAACAGGATAATTTCCTATTGCGGTCTCTTCAGCCAGCATTATTCCCCATGCGCCCGCGTTCACAGCATTGAAAACATCCACCGCCTCAGCCCTTGTTGGCTCAGCGTTATTAACCATAGATTTAAGCACTTCCGTTGCGACTATGAACGGCTTGTCGTAGCGGTTGCAGACCTCTATTATTCTCTGCTGCAGCATCGGCACCATGTGAATTCCGAACTCTTTGCCGAGATCACCTCTGGCAATCATGACCATGTCACTTCCCTTCACGATATCCTCCAAGTTCTGAATAGCCTCCATTGTTTCTATCTTCGCACAAATTGGAAGATCGGCAAGCCTTCTTGCGTTTTCAAGGCAAGATCTCTTCCTGACAAAGGAGAGAGCAACGGTAGCACTTTCTGGAAGTTCCAGCCTCTCGAGAACGCTCCAGTGCCTTACATCAATCAGCACATCCCTGAAGCCTATATCTACCTCATCGGTGTATGCGGTATTTATCCTTGCAACATCCATCCCGGCTTGTTTTAACTCTTCTATGAGATGTTTGGATGCCGGGCCTATCGTACATATTATCTTTGTCCTGCGCATAAGACAATTACTTTTCCACATAAATATATAAATTTTTCGTTATTTAACGAGAAATTATTTCGGCAAGTGACGTTGATAACTTTCGAAAAAAATTTGCACAATTCTTTAATCATTTTTAGAAGTAGCAAAATGGCGCCCCCGCCAGGACTCGAACCTGGGACAACGCGGTTAACAGCCGCGCGCTCTACCTGCTGAGCTACGGGGGCACAGAAGCCTAAACTTTATCTATTTCCAAAATGTTTAAAAATTTAAACTGACTCGCCATGCGAGGTAGCAACTTCTCTGTACACCTCAACAACCTTTTTGCTGATAACGTTCCAGCTGTAATATTTTTCAGCAGCATGTCTCCCTTTCTTTCCCATTTTCGCGGCCATATCTGGATTTCCAAGCAGCCTGAGCATAGCTCCTGTAAGTTCAGCCTCGCTAAGAGGCTCAACAAGCACACCACACTTTGATTTCTTTAAGATCTCCGGTATCCCTCCAACTCTGGTCGCCACCACGGGAACGCCGGAAGCCATGGCTTCCAGTATCACCATCCCGAAAGCTTCAGCTGTTATCGAAGGCAGCACAAAAATATCAGCGATTTTAAAAAGTTTGGGTACAAGCTCGTCACCGACCTTTCCGGTAAACATGACGTTTTTCTCAATACCAAGTATTTTTGCCTGGGTTTTAAGGGCAGGGAGCATTTCGCCGCTTCCGGCCATAATGAGGAGGGTTGTTTTTCTCATCTCGCTGTCAAGCTCATCGAGAAGGGAGCTGAACGCCTTGAGCAGGATGTTGGGACCCTTTCTTATACTCATCCTGCTCAGGTAGAGCACAATTTTTTCAGACTCTATACCCAACTCCGACTTAATTTTTTCCCTTTCCTCCGGAGAAGGCGGTGTGAACCTTGCCGTATCCACACCGTTGGGGATGATGTCAACTTTATCCCTGTTTTCCTCCTCGAGAAAGTGCTCTATGAATTTTGCGGCAGCATTACTCACAGCAATTATCCGGTTTGCGCGGTTTATGCTGCCCTTGATTATGGACAACCTTCCTCCTATCACCTTCCATAGCCTGAAATCGTACATGAAGGAGATGGTGTGGGTGGTGAGAACCGCTGGCAGGTCCAGCGAGGATGCACATCCGAGAGCCTTGAATGAAAGGGGCACAAAAGCATGGTGTGCGTGCACCACATCAAAATCCCTTAGAACTCTGGAAAGCGGATCGGAATTCAGCATGATTGAGAGGTTAATCCTTACGATAGGGCTCGTCTTTCCGCCTATTTTCACGAGAGTTATGCCCTTATCTTCAAGTTCCTCCTCCTTTCCTGTGTCCCAGTCGTTGGTTATGATCGCAACTTCCAGTCCTTTTTCTTTAAGCTTCAAAGCGAGAGCATGCATGTGGCTTGCAACCCCTCCTATTACGGGGTAGTACCAGTCACTGACCAGAGCAACTTTCATGCACGCACACCTTTCTTGACCCCTTCCCTAATGAACAGCAGAGATCCCAGCGCAGAATATACATACTGAAAAATAAACCGATAAATGAAAGCAGCAATAACCGCGTTGGTCTCCTGACCCGTGGCGAGCACTATCCCCATCTCACCCACAGCAATTCCCGCGGGAAATGGAGAGATAGCTCCGAATACATGACAGAGCACGACCGCGAGGATTGCATTACCCATTCCCACATTCAGGCCAGTTGCTCTAAAAGCCAATATGATACCCGCTGCCTGCACAAGAAGGGTCATGAGCCCGAGGATGAATCCGCTCACCAAAACTTTATTGTGTGGGATTCGCGATCTTTCGAGAAACCTGTTAAACAGTTTCACCGGCAGGGTTTTTTCTCTCAGTTTCCTCAGAGTCAGTATGGCAACACAGGCAGCAACGGGCAAAACCAGACCCTTCATTCCGAACTTCCAGAAGAGAAACACAGCGAGCAGGGCATTTATCTCCATGACCTGGCTCAAAACCAGGGAAAGAAGGTTGTCTCTGTAATTACCCGGTATGAGCTTGGGCTTTATGAGATGTCCCGTGACGCCAAACGGCATGGAGAAAATTATGGAGTATCCCTTAAGGTTGGCCTTGATAACCTGAGAATAGCGCAGTCTCTTATGTTTGTGCGGGAGCAAAAAAATGTACCACCTCAGAGAAGAAAGGAGAAGGTGTGCCACCGAGAGCACGCCGCACAGAAACAGATACTTCAGTTCCATATTTCTCATCGCCACCACAACTTCGTTATATTCCATCAGTTTCAGGAGATAAAACACCGCAAAAACTCCGAACATCATCTGAAGAAATCTAAGTGGCTTAAGCTCGCTTAGAGGTTTACGCTCAGAATTATGAGCAAACATAACAGTGTCATGATGAAGTCCAAGATTTTATTAATCTTTTCCTTCTCAAAGAACAGAAACAATAGTGCAGTTACGATTGGAAAAATCAGAAGCAATGGACAAAATTTTAGGAGTATCCAGGCAAGAAGCATGCTGCTCAATGTACCACTCGTTAATGTGAGGATGGTGGCGTTCCTTACTCCTATTATGCTGGGTGTCGTACGCAACCCGGCTTTCAAATCACTCTCATAGTCTTCCAGCAGGTTCCTCAGCTGGAGGAAGCAGGAATAGACGAAAAACGCAATCCTCGACATCATCTCTGTGTGGGTGAGTGTGCCGTCAAAGAAAGCCCCAAAATAAACGGGAAGCGTCCCGAAGAACAGACCGTGTGAGAGCACATCCAAAAAGGGCCTTGCCTTAAGTCTTGGCGGAGCGGAATAGAGGGTTGCGAGTACACACATCATAATGTAAGTGACGAGCATGTCCGTGTTGAAGGCAAGAGCAACGATCAGGATACCCGCGATGATGAGACATGCGGAAAATATCAACGCAAGTTTTCTGGATATCTTCCCGCTCACGACGGGGTTCTTAGATTTCTTGCGCGTATTCAAGGAATCGGTGTCCGTATCAAAACAGTTGTTTATGCTGAACGCATAGCCAACATAAATTACTGACGCAAGCGTGAAAGCCACAAGTTGTCCTGGGCGTATGGTGCTTAGGTTTCCGTTCAGCAAAAGCCCAAAGAGCATCATGGCTATGTAGCCCTTTCCGTCCCATAGGCGCAGATTTTTCAGGAGATAGCGTGCACCCCCCATAAATTGTTCACCGCTCTATGGCAGGAACATGTTGTTTTCTATTTTCGTTGGCAGGTATTCTTTGGCGGTGAATTCAAGACCCTTCATGACCAGAGCATCCTGCTCTATCTTGTAACCGAACTTGCGCAGGCTGTCCAGCTCTTTCTGCCATTCTCTGTTTTTGAACCACTCGTAATTCTTGAGCTCCTTAATCCTCTTGAAATCTATGTCCTTCATCTTTATGAACGCATCGCTTGGCATGTTGAATTCCTTAACGTCGGAGGTGCAGAACCCTATGAACTTTGCTTCAGGCACACCGCACTTCATGGAAAAATGCGCGAGGTTTATGGAACCCTGCTTGTAAACCGAGTAGATGTAATATCCCCATGGATCCATGTCCGTGAAAACATAAACGGGCAGGCCGAGCTCCTTATGGAGGCGGTGAACCATCCTTCTTTCAGCCCTTGATGGCTGGCCTTTACCCGTTATCAGTATGCAGTTCTCCTTCTCCCAGTACCTGTCCTCATTGAGCAGGTTCCACACAGCAGCTTTCTCCACAACCAAGACATACTCTGCTGAGCACTCTTTAAATTTAACGACGTCCGGTTCAACTATCCCGGGAACAGCGTAGCCGGCACTACCCATTCTGGTGAGATCTATTATGTCGCCCTTGTCCTCCACCACAAGCGGTCCAGCCATAACACCTTTCGAATCAGCTATTATGTTAAACCTCTCCACAAGCACATCTATGGTCACCTCAAGATCCTCCAGGATTTCGTCACTCTCATTCTGCTCGTCAAACGTGTTCTCCTTTGTGCCCGGGATGGTGTGCTTCAGCGTGTAGAACAGCTGCCTCTTGCTAAGACTTCTGTTCCGTTCAAGCAACCACTTTATGCGCTCAGCAACGAGCAGAGTTTGCATGAACTTTTTGGCCTGCCCCGCGTTCAGGAAATATCTCCTCTGCTTCATGTCACCGAGTTTTATTATCCTCTCTTTCTCGTCAAAATAAACATTGGAAAGGGTTCTGACCTTCATCTCGATGTATGGGTTATCGCCTTCCATCATCTGTATGAGCACTTTTCTTCCAATTTCGCTAAGCGCCTCTGTTATTTCCTCGTCGGGAACGTCATCTCTCATTCTATCACCATCCACTTCTTGAGGGTTGATGGCGTGGGTGTGTCTTCATCATTATCGTTATTTTTGTTTTTACCCTTCCGGAATTGCATGGTTGGGTCATTTTCAGTGGTATCAGCATTCGGGTCTGACTGGAGCTTATCGCTCCCGTTATAATTTTGGTTTTTCTCACCTGAACTTCCGATCTCCCGCCCCGAGTCAACATCCTTACCCTCTACACCTTCGGTGATGTCTTCTACACCTTTAGCTTCCCGTACAACATCTTCAGCCACAGCCTCCGCTTCTTCCCTGTTGTGAAGACCTTTCATCCTGAGAAGGTTAATGATGGCTTCCTCTACGGTTTTCTCATCAACACCCGTAAGCTTATGAATGGCAGCCACAACTTCAGGAGAGTATCTCATAAATATGCTTATTCTTCTCTGCCTCATCTTTTCTCTTCTCTTTGCAGAGAGATATGTGCTTAGTTTCCTCCCGACCTCCTGCAGTGCGAGCTTTATCTCTTTCATGATCTCCGGATAAGCTGCTATTGCTTCTTTCCCCTCAGAAGTGTACGGAACCCAGACGGAGGCGAAATGCACAGCTATGGCGAGAGGCCCGTAAGGAAGGGATCCGGATGGTTGATTCAGCCCATACCTTCTCCAGTCCACGTCCGCTATCGCCCTTGTTATGACGCATGCGGACTGTTCGTAAAGCAGAGGCATCTTGTTCGCAAAACGGTAGATGGTAACCGGACCCTCAGGGTCGAGATCCCCACCGTAGGCTATGCCGACTTCCACCAGAAACGGATTTCCTCTATAGACAGATGGTTTTCTGCTGACCGCAGCCACGAACTCCGGGTTAAACTCCGCACTCAAGCTCTTTTCTATTGCTTCGCTTCCAACCGGGGAGAGACAATTTGTTGGGGGAGCGTAAAACTTCATCTTCTGCACAACATCCCATATCCTTTCAGCTTCTTCCCTCGTTATCCTCTGCGGTGTCCTGTCCGGGCTTATTTCCGCTAACGCGCATATTTCCATGGCGGTATCTTTCCCCACCCTCGAGAACTCATTGACAAAGAAATTCACGAGGGTTTTTGCCTTCGTATCCTTTAACATCCTGAGAAACATCCCGAACTCTATGCCGTGAGGATGGGGTTTTATTTCCTTGGCTTCAGGGGGAAGTTCATCGATCTTTCTCTCAAAAACAACCTCATTTCCGTTCGGTTCAACAAACACGATCTGGGCAAATGGGTTCATTAAGGAGACGGCCCTTAGATACTCAAGTACGGACTGCCTTCCCCTCACGTACCTTCCCCTCACTTCCATCTCTATCCTGACGCCGTGTCCTTCGCCATCAAGCTCCATATAATTCAGAATTCTCGGTTCGTTTTTCCGGGTGTCTATCATCACATCAAACACATGCACCTTGCCATCTCCCACCCGTGAATACACTCTCGTGGGCTTTCCGGTTGTGAGCTGCGCGTAAAGCACGGCTCCGCTTATTCCTATGCCCTGCTGACCTCTGCTCTGCTTCAGCCTGTGAAATTTCGAGCCAAAAAGAAGCTTTCCAAATACGTAAGGAACCTTGCTCTTGATTATCCCCGGGCCGTTATCTTCAACAACGATCAGGTAATGATCCTCTGAACCGTTAACACCTTTTATCTCCACATAGATTTCTGGCAGAATCTTCGCTTCTTCACACGCATCAAGAGAGTTATCAACAGCTTCCCTCACACAAGTAAGCATCGCCTTTGTGGGGTTTTCAAAACCCAGGAGGTGGCGGTTTTTCTCAAAAAACTCCGCGACGCTGATTTCCCTCTGAAACCTCGACATATCCCTTGCATACTCGTTTGGGCCGGCGCTCATCTCTCACACCCCAAAACACGGCCTGCCTCCTCATACTCCATACTTTCTGTTGAGAAATTCTCCATTAATAAAAAATTCGCTACTTGAATGGATAGTCATCTATGGCATGAGCGTTCCTCTTTATGTAATTATAAACGGTGGTGTGCTTGGCACCTTCTGCAAGCATCATTATTGCCTCTCTTGCAATCCTCACATTCGATGGCGGACCGATTATGGCTACGGTCTTTCCATAAACGGAGATGATGGTGTTCGTCATGTTTTCTATTTGTTTTTTTGCGCTGCCTTTCGTGCCGATTATCCTTGCTCTCTGCCGTATCAGCCTGTTTTGATTTCTGCCAAGCAGCTCGTTGAGATCAATGATATCAAGCATTACTCTGATGTCAAGGAGTTTCATCGCATTTTCGGGAGAGAAACCCCTGCCTATCGCGAGAACAATTTCCCGTGCTTTCATGAGGTTGATTGGTGTGCCTCTTATCACGATTTCTCCGTCGGACGAAACCTTTATCTCGCACTCAAGCTTCTTTTCAATTTCTCTTTTTGTTTGACCCTTCCTGCCGATAAGCACAGGCACCCTCTCTTCCGGAATTCTCAAGCTTTCCGCGAGTATCTGAAAGTTATCCTGCACGTTATTTTCCTCCTTCATAATGGTATCCCTTTTGTGCTCAATTTTTTATGTATTGAAGCACGTCGTTGCAGGAAAAATTGAGCCGGTAACCTCTCTTGAAGAACCTTATAAGGTTGTTCACATCCCTCTCCAGAAACATATCGGCCATCGGGTGTGTTTCAAGAACAGACTGCGCGAAATCTATTAGCACAGGTCTGTTGTCACTCTTCAATATGTTGAACTCGCTTACATCGGCATGGATGAGCTTTGCATTCTTGTAAAGCTTTCTCAGCTCTTCAACGATTTTCCAGAAAAACTCCTCCGGATCATCTAGTTCATCCTTCTCCATCTCATCCAGGGATCTCGCTATGTCATCTCCGTCCATCACGCATTCCATGATAAGTATGTTTCTCATGAAGGCATACGGCTCTGGAGCTGAAACTCCCGCTTTCTGAGCTTTTTTCAGGTTGGAGAATTCCTTTCTGCACCATTGGTAAACAAGATCCCTCTTCTTCTTTCTCACAGATTTAAAGCGGGGATCCCCAATTATGTATTCCTCCATTCTCTTAAAGTCTGAAGTTTCTATCTTGTAAATTTTAAGGATGCGATAGTCCTCTTCGGGACCCTCGCACAGGACGATGACGGACTCTTTACCCTCTTTTATAATTCCCAAGGCTCTTTTTATGACCCGTCTTATTTCAAACGTTCTTATCGCATCAAGCGTGAAGAAATCAAAGACCTTTGAGAAGTACTTGTAATCGTTCTCATCAAATATCTTTTCCTCCCTGAACTCCGGCATAAAATTCCCTTTATTTCCGGAAATTTAAATAGGAGAGGAACGCAGCCATCAGTGCGATCACCCATACATTGTAAAGCTCAATCCCCGGTAGTGAACTTTTTGCCCCGTTGCTTCCCTGTGCCACAACATCCACTTTCATGGTTTGTGTTGAATTTCCTCCAGAGATCAAACCTTCAGCGGTGATGTTCACGGTTATCGGCGAAATGGTTACCATGTTGGGTTCTATTACAAACACGACTCTTTTTTCTTCTCCGCCCTTCAGGTTGATAACGAGCTGATCACCGTTCTTGGAGAATTTTTCACCCTCAAAATACACCCAGTGTTTCCATGGATATTCTGGATTTGTATTTATGTGTAGCACAACCGTGTCCATGAAGTTATTGTTGTTCTTTACATCTACAATTCCCCGATAAACTTCTCCAACCATCAACCGAAGGGACGTGTGTGAAATATTTACTTCGATCGGGTTGGA
This sequence comes from Nanobdellati archaeon, assembly GCA_027038505.1. Taxonomy (GTDB): domain Archaea; phylum EX4484-52; class EX4484-52; order EX4484-52; family WAPT01; genus WAPT01. Next base: position 33,083 of record JALVWC010000015.1, read on the forward strand.
TGGAGGTCGTTTTGGTTGAACAACATGTCCTCCCTGCGTTACGTTAATAACTCCCTCACATCTACCATCAACACAAGAACCGCTATAACATTCCTTGCCTGTGTAACAACTACATCCCGTGTTAAATTTGATTTCATATTCATAAGTATGTGAAATTGAATTGTGAACCAAGTCTTCACTTTCCACAGAATAGGTCTGTGTTCTGCTGATTAAACCAGTACAATCAGGAGCGATAAATTCGCATATGTCCTCGCCGTCTCCTTGCAACTCACATGGTTTGGAGGAGAAAAGTGCTGTGTTGGAGATTTTAGTTATAGCGCATCCGCTCCCGTCACCATCATCGCATCTTAAAATGATGAAGACTTTTTCCTTCTTTGGGCCGAACGATGAGAGCACGGGAGATGGTAGAACCGTGGCGTTGATGACCGGTGGCTGTTTATCAATCCTGAACTCATCGCTTGCGGTTATCGGACTTCTGTACCCGAATCTGTCTTCCGCCGCATAGCAGACCTTCTTTTTGCAAACTGTTCCTTCGGGGCATGTTACTTTGCCCAAAAACGTTAGCGTCTCCTGAGGGTTAGACGAGTATACTTTATAACTGTTCAGATTCTGCGGACATTTCTGAGACGAATTCACAACCAGATAATATATTTTATTGCATCCACCATAAGTTCCGTAGCTGGTGTATGGGTTGTCATCGCAGGTTATTTTGAATGGCAGATCCGAAGCGCTCCAGCCATATCCCGAAGGTGCGCTGAACCTCACGACCGGGGGCCGATTATCTAGGATGAGCATTACGGAATTTCCTGTTCTTTTTTCTGGATAGAGTCCATAAGAATCTGAATAACTTATGTTTATCCCAACCGGGATCCGGTTGGCATTTACCATTGCTGGTGGCTTTTTGTTGTGGATCGTGAGTGTAATTATAACACTGTTGTTTTCCTTCACATTTCTGACACGGGTTGGGTTAACCACGCATTTCCACCCCGCCGGACACACGGGAGCTACTTTAATGTCGATATCACCAATGCCTATATTCCTGATTTTCCATGTCAAGGTTAGTGATGGAGACCCATCCAGTTTGATGGGGCTACTAGGGGTGCTTATAAACTTAAGCTCTGGATCAACTACCACAATTTTGTATTTTCCAAGGTTCTGGAACCCCCACTGATCACCTCTCATAGTTCCTATGTAACATAAACACCTTGATCCGCGACAGTTGGTCGGACAGATGTAATCTGGAGAATCGCACACAGCGTTTATCAAATCAACGTAAAGCGTGTATTTGCCAGGTTTGTTAAACGTGTATATGTTGTTTATATGGTTGTATTTCGCACCGCTTGCCCATCTGATGTTGCACGCCCACCTAAACCCAACTTTTAGGCTGAATAAATATCTCCTGTTGTTAACTGAGGGATTCCACAGCGAACATCCCGCATACTTGTTGTCTTTTTCAGCTAAAAATACGTTACTGGAATACACCCATGCAAGCAATCCGGGAGGTCTTGCTGAGGCGCGTGCACCATCACTACAGTGCGGGACAACTCTGGATATTGAAGTTAGTGAAACTGTGGCCCCGTTCTTACAATAATAGATGCCTCCGGACACCTTACACTGGCCGTTAGAGAATACGATGTTGTACGTGGGGTTGGATTCCATGTGCCCTCCATGGCTACATCGGGTTCTCGTGGAACACGAACTTTTTACCACGAACCTAGACTCCACGACATCCTTGTAGGTTCTCCCTCCAAGCTCATACTCTGCATATAACGTGTACTTCCCGGGTTTTATACTTTCAGGAATTGGAAATTCGCAATAATTTCTTCCATCTTCTACATCATGCCACCCCTCAGTACCATACAGAGGATCACAGTAAGGCTCAGAGTTTGCAAGCACAGTCCCAACATAAAATTTGATCTTTGGGTCTTGAGATGTGCTCAGACAGTAGTGCTCGGGATCTACCGGTATGGAAGATCCGGGGCATGATGAGGATATATCATTTTTTATATGATATTTGAACGGCACTTTCGGACATCCATTTGCATACACTTCACACCCCGCGGGAGTTCCTGGACACAGATCGTACTTATCCGGAACACCATCCCCATCACTATCTTTCAATAGACATTTTCCGCTCTTACACACGCTCCACCTGCCACAATTGAATTCCTGCCATATTCCAGCAGAACATTTCCAAGTGGAGGTCTTGGATAAACACTCCGGTGCATAGCTACCGTCCTTATACTCTATACCATTATGGGCACAGGATGTTTTGGGCATGCACCATGCTCCGCTCCCATCATAATCGACAGCGCAGTGCCCGGTTTCACATTCGTCGTCCTTTGTACATGGTTCACCAACGGCTTTGAGATGCTTTTCTATCGCACCGACGGTGTATTCCGGTTGGGGGAATGCGTACTGTGTGAAATACAACGTCATGGGCTCTTCTGGCAGAACCACACCACGATTAGTCGAAAGCAGCCTTATCGCACTCTGGGACAAGGACGTGTTGAAAATATAGAGTTCGTCAATCTTATAAGAATAGCTGTTATTTCTAGGTATCCTTCCGATATCTAATTGATTCTGATTATTATTTGTTATTATTCCTGAAATATTGTTTTTTATGTAAGTATAATTAACCATGTTGCCGTTTATCCACAGCTCAACCCTGTAATGAGTAGAGTTATAGGGCCTTACAACACCTGCGACACCAACCCATGTGTGTATCGATATTGGAATGTTGACTTCCGTGCTGGAGTTTGTATCTGTCAGATAAAAAACAAGATTCCTGAGGTTGTTATCGGTTGTGCCCGTTGTATAAAATCCGAGTCTTATGGGCGGCAGATATGTTAGATTGTTTATGATCCATTCCGTGCTTCCTACAACCGACATATTGTCCATCAACCAGAAGGAAATCGTTATCCCTCTATTTTTCTGGATGTTGATCCCGTGAAGGTCAGAATATGCATACGAATTAACACCATTTAAAGTAAGGGCATACCCGTATTTTCCCACACTTAAATAGGCATTATTCAAAAATATCGAATTTCCTAATCCAGAACAGTCCATTATGATGTTATTTGTCTCATTATCGAAGTGCCAGCACCCAACAGTATTGCTTACGTTTCCTGCGAACACCTCGCTGCTGGAACTCTTTGAGGAAGCATCAGAGTTTCCGAAATAAAGGTACACTTTATTTTCTCCGGGGATCAATTCCGGCATTTTGATCCAGACAAACGCCTTTTGACAGTTCGTGTAATTTTCAATAAAATATGGTATCTCAATCTCTTTGCCATTAACAATTTCCGTGAACCGTATATCCCGGAAATCACACTGCATGCCCTCATGGTAATTGATAATCAATCTGAGCTGATAATTATCGATTTTTAATGATCCTTCGTAACTTACGTTTATGGGCATTCTGTATTTCCAATCATTATTCCACCATCCAAAAGAAATTTTCGGATTGATTATCATTCCGAAAAACACGCTTATCAAAATAATTATTCCAATTCTAGTTATATTTTTTGATTCATGCATTTTCACCACCCTACAAATTTTTCATAATAAAAATAATAATAACCGCAACGGCGACAATGAATATTGTGTATAACACAATCTTGTCTTTACCACTTGTTCCATGCTTTTGGGTTGCCGGCGCTGTCGTGGATCTACGTGGTGAAAAACTAAACACATACTGCAAATCATTCACTTTATCGTTTAAAACCAGCGTGTAATTAGTACTGGGTTCTCCTGCAATTTCACCGAAGGAAAACAACTTACATCCGTCTATTCTGACATTGCGGATAGTTTTTAAAATCCGATTGTTTCTGTAAAGAAGAAGATCGGCCATTATGCTGGCATCCGTATCAATAGTACGATACCTAGCACAGACCTCAAGCACCGCTGTGCGGTTGTTCTCAAAGTATTTCAAAAGCTTGACACTATAATCAGGTAGAAGGACATCCTTATAGTCGTTGGCGTTCACATCAAAACAATATTTATCAAAAAGTTTTCCCGCTTCAGAACGTAACTCGACACACACCCTGAAATTTTTAGTATCCATGCTGGGGATTATCGAGAAGTTCAGAGGAACGAAAATTATGTTGTCTTTTGAAGAGAGTTTTTCTATGGTCTTTTTACCAGTAAACACAAGTTTTCCGGATGGTTTATCGGTGATTTTCACCGCACAAACAACATTTCTGACCACGGGTTCGGTATAATGATCCGGAGATGTACCCACAAGCACGTTGAGTTCCGTTGGTGTGCCTTTCCTCAACACCACTGAAGCGAGCTGAACCTTCCTTATCTTGGCCGTTACCCCGGTCACGATTATCCTGCTTCTGTAAAGGGACTGCAACCTCCCGTTTTCATCCACTATCTCAATTCTTATGGCATAGGCATCCGGTTTGGTCGGAGCTTTCATTTTCACTTCCACGCTCTGCACCCTCGAGTCCAGATAAAACCCTTTCGTTAAGTTATAACCATTGCAGTTGGTGTCATCCCACGAACACAAACGTATTTTCAGCATGTAATTCTTACCTATCGCGCTATCATCAAGAGCTTCAACCCACACGGTTCCGTTGATCACACCGCCCGGCTGGACCGGAGCAGCGACCTGTCCTAATTCACCATTAAAAACTGTTTTTGTCCTCAATATCTTCAGAGATGGGTAATTTCCTGCTGCGTTCTCCACCCGGAAGTCCTGATAAGCTCCCGGCAGAAAGATGAAGTGAATCCCCTTTACCGGTGCTCTGTTCGCGGTGAAGTATGCGTCAATCCTGTAGGTGCCTTCTCGCAGATCCTGCGGTAACGAATAGCTGAAATTTATCTCCCTGTTTCCTTTCGGAGGAATGTGTATGCCCCTAAGCACCTTTTCGTAAATAACATCGTCGCAATCGGAAACCTGCGCAGGATATGTGGGTGTGTCACATCCGTATACAATTTCAATAACAAGTTTTCCGTCCGTGATAAAATAATTCTCACCATTAGACATTCTGATTGTCGCTTTTAGATTCTCTCCGGCAGAATAGACATTTTTGTTCAAGAATATTTGCACGTCACCCTTCCAGAACATCAAATTGTGGCTCCCAAGTGCGAACGCGGTGGAAGAGCAAAAAATGATAGACAAAGCAATAATTATGATCATTACTTTACTATAAATCCCTCTCGCACAAAACACCATGTTGAATATAGAGCATTCCTTAATATATATACTTTTCCATTATTTTTGAAGAACCAAAACAAATCAAATTATGAATTCTTCCAAACCCTTCAGAAAGCCCTTCCTTCTGAGCCAGTCAATCTCCACCGGCCTGTACTTGTGAATTATGTCTCCTTTTTTGTCGCCCTGGATGGACCAAGGTTCAACGATAACAACATCACCTTCCCTGATCCATATCCTCCTCGCGTATCTTCCGGGTACGCGGCAAACTCTTATTTTTTTGTCGGAGCAGATTACATTCATCCTCCCATACCCAAGCCTTGACTCCACAACTCCGAAGACTTGTTTGCCTTTGGGCAGTATTACCTTCTTTTCTATTTCCTCATCTGTCAGGATACCTTTATTACCGTCCCTTTCTTGTCCTCTTTTTCCCATAATCATCAACCTTTACCGCAAACGTGTACCTGTAAATTTTTTTCCCGTCTTTCACAGTTTTTAACTTTTTTGAACATTTTATAACGATATCTTTTTTATATTTTTTAGCTTGGCTAACGATTTTCTTGGCGAGACTTTTTGATCCCAGTTTCACATCTATCCCGCCTCTAACTCCTTCCATGGAGGTTATGAAAGATTTTTTGTCGAACGCTCTCCATTTATCCGTCATCTTCTCGACAAGCTCCAGCATATCGGCAAGAAAGTCTTCATCACCTCTTAACTGCAGTGTCGCTTCATAATACCCGCCGGATCTGTAGCTGCAGCTCTCACAGAGTTTGCGGGTTAACTTGATTTCAACCACCACTCTATCATTTCCATTGAGGACGCCCACCACCCTATACACATTCCTGCCCGTGTTCTGGACCTCCTCAACCTCAAAGGTGAGGTCAGCATCTCGAGCTTTTTTTTCCATAATGTGGGAGAGCACGAGTTCCAGCAACTCCTCGAATGTTGAAGCAAAACCGAGTTCTTTTTTGAAAGCTGAAACCGAACCACACCTACACCAGTTAACCTCGACCATTTCCTGTTTTTGGGGTCCCCTCAAACTTTTTTTCATAACGGAGAAACACTCCTCGCACAGACCTTCATGCAACTCCTCAACCCGCTTTCCACACTTAGCACAGACCCTGACGAGCTTTTTCTTTCTCATAGACGACAGTGATGTATTCTATATTTTAAATGTCATGGCATATTTAACTCCGGCTATGCTCTTCACACCGCTTCTCTTTATGATTCCTCTTTCCAGAAGCGCATCAACAATACTGTTACCCACTATGTTTGAGGTAAAGGCTTCTCTTACTTTCTCCACGATCAGCTCAACATCCCCGGTTTCGATGGTTTTTCCCTCTTCAAAATAGAAGGCGGTCGTGAGATCGAGAACCAGATCCCCTTCTTCGAATTTCTTTCCGAAAATCTCCTTCTCACATACAGCAACCACACTGCCGTGCGTGCTATCCCTTACAGTGAGATAGAACTTTCCCATAGGCCTGCCCTTATATTTTCTCCACAGGTCTTATGGCCCCGCACGCCTCACACTTGAGCATCATTATCCTGCCCTCCTTGAAGAGCTTTGTGTCCGGTTTGCCGCACTCGTGGCACAGCACATAGTCCTTAACATATCTTTCAAACTTCTTGTTTATTACGGCATTGCTGAATTTGCCCTGGAAAACAGCATCGCTGCCATCAATCTCACCCTGGGTACCCAGTTCCTTTGCCAAGAATTTCAGGAGATGTTTCGGATCCCTTCTTATATAATCGCACACATCCGTGAACTTTTTTATGAAAGTTCTGTTACCCACTATTATGGACCTGAGTACGGGAATCTCGAACCTTTCCTTAACGAGAACGGATTCCGGAAGCTGTTTCTTTGCCCTTTCCAGCAGAGCATCATAATCCATTATGTTCGTTTCGGCCATCTCTCACCACCTCAAACCATCTTTATCTTCCCCGGCTTCGGTTCGTAGCATGATCCTTCTTCGAGCAACTCATTTATCACCCTTTCGACCACACTCTCTGGAAGGCCCGCAAGCTGTATTATCTTGACGTAGTCCACACCGTCCCCCTCATCATTATCCCTTATAATATTTAATATGATTTCCTTCAGATCCTTCTCATCGGCGCTCCTGCTCTCGGTGGCACTTTTCTCTTCCACAAACCTCTCGAGCTCGTAAACTCCTGCAACAAGATACTCCGGATGATGTCCGCACAGCTTCAGAGCCTCATCCAAACTCTCGGCGCTTTTTATGGCTTCAGCTATGCTCCTTGCAGCATCAAGCATTCTGATCAGCTTAACCACCATATCGAGTCTGAACACAGCTTCTTCCTCTGGAGTTTGCAGTTTTCTAACACCCGTAACGGCAAGATACCTCTCCTCATTGTACTCCCTGATCCTTCCAACAATAGCGACGCTATCCCCCCGGTTGATGTTTTCAAGCATTTTTATCCCACTGAAGAACTTGGCTCTTATTCTTCCTGTGCCATCCTCCAGCACGAGGAAACCATAAGTTCTTGACTCATTGACATAGGTCTGGGTGACCACACCGTGGAGCATGACTTTATAAACTCTCACACCGATGGGCAGGAGGACATACCCCGGAGTAAGATCGGTTGCGGGTACATATTTTCCTTTGAGGATGTCCCTTATCCTGCACCTGACAGCCGGAGCTTTTTTCTTCATGTTTCATTACCTTTCATACCTTCTTTATGTAGCCTGCGCGCGGTTCAAATATTTCCCCGTTTCTCTTCAGCTTGTCCAGTATTTCCGCGGCATCGCTTATCCCGCTGCTCTCCGCTGCCGCGAGGAGATCCGAGATGTTGACCATGCCTTCGGGACTTTCGTTCTGGAGGTTCTCTATCAATGCAAGGAGCAGCTTTATCTTGTTGCGCTGGCTTGAGGAGATTCCCGTCTCTATCCTGTCTATGTCCAGGTGGCCCGTTTCGGGGTCGAGCCCGAGCTTCATGAGATAGTTCTTCATTATTCTCACGGCTCTTTCAGCATCTTTTTTCGTGACTTTTTTGGAAAGCCGCACCCTTGCGGAAGCTTCAGCCAACCTTATTATGGCTTCAAGCTGCCTCGTGGTTATGGGGACACCCCCGGTATTTTCCTGGGAGTATTTATTCCTCAAGCTAACATAGAAATTCTCTATGTACTTTTCAGCAGCCTTCGTAAGCCCGGGAAACACGTTGTTTCTTGCATAGGCTATGTACTTTCTGAGGAGCTGTGGGTCTATGGGCGGCTCCTCACTTTCGGGATCCTCGTGCAGCTTGAGAATGTGCCTCACGAGCTGTTTATCCCTTTCCGGATCGGGAACATCTCTTATTGCAAAGATAAGGTCAAACCTGGAAAGCAAGGTTTCAGGCAGTCCTATCTGTTCCGGGAGGGGTGTGAACGGGTCAAACCTTCCGAATTTTGGATTTGCCGCAGCGAGTATTGTGGTCTGCGCCTGAAGCGTTGCCTGCACGTTTGCTTTGGCCACAGTACACGTCTGCTGCTCCATAATCTCGTGCATGGCAACTCTGTCCTCAGCGCTCATCTTGTCTATCTCATCCACCACAGCTATACCCTTGTTAGCCAGCACGAGCGCTCCTGCTTCGAGAGCCCAGCCCTTGAGGAACTCATCCCTCACCACCGTTGCTGTAAGACCGGAAGCTGTGGCTGCCCTGCCAACAACATACCTCGCCTTTGGTGCCAATTTGGCCACATATTTTAGCAGGGCTGATTTACCCGCACCGGGATCTCCCACCAGCAAGATGTGAATGTCCCCCCTCGTTACAGTGCCGTCCTTTCTCTCCTTCCTGACGCCACCGAACAACTGCAGTGCTATCGCTTCCTTCACATCCTCATAACCATAAATCGACGGGGCTATTGATTTTATCAGCAACTCGTAAATGTCCGGCCTTTTGGCAAGTTTTTTTATTTCCTTTTCGTCCTCCTCCGTTATCTCTATGTCCTCATACTCAAGCTCGAGCGGTTCTATGTAGTTGGCCTCGATGTAAAGATCTCTCCTTTTGGTTTCCTTCTCCGTCCCGAACCCGAGAGGTTTGTCCCTCAATATCCCGCTCATCCTTACCTTAGCTCCGGGGACCACTCTTTTCTGGAACTTCGGATCAACGAGGTCATCCCTCAGGAACACCGATATCTTGGATGGCTGGGCTCCCTCAACCTTCTCGGGTATTTCCTCCACGACCACGTGCTGAATATCAACAAGCCTCCTATCCACAAGCTCAAAATGCTTCTTGTTCCCGCAATCACACATGGCCGGCTTTTTAAGCGTTGGCTTCTCCTGCAGGAGGGTTATTCTCTGACCGCAGTACCCACACTCAAACGTGGCTGCGGTTATCTCCGGCCTCACTTCCGATGCGAGTTTTATCACACCCTCAATTCCTATGAACTTGTTGATGTGCTTACTTCTTATGTGCTTGATGGGAATAACGTAATCCTCGGGCAGATTGGAAAATCTGACGTTCAGCTTACCCTCAAACTCCTCACCAAGATCAATCGCGAGGAGGGCTTCATCAACAGCTTTGAAGAACTCGTCCGGGTTCTCAACAAGAAAGTCAGCCAAGTCGGGGTCAAAAAGTTCAAGCTTCTGAAAATCTATGATCGCGCTCGTTTTCTTTTGAGCTGCTTCGAGAATTTCCTTGTAGGCTGCTTCAGAGAAGAACAGCTCCAGTCTTTGAACAAGTTCATCATATTCCAGATCCATGGGGAGAGATTCCCGTCCAACATTTTAATTTGTTTGGAAGCATGGGGAGAACTATTTGAAGTTTGGCCATCCGAAAAATTCAAAAAGCCTGATGATTCCGGTTAAAGAGCGCCTATTGCCTTCAGTTTCTGCTTGAGTTTTTCTATGCTCCTTTCTATCTGTTCTACGCTCTTCCCTCCGGTACATATGATCTTGCCCGAAGTGAAAATGAGGAACACAACGTTCTCTTCATCCATCCTGTGCACAAGCCCGGGAAACTGCTCCGGCTCGTACTCGCAGTCATCAAGCTCGTAGGCTATCTTGTTGAGATTGACCTCTTTGCCCAGATACGATGATGCCACTATGTTCTGGATGTCCACCGCCTTGATCTCGTTGATGTTTATTCCCACCTTCCGCATGAGCTCAACCAGAGCGTTAACGGCTTTCTTTGCCTCTTCCGGGGATTTCGTGCCCGTGCATACGATTTTGCCCGAACTGAAAATGAGCGCTGCGGCCTTCGGTTCGTTCAGTCTGAGAACCAGCCCGGGAAACTGCTCCGGCTCGTACTCTATGCCTTCAATCTCGTTGGCAAGCTTTGCCAGCGGAATTTTAGAATCAGTCTGGCATGACGCCACGACATTGTGAATTGAGGTAGGGTGTTCCCCCATCTTAACACCTCTTTATCTTAATATCCTTTGAGGGTATAATGTGATGAAAAGATTTTTATTTTTAAAACGGGCCAGCCAGAAGGACATTCAAATGCAAACACTAATTCATACTCTTCATCCTGATTTCCGTGGATTTTCCATACTTTATCACCTCAAACTCTCCGATTCTAAGCTCTTCCGAAAATAGCGGCATATAAAGCACGAGAGTCTCGTACTCTCCTCCCTCTCCTATCGGATTTGCCCTCGCCTTTTCCAGATCGTTCAGGAAGCTATCAAAATTCCGGTTGTCAACAATCCTTCCTATCCAATTCTCCAATCCCTCGGCGGCAACCCTCACCACAATGAATCTGAAGCTCGCATCTCTCACTATCTCCTCCAGAAGGTTGCGCTCATCCTTCTTCCATAATGGGGCATAGCTAACCAGTCCAAGCTCTTCGGCGATGAACTCCACGCGCATTTTCTGATACTCGCTCTGGACGGCGCCACAAACCAAGGCCTCTATGTCATGCTCCTCCACCAATTTTCTGAGATGGGATATCATTTCCTCAACCTCCTTCTCCTTCACTCCGGACACACCAAAACTGAGGTGAGGTATGCGGGCAAGTTTACACTGAAGAGGGACGAGGTCAAGAGCAGGGTAATGCAGCATGTAAGAGTCCTTGCTTTCCGGGATGAAGGTCACAGCAAGCCTTAACTCCATACCCATGAGTAATGTCAGGTGGGCGGCATACCAGCTGTCCTTTCCCCCGGAAAGAAGAGCAAGAGCTCTCATTACTCATCATCCCCCGTCTCGGCTCTTTCCATCAGGCTTTCGACCCTCTTAAGGAATATGCTCATAACCCCCTCTTCACCTAAAGCGGTGTGCTTCCCCTGCTCTATCACAACATCACCATCAATCAACACGTGCTCAACGGTAAAGTAGGAAGAAGCGTAAACGATGTTTGAAACCATATTGTGATGGGGGAGCATGAAGCATGAACCTGCATTCAGAACGAGGAGATCCGCATCTTTTTCGGGTTCGACACTGCCGTTATTGAGCCGGAACAATTTTGACGCGTTCACGGTTGCCATGTCCAGAGCTTGCTGCGCGCTCATTTCCCTCGCGTTCCATCTGAACCACTTCTGGAGGAGCGCGGCAAATTTCATCTCCTCAAGCATGTTCAGGCTGTTGTTTGAGCAAGCCCCATCCGTACCAAGTGCCGTGAGCACTCCCGCTTTGATGTACTCTCTGAACGGAAAAGCACCGCCCGTCGCCAGCTTCATGTTGGACACAGGGCAGTGCACAACTCCCCCACCTTTTCTCGCAAGGAGGGATATCTCGTTTCTTGTGAGCCAGGCCGCATGAAACCCAACAAACCTGTCATTGAGCACTCCGAGATCATCAAGATACTCAACGGGATACTTTCTGTGGGTTCTGAAGCACTCGTGCACCTCTTTTCTTGTTTCGGAAAGGTGAATCGTGTAAAGCACATCGTAACTTTTTGCTATTTCCATGGATTCCTGCAGCAGCTCAGCGGAGCATGTATAAATTGCATGGGGGGCCACAACACCCCTTAATCTTTTGTTGCCCTTTTTCTTGAGAAGCTCGAGGAGCTTTTTACACTCCCTGAGCTCTTCCTTCCTCTTTTCCTCATTACCAAAATCAAGCATGCCGTAGCCGAGCAGGGCCTTCATCCCGGCCTTTTCAACAGCTTTTGCAGCATCCTCCATGAAAAAGTACATGTCCACGAAGCAGCACGTTCCGGTTTTAAGCATTTCGAGACAGGCAAGCAACGTACCGGCTTCAACATCCCTTCCTGTCAGCTTCGCCTCGACCCTCCATACTGAGTTCAGCCAGTCGTGAAGCTCCGTATCGTCGTTGTAACCTCTCAGAAGGGTCATTGCGGCATGCGTGTGTCCGTTTATCAGTGCGGGAAGAACAACCTTGCCCTTGCAATCTATGACCCTGTCAAATCTTTTGCTCCTTTCAATATGACCCGTAATCGCCTTTACCTTACCGTCCTCGATGATTATGTGCTTATCTCTCAGAACATCCCGATTTCGGTTCTGAGTCACTACCCACGAACAGTTCTCAAGCAGTACATTCCCACCCATTCCCGTAACACCAAATAAAGCATGTAGATGTCAAACTTTTTATTGTTCCGAATCCATTTACCTCCTCATGAAACCTGTTAGGGCTCCAGCGTTTTTCATCTCATTCACGCTTATCGTAATCGGAGCTGTGCTTCTCACGCTCTCATCCGTCTTTGTTAAGGCGCAGAACATCTCAGCACGGTCGCTTTCAGTTGAAATTTCGAGCAACTTCACCGAAACCCACAGGAGCGATGAGGTGCCTTTAGTTTACGGAAGCACCGCCCGTTATTCCGCCGGAATCCTGCTTTTCTCCACCTATAATTCCAGCTGGCAGAACACATCAACAGGTGTTATCGTTGTTACCCCACTGGAGTCCAAGATGTACATTTTTTTTACAGCCAAAGATAACTCAAAGATAGAAAGGAGAAGCAAGTCCATTTACTTTGGCGAGGTTCCGGATAATGCCGTCCCGACCTTCGGATACGGCCAGGACTGGCTATCGAAGGACTTTTTAGTCAGGATCATGATACCGTGCGAATCTTGTTCATTCGAAAGAAATCTGTTTTTATCAGAGGGGTCCACAACGCTCGTGCTGAGAAATGAAGGGAGAGCGTATAATTCAACCCTAATAAGCATAAAAATAAGATGACTGCGGGTGGGTTTTGGTATCATGGAAGGAAAAACTGGAAGAGAGCAGGGAAAGGCCACAACATATTTCGAATGGACTCTGGCGATGGTAATCTTTCTAATGATATTCGCAATCTCATTGAAATTCCTCAACGCCAAGTATCTGGTTGCATTTCATAGGCACGATCCGGAGGTGGCGGCAGCCCAGATAGTAAGGGTTGCCGAAGCTTTCAGCACGGACACGGAGGCATACATGGGGATCGTAAACGGATGTCATGTGGAGCATTACCCTGTTGAGTTCACAGCCGCCAACTCGTCCATAACCACATGCTTTCAGAAAAACAGAACGCTTCCCGTAGGTGTGCATGACGGGAAAATAAGAAGTGTGGTAACTACAGGACTGCCGTTTCTTTGCGTATCTTCCCGAGATATAAAAACATATGGATGCGTGTCCGACCTCAGGGAAGGAGCGAATAGCATACTGAACACGTATCTGGAAGTGGGATACGGCACAACTTTCATAACCTACTTGGACTTCAATGGCACAGATTATCTATTTCAACCCGTGCTCATGCCCTCAAGCTTCCAGCGCTCTATCTACGGGTGCTCGTTCATCGAGCTGGACTTCAACACAACAGAACTCATCATGGATGCCTACTCGCCGAGACTGTGGCTGATATCT
>JALVWC010000016.1 GCA_027038505.1 Nanobdellati archaeon
TCCCTGAACAGCCCCCATACCGGGTTCTTGGTGTCGCATCTGTCAACGCACATCACAGCTGGATATGTGGGATACAGCACACCGTTGTGGAATATGAGTCCCCCCGCTCCAACCACCTCCGCGGCATAGGCGCAGGATTTTTTCTTGGGTGTAATGTATTTCAAATCACAATATTCTATACCCATCAGAACTTTCTTACAGCAATCTTCATCATATTCCTTGTTATCACAGATGCTCCCAATTTCATTTCCCGGAAGTAAGTCGCATATATTCTTCATGGCGATGCAAAACTCCCTGTGTTTCAGAGTTGCATTATCTGGATCAATGGACTCAGCAACTGTCTGAGTTTTTATGTGATCCTTTACGTAATCCTCCAACTTGGTGAGGAGTACATCATCATCAACAGTGTCGAGTTGGGAATCACATATGAAGGAACTGTCCACCTCCTTGTAGAACAATATCTTTGTGCTTCGGTCTCCGGGTTTTACGGGACTGGTGCTTTCAATTCCCTTACAGTTGTAGTTGTTGTCTACATACTCCCTGCACTTCTGCGAGTCAAACACCGGAACCTTGCAGGTCTCTCCGCCGGTGCTCTTCTCAACAAGGAGATCCACCTTGCACGGACTCGCGAGATACAGCAGGGTGTTGCTGCCCAGCTTCACCCCACCGATGTTGCCTTCTCTGTTGAGCATGACTATGTAGGTTGAGGCCTCCTTCACCAGAGGTATGGTCTCGATGGCGTGTTTTGGGTTTGCCTCGAGCTCAAACATGTAAAGAAAGACCTTCCGCGGTGAATATACGAGAAGTGAGTTCGTTTTGGCCACCATGTTCTTGTAGTTCACGCTAGCATCGACCTGGTTCATGGCATAAAACAGAGCTGCCAGGGCACACGCCCCGACGCTTCCGCCCCTCAGACGGTTGCACTCAAACGCATCTATGCCCCACCGCTTCAAAAACATGAGATTCGGGTCGTTGGTCGGGAATATCTTGTCTATGACCCCCGCCTCGTCAAGTGCCTGGAGCATGAAGAAGTGAAAGTGCCTGTTATTCTTGCACACCTCAAAGAAAGCTTCCCCGAATGCCCTCGCTTTGGCCTTGGCATCCGGACTGTTTTTGAGGATGTACGCGAGCCTGTAGTACTTCAGTTCGCTCCTTATGTCCTTCGCCAGTTTCTGGGCTTTATCTGGGTGATCCTTGAAATAATCAAGCACATATTTCATTGCGTCCTCCTCGCTTTCCTTCTCCGCAAGCTTTTTGATGGCATCATCGTCCATGTTCTTCATTACAGCCTTTGCTATTTTCGTGTCGGTGTTGAGGATGGCGATTATAAATCTCTTTTTTATCTCGCCGTTTCGAGCGGCTTTGAGAACATCGTACACCATACTGTACTCATTCCTTAACATTTCTTCATTTTTCTCAGATAGGGGTACTTTTTCTTTCAATCTGGACAGAAAATCTTCAAAGTTCCCACCGTTTTCGTTCTTCAGTGATTCATCAAGCAACTTTTTTATCTCCTCTGAATTCACGTTTTCTATACCATTTTCTTTAAGGTCGTTCTCTATCGCTATCGCTAGGTACGTATCTCCGTTTTTAACGAAGTTACTGAGTACCGCTTCGGATGTTACTTCCGCCACGCTTTCCTCCGCATTTTTCATTAAAACGCCCTTTAAAGTACCCGTCACGGCTTCGAGAATCGACTTTAAATTCCCCTCCATCATCTCTCTTATGGGGCCCAGCAGTTTACCACCGACACCGAACGCCATGTTTATGACTCCGCTCAGCACAACCATCCCGACCATGTCCGCGGCTTTCTCGGAGTTCAGCCATGCACGTGCCTCTCCCTCGGGGAAGGAGTTGTAGTAAACGATGACATCCGGGTCTATGAACGCGGGGGCCGCACGCCCGTTTAGACTCAAAATATCCCTCTTTTTCTGTCTCAGATAGAAGTTAAATACTTCGCACTTAAAATCATCGGTGTAGAGATTGGAAAAGTATTTGTTTATTTCTTTCTTCATCTCTGCTGGGTCTTTCCAGAGTTTCTTGTCGTCCAGCAACTTCTTGTCGGCGCACACCACAACGCTGTTATCGAAGGAATATCCGACCGGATTTCTCTCCGCATAAGCGAGCTTAATGCCGAAAAGACCGGTGATGAAGTTCTCGACCCTCATCCTTATCCTGTTCATATCCCTCAGTATCATGGCCGTCGGGTTGTTATTGTTGGCCTCTATCGCATCTATCGCGTCATCGAAGGTATAGATGGGCTGTATGCTCACGGAGCCCGCGTTTCTGGTTATCCCGTCATTTTCACAGGTATAATCCCCTACATGCCCAACGGCCTCGCTATTTATGGCGCACGCAAGGGCGAGGGCCGAAGACTGACTTATCGGGTCTATTTTAAACTCGAGGAGGTTGTCGAGAAAGTGCTTGAGTCTGACAGAAAAAGCGAGCAGTAGGAAAAGCACGAATACGAAGAGCAGAATCCTGAACGCGGGTTCGTAGGTCATCAATGCTTTTTTTGGAGGCCTCCGCACCATCAAATGATTTTGGTTTTAAAGGTGTATTTATTATTTTCGGATTTCGAGCGTTTCCAGATATACAAAGGATAACAGAATCCGCAGATATCCACCGCATCGGAGAAAAACACAGGAGTCCGACATAGCAGCAGAAGCGTTCAGGCTGTTAAAACCGTTCCCCTCGCAAAAAGGAAAGAAGAAGCGTCATAGCGTTCTGCATGTGTTTTTCGTTTATGCGCTCTTCCCCGTCCAGTTTGCTGTGGTAAACCTCCCAGAGCTTCGAAAAATATTTCTCCTTTACACTCAAGAGGAATGTTTTTTCCTCAAATTTTTCCAGATTTTTTATGGGGAATGCGCTCATCATGTAATTCTTTATAAAATCCGGCGGTGCGAAACCCACACAGTCCACAACAACAATCCTTTTGCAGTTTTTAAGGGCTGACAGGTACTCCTCCTCGAAAACTCTGTACCCCTTTCCCCAGTATACGGGCTTATCAAAGGAAAGTTCCTCAGAGCCGGAGAACACGATAAGCACGTCTTTCAGCAGCTCCGGAAACCTTCTTATAAGTTCCATGCAGAGGGCCGTTCCGGAGGAGTTATCTATAGCTCCGTTCAAAACGGTATCGTAGTGAGAAAATAGGATGTATCTTGGTTTTTCGAGATTTCCGACGAGGAGGTTTCTCGAGACAAAGAGCTCTCTTTTAATTGAAACCTTCCCGTTCACGGTTTCGGCATTGATGAGTGCCGGCACGTCTTCTTTTCGTACAGCGACGGATGGTGCAAAATAAAATGTCGCGAGGCTTATCTCATCGCAGTAAAGGTTGAAGTTTATGTTCGCGTCCGAAAAGTATCTCGCGGAGACGTGCACAGAGGAGATGAGACATTTTTCATTCACTTTTCCCGAGACGAAGGCACTCGGTAAGCACTCTATTTTCTTCCCGTCCGCTTCAAGTTCCGCTTTTCCACGTGGCACGGCATTCCTGAACGGCTGAACATGGATTTCCACACCATCCAGATGATCCTCGATGAGATTCGCTGCGGCTTTTTCCCTTTTTCCGCATCTGGGGGATAGAGATTCAAGCTTTTTTATCAGTTCCAGCATATTTCCTCAGCTCCTCGTATATTTCTCTGGCAACTCTGTAGAGGTTCGAGCTATCGTTCACTTCGGGAATTTTTATTTTTTTGCTCAGCTCGTCCACACCCTCGAGGATGTACTTGTACGCATCCTCTTTTAGGTTGGGGATCACAACATGAAGAGGGTATTCCCCGGTTACTTCCTTCACTCTTTTTACGCCTTCCGCGGCAGCTTTCCTTATTTTCTCGTCATCCTCTTCAAAGGGCGTAACATACTGCACGTGCTGCGGGTACAGGTTTCCCGGCAGGAAGAGGAGCAGGTGGTTGTAATATGTTTTTGCGGTGGGGAAAGCCTCGCCCCTCTCCGCAAGCGAGATGAGGTCTTCAACGGAAATCTCGTTGCCACTTTCCCTGTTTCTGAAATGCTCTTTCTTTTTCTTGAAAAAGTACGGTCTCCTGACAAGCATTTTCTTTCCGTTTCTCTCTTCCTCTTCCACAACGAAAACCATGCCGAAGTATCTGTGTATATCATCCGGTGAAAGATGCTGGAGGGCGGACGCCAGAAACTCCGAGAAAACTCCCGAGAAGTCTCCGGCAGGGAGCGAATAACCATAGCTCTGCAGGAGATCCAGATGATAACTGTAAACGGGTTTTCCGTCATGTGTTTTTATGTCGCTCAAAACCTGAGCATCGTGAGCATTCCCGATTTCCCTCCTTTTCTCCTCACCCTCTCTCATCTCCCTTATCTCTATCATCGCCCTTTTGGACTGGTTTCTCTCATCGTACTGGTCGCGCATATACGTCAGTGTTCCGTTCTCCACTCCGAGTGCCTGAGAGAGAAGCTCCAGCACTATTCCTTCGATATAGGGGGATTTGTGGTGCCTGTACGCACCCATGTTGGGCTCATCGGCAATGCCCCCTATGTATTCATTATCCATACCGTCCATGTCAAAACCGAACTTTTCGAGCAAATACCTCCTCGCCCGTTCCCTTACATTCCCATTACTTCTCCTCGCGAATTCCTTCCTGAGTTCGCGGAAATCCCTCACGTACGGGAACGAAAACACAGTTCCGAGGAGGGGGGCGGTTTGGGCTCATGCGGAGAAGGTGGGAATCAACCCCCGCCCCTCCCCTCGTGTGATGAAATGCAGGACGATGATCAAAATTAGGGTTAGAAATAGTCTTATTACACTACCGCGACGCTCGTATGAATCTTTCGGGATTGAGGAGTATTTTCTCAACCGGTCCATAGAGAACTTTTTTTAGAAACACGAAAATTTTTTTAGTATTTCGATGGAACTTCCGGGGGCTCCGGACAAAACCAAGAAACACACTTCGCTAAGGTGAGAAAAGGCCACATGGAAAAGAACTCGAAATTTTAGGGATATTCTAAAAAGGAGAGGGAAATGTGTTGTTATGAATGAGAGATGAGACAAGAATGAAGATTAATCTTGAGCATGCTTTCTTTTGTGGTGCAAACTGATGTTGTTTTATTGGAACAAAGTGAGGATGTGTGCTTATCCCGGACTGGCTCTGTTGCAGAAACAAAATCTTATAAATCTAACGATTCATTATTTAACCTCATCCAGCTGTTTCCGGCTGTTCTTGCATGGACTTTGCTTGCTGATCTGTTAAAAATTCAACGTGGTGATAGTTTATGGGAAAAGCAGAGGAAATGATCGCTCAGATTAAGGAGATAGCGAAGGACTCGAATAGGATAAGGAATATAGGAATAGCTGCACACATCGATCACGGTAAGACAACACTTTCCGATCATTTGTTGGCCGGAGCGGGCATGCTTTCTGAAGAGCTCGCGGGAAGCCAGCTTTTCATGGATTTTGATAAGCAGGAGCAGGAGAGGGGTATAACCATTTATTCTGCCAACGCTTCCATGATCCACGAGTATGAAGGACAGAAGTACCTCATAAACCTGATAGATACTCCCGGTCACGTGGACTTTGGCGGAGATGTGACAAGGGCCATGAGGGCTGTGGATGGTGTTATAGTTCTCGTGTGCGCTGTTGAGGGCGTGATGCCGCAGACGGAGACGGTGCTAAGGCAGGCGCTAAAAGAAAAGGTAAAGCCGGTTCTGTTCATCAACAAGGTAGACCGCCTCATCAAAGAGCTCAAACTTTCTCCGGAGGAGATCCAGCAGAGGTTGATGAAGCACATCAACGATGTTAACAACCTGATAAGAAAGTATGCTCCGGATGAATACAAGGAGAAGTGGCTTGTTGATGTGCAGTCGGGGAAGGTCGCTTTCGGTTCAGCTTACAGAAGATGGGCGATTTCTTTCCCCTTCATGCAGAGGACAGGCATAACCTTTAAGGATATAATTGGTCTGACAAATGCCGATCAAGAAGATGAGCTTGCGAAGAAGGCAAAGGTTCACCAAGTTCTGCTTGACATGGTGGTCAGACACCTTCCTTCTCCGAAGGAAGCACAGAAGTACAGAATTCCCACCATATGGACGGGGGATGTGGATACACCGGAGGGTAAAGCGATGATAGAGTGTGATGCCAGCGGCCCGCTTGTTGGTGTCGTGACCAATGTGACTTCCGATCCCCATGCCGGTACTGTTGTTACCATGCGCATCTTCAGTGGTACGATAAAGGAAGGTCAGGAAGTATTTCTTGTTACTCAGGACAAGAAAGAGAGGGTGCAGCAGGTGGCTCTCTTCCTCGGGCCGAGAAGGTTCCCGGTGCCGGAAATTCCTGCTGGAAACATAATAGCGGTGACCGGTTTGCTTGATGCTTTTGCAGGTGAGACGATCTGTGATCCCGGCATGAAGGTTGCACCTTTCGAGGAGATAAAGCACATATTCGAGCCTGTGGTTACAAAGGCAATTGAAGTTAAGGATGTCAAACACCTTCCGAAAATGATAGAGCTGCTGAGGCAGAGGGCAAGGGAGGACCCAACCCTCCACGTGCAGATATCCGAGGACACGGGAGAGACTCTTGTTTCCGGTCTGGGTGAGCTGCACATAGAAGCCAAGGTGGAGAGGTTCCTTAAGGACAAGGGCATAGACATAGTGGTTTCCCCACCCATCGTCATTTTCAGGGAGAGTGTGCTCAAACCATCAAAAGTTTTTGAGGGTAAATCCCCGAACAGACACAACAGGTTTTACATCATGGTTGAACCTCTGGAAAAGGGAGTGCTCGAAGCCCTTTTCAGAAAGGAGCTGGAAGTTTCCAAGATCAGGAGGCAGGATGTGAGAGAGATAACCGAAAAACTTGTTGCCCTCGGTATGGACAGGGAGGAAGCGAGGAACGTCTGGGATATATACGACACGAATATTCTGCTAAACATGACCAGAGGCGTTATTCAGATAGAGGAGGTAAAGGAGCTTGTCGTTGATGCCTTCCGTCAGATATGCGATGAGGGACCGCTTGCGGGAGAGCCCTGCTTCGGCCTGAAGGTCAAACTGATGGATGCGAAGCTTCACGAGGATGCCATTCACAGAGGTCCAGCACAGGTATATCCTGCGGTTAAGCAGGCGATAAGAAATGCCATGATTGACGCAGGAGCTGTTCTCTTCGAGCCCAAGCAGATACTGCGTATAGACGCGCCATCGGAAACGGTGGGTAACGTTATAAGAGAGGTGCAGAACCGCAGAGGGCAGATACTGGAGATGAACGAGGAAAGCGGGATGAGTATACTGGTGGTCAAGATCCCCGTTGCGGAGATCAGCGGGTTTGAAGCGGCGCTCAAGTCAGCTACAACAGGTAGAGGATTCCAGTCACTCATCGACATAGTTTACGAAAAGGTGCCCGAGGAACTTAAGGAGAAATATGTAATTGAGATAAGGAAGAGAAAAGGCATGAAGCTCGAGATGCCGAAGATCGAGGAGGACTGAAAAAGCTTTTTATTTACTTCCCCACTCCATTCTTTTTCATGAAAAGAATTGGACTTCAACGTTCTCTTGTGCTCGCGGTGGTGCTCATCTGGGCCACCACACCCGTTGTTGGTAAGCTAACACTCCAGAGCATGAGCAGCTTTGAATTGCTCTTTTACAGTTTTCCGTTTTCCGTAGCTGTTCTTGCCTTTGCTCTTGTCTTCCGTGATGGAATAGGGGTTGCGCGGATTCGCGCTCAGAGATTACGGCATCTTCGCATTCATGGGGTTTCTCGGATGTTATTTATACTACCTTCTCTTCTTTGCAGCTCTGAAAATCGGTACTGCTCAGGAAGTTTTCATCCTGAACTACTTATGGCCGATCATGCTGGTGGTGTTCGCTAGCATTATACTGAAGGAGGGGATCAACATTCGCAGGATTCTCGGAATCCTCCTCGGCTTTGCGGGCGTTGCCACCATCATTTTTGGAGGGAATGCAATACACAGGTCACCTGTTTTCAACCTTAAGGCTGATTTGCTTGTGATCTTTGCCGCCTGCTGCTACGGTCTATTCTCCGCCCTGGGTAAAAAATTGAAGTACGACAAGCTGGTGGCCACCTTTCACTACTACCTGTTTGCCTGCATCTTTGCCATCCTGACCCTGCCGTTTCTAACTGAGCTGAGGAAACTGAGCATGCCGGAGCTTTTCGGGGTTATCTGGATCGGTGCGATGACAAACGGCATTGCGACATTTCTCTGGTTTAAAGCCCTGGAAAGTGGAGAAGTGGTAAGAGCAGCTTCGCTGGTGTTTCTCACACCATTC
This sequence comes from Nanobdellati archaeon, assembly GCA_027038505.1. GTDB lineage: Archaea > EX4484-52 > EX4484-52 > EX4484-52 > WAPT01 > WAPT01. Next base: position 8,245 of record JALVWC010000016.1, read on the forward strand.
GTATCCCTCATCTACATCTCGGTTTTCCTTCACGAGCCGATAACGGTAGCATCTCTTGTTGGGTTGGTATTGATAGTCAGCGGAGCCATAATCGCGGATGAGTCTGTGAAGGGAAAATCACCGAAAGCGAATCAATAGAGGAACAGCATTTTCTCCACAACTAATTTATACAACTTGCGTCTCAAATTTAGATGTATGACTTACATCAGGAAGATGGTGTTCGAGAACTTCAAGTCCTTTGCCGGCAGGGTAGAGATGCCTCTGGAGAAGGAATTCAATGCCATAATTGGACCCAATGGTGCTGGCAAGTCCAACATAATTGACGGGCTGGCTTTTGTTCTTGGCTCAAGAAGTTCCAACATAAGGGCTGACAGGCTCGTGCATGTCATCTTCAACGGAGGACAGGGAAGAAAACCTGCAGACTACGCTTTGGTTGAGATACATCTGGACAACTCAGCCAGAACGATTCCCGGCTATGACGAGCACGATGTTGTGATCATCTCAAGAAGGGTGGACAGGAGCGGGAAGTCCACCTTCAAGATCAACGGAAAGACCGTAACCCGGAGGAAGCTGGTTGAAGTCCTCAGAAGTGTTGGTATAGATGCGGAGTCCTTCAACATAATTCAGCAGGGTGACATAACACGGCTTCTTGAGATGCGCCCGAAAGAGAGGAGGGAAATAATAGACGACATAGCGGGGATAAGAGAGTACAATGAAAAGAAGGAGAAAGCCCTAAAGGAGTTGGAGAAGGCCGAGAGAAGGCTGGAGGAAGCGGAAATACTGCTGGAGGAGAAGAGGAAGATTGTGGAAAAGTTGAAGCAGGAGAGGGATGCAGCGCTCGAATACAAAAAGCTGGAGGAAAAGCTGGATGTGCTGAAAGCCACCCTCGCATATTCCAAGCTAAAAACGCTGGAGTCCATGCTTGAAAGCGTTACGAGGAACCTTGAAATAAAGGAGAAGGAACTTGGGGCAATGAAGGACTCAACATCCGGTGAGGAGGAGGAAATAGAGAAGCTCGAGAAGGAGATTGAAAGGATAAATCAGGAGATAGTGGAGAAGAGCGTCAACGCTGAGTTGAGGAAGGAGATAGAGGAGCTTGTTGCAAGGATAAACAAAAGGTATGCCAAGCTTGAGTCTTTAAAGAGGGAGCGAAAGAATGTTGAGGACATGATAGCACATCTCAAGCATGTGAGCTCAGCCATAGATACCGAGAACAGAGCCCTCAACCAGCTCCTTGCTCTGGGAATGGAAGGTGTGGTTGGAACTGTGGCCTCACTCATGCGGGTGGATGAGAAGTTCCGAAAGGCGATAGAGGTTGCTGCCGGCAATCACCTTGATGATGTTGTTGTTGAAAGCGAGGATGTGGCCGTTCAGGCCATAAACTATCTGAAGAGGGAGAGGCTCGGGAGGCTTAGATTTTTGCCCCTTGACAGGCTTGAGGACTATCGAATCTCAGGCAAGGCAGAGCAAGCGTCGAAAATGGCCGGGATAATTGACTTTGCCATCAATTTAATCCAATTCGATAAAAAATACGAGAGAGTCTTCAGGTATGTATTCAGGGATACGCTTGTGGCGGAAGATATGGAATCTGCAAGGCATGTGAGAGGAGTTAGAGTTGTTACGCTCGATGGGGAACTTTTTGAACCTTCCGGAGCCATAATAGGAGGCTACCTGAAGGAGAGCAAAAGGGCTTTAAGAGCGGTTGAGCTTGCTAAAATATCGGAGTATGAAAGAAAGCTCGCAGAATTGGATAAGGAGATGAAGGAGCTGGAGCAGGAGATAAGGGATCTCTCGATTCTGTTAGAGGAGAAGAGGAACAGCGAGAGGGAAGAAAGTGAAGAGGTGAGGAAACTTGAGGCAAAGAAGAAGGAAATCATGGAAAGGCTTGCTCATCTGAAGGAGCAGAGAAGGTTCAAAGTCGAGCAGAGGTTAAGGCTGGAAGCTGAAGTAAATCAACTCAAGATAAGGAAGGCAAGGATCGAAGGCGAGCTTGAGAACATAAAGCTTGAATATGAGAAGTACAGGGAGAGGGAAGGGGAGCTTAAGGTGAAGGATCCACAACAACTACAGGCGGAGATAAGGACCGTGGAGATGAGGATGAGGGTTCTTGCTCCCGTGAATCTTAAGGCGATAGAGGATTATGAGATTTTCAGCAAGGAATATGAGGAATTTCTTGAGAAGGTGAGAAAGCTAAGGGAAGAGAGAGCAAGGATAATAAGCATGATAGAGGAGATAGAGGAAAAGAGGAAGAAGGTGTTCATGGAAACGTTGAGGGGTTTGAATGAAAAGTTCAACAAGGTTTACGATGAGCTTGTCGGAGGCAGTGTTGAGCTCAGGCTTGAGAGGGAAGACGATATTGAGAGCGGATTGCTCATAAACATCAGGCCGAAGAACAAGAAGATCACAAGCATTGATGCTCTGTCTGGCGGAGAAAAGACGATGGTCGCAATAGCTTTCCTGTTTGCCGTGCAGCAGTACAAACCATATCCTTTCTATGCTCTTGACGAGGTCGATGCTGCTTTGGATGCCGTGAATTCGGAGAAGCTTGGTGATCTGATTGATCTTTATTCAAAGAGATCTCAGTTCATAGTTATCTCCCACAACGACATAACGGTTAGGAAGGCCTCCCGCATCTATGGTGTGGTGATGGAGAGCGGCGTTTCCAGAATTTTCGGAGTTAAGTTCGATGAGAACGGTAAGTTGGTTCTGGAAGGGAAGGTAAGTGCAAGGGCCAAGGCGGGAGCTGGGTGAGATGCTAAGTTATTGACAGAGTTGTTGATAGACTTGTTTGTAACAGTGTTGGTCGGGAGGGTATTTAGGATTTAAGGAGAGCAATAAATCCGATCATCTTGATTTCAAATAAAAATTTTCAATTTCAGGATTTTAACTCAATGCGTTTCCGCGTCACCGTGGCTCTTAAGAAAAAAGGAATAATTATACCGTATGATCACCAGTACTTTCTTTACTCCTACATCCTGCGAACTATAGAGAGGGTCAATCCTTCTTATTCCTTCGAGCTGCACCGTCCCAGAAGATACAAACACCACACCTTTTCCTACCTCATGGCAAAAAACAGGAAGAGCGAACGGAAGGGAGTAAGGGTTCTCGACGATTATGTCTATTTTTTCATATCCTCGCCTGACGTCGAATTTTTGAAGACTCTGGTAGAAGGGATGTTATCGCACCCTGAGTTCAGGATAAGAGATGTTAAAGGCTACATCAGTGAGGTCAGAATTCTGAAGGAACCCGAATTCAGGGGCAAAATGACAGTGGAGACATTAACACCAATCATGATCAAAAAAGCCAAAAAAATCGTGATTAAAGATGGAAAGAAAAAAATTTTGTGGAGAGAACTTTATCCCAACGATGCAGAATTTGCGAGCAGGCTTGTGGAAAATCTGAAGAAGAGGTTTGCGGATTATTTTGGCAGAAACGTGGATAAAAAAGACTTAAAGATTAAAGTGCTTGAATTTAAACCGAAGAGGCACAACATTGCTGGGACTTATCACCGAGGATCGTTATGTAAGATGATTGTGGAGGGTGATAAAGACTTGATTAAATACGGCTATGATGCGGGGTTCGGAGAAAAAAATGCGATGGGATTTGGGATGGTCAAAGTTGCGGGGGGTGGAGAATGAGCGAAGCACTTGTTGAGAAATTTGGCGGAATGTGTAATGAAGAACATCTAACGAATGGAGAAGAGCTTCGATTCACAGGCAACTGGTTTATCGATGTGGGGATTTTGGGATTCGTTAATCTGATGGAGGAGGTCTATGGTTGGGATTTAGAAAAGCTACAAGAGAAGATCAAGGAAAATCCAGAGCTTGTGTATTATGGATACTTTCCCTTTGCCTATTTATTTTACCATTCCAGAATTAGAGGAACATTTAAAGAAATTACAAATATTGGAAAGGAAATATCCAATTTAAAAGAGAAAAGGAGAAAGAAAGAAGATGAACTCCGTAAGCTTAAAAATACGGAGAAATCTAACTTGAATAAAATAAAAAAGAAGATTTCGAAGTTAAATGATGATATTTTAA
>JALVWC010000017.1:0-43049 GCA_027038505.1 Nanobdellati archaeon
GGTAATGATGAAGATATAATGATGGTTCTTGATGTTTTGAAGCTCATTTCAGATGATAATAAGAAGAACATTTATAATTATTTTATAATTATTTAAGAGACGCGATTGTCAATTTCGGGGTTAAAGCAGCGTATGAAGAATTGATAAACATAAGAGCTGTTTCAGATAAAATCTCCACTTTCATCATCAGAGATATTGTTTTAATGAACTCAGAAATAAAAATAACATACGAGGATGCTAAATGGGCATTTCCTGTGGATACATGGGTAATTAAAATTGCCCATAAGTTGGGTTGTGATAGCGAAAATATCGAAAAAATCAAAAACCATCTAATTGAGAAGTGTAGGGAATTTGGAGTAAACCCGTTAAAGTTTGCAGCAGGGCTATGGTTCTTGGGTTACCATTCGCTTGATATATTGCTAGAAAATTGTATAGGGGAGATCAAAATCAAGGACATTGCTTCAGATAGCATCGAATAAAAAGTTTTTCACCACATCCAAATTGTTTTCATAATCCTTTTGTCCACAAATCGCCAATTGCGTTCGTAATTATTAATTTTTATTTCGATTTTTGGGACGTTAATTTTATGCAACGGTAAAACTACCGTTAACGACACCAAAATTCAAAAACTCATAAACATAACTTGGATGTCTGAAACTTACAATTATTTGAACTTGGGTGTGCCGTCATCGTTGAAATATTCGCTTTCATAGGGCAGGGAGCTTGCCTTACTGCTCTTCTCGGAGTTCTCCGCTTTTTCTTTCTCCTCATTGCCTTTCTGCTCTTCCTTTTCCTTATCCTTAAAGATGGGTTTTATTTCTCTGGTTAGCTTAACTTTCTCCGCTATATCGTTCAGAGTGGTTTTCGCTTCTTCATCGACAGGGAACACAGCCTCAAATCCCACTCCCTGCCTCTTATCCTCATAGCGCGGAATTATGTGCACATGAAGGTGGGGGACAACCTGTCCCGCCACCCTGCCGTTGTTTATCGTGATGTTGTAGCCCGCTGCGCCCAAATTCTCCACAAGATTCTTTGCTATGTGTTTGACCACAACAAAAAGATGAGCCGTCGCTTCATCACTTAGCTGGTCAAGTGTGGAAACGTGCACTTTGGGCACAACTAAAGCGTGTCCCTTAAACCTGGGATTTATGTCCAGGAAGGAGATCACATAGGGATCCTCGTAAATTATGGCCGAAGGTATCTTCTTTTCAATTATCCTGCAGAACACACACTCCGTATCGTAGCTCATCACAGCACCACCACCTTATGTTTTATTTGCAGGGGCTCCATCCACATGATGGACAGAAGGCACAGCCTTCCGAGGGGATCAGCACTGTACCGCACTCCGGGCAGACCATTTCATCTTCATTTGCAATTTTTTCAATTTTATCGAATTCCGCGCTTCTCAGAAGCCTCTCCTTTATTTTTGCTATCTCTTCCATACCATCCATAACACCACCATTTAACCATAGCGCTGCCAAAAAATATTAAGTTATGGTTTTGGTTCAGGAACTGATACTGCTCGCTGAAAAATTCGGGCAACTAAAGGGCTTTGAACCCAGAACGTCGGATGGCTTCTGGAAAAATTTCGGCTTTTTGCATTGAATTGAATGTTGTTCGGAGTCTGGCACGATATGTCAAATTTAAAAAATTTGCACATAAGATAGTGATGTTAACCTAACCTAATTTTGCATTTTATTTTTATTGCTTTCATGATAGGAGGAGTGCCACTCAACGGGTGGTGGGGGCACCTTCACCAAAATATTTAAATCTTATTATTTTCATGATAACAAATCTCATCCTGCATGGATTAGTTGCCCCTTGATGGGAGCACACTTCCATCTTAAAAGCCCCTGAATGTGGTTGAAATGTCAAGCAGATACCACCCGAGAAGAGGATCTCTTCAGTACTCTCCGAGGGTAAGAGCCAAAAGAATCTACCCGAGGGTAAGACATGTTCCCGTGGTTGAAGGCAAGAGTATTGTGGAGTTTGCAGGCTATAAGGTCGGGATGCTCCAGGTAGATTATATCGAGAAGAGAAAAAACATGTTCAGCAATAGAGAGGTTGTGGAGCCTGCAACGTTAATAGAAGCTCCCCCGCTCAGGGTTCTCGCCGCCAGGTTCTATGAAAAGACACCTTACGGTTACAGAACAGTAACGGAGCTTTGGAGTGACAAAATAGAGAATAATGTGGCGAGGAAGATAACCGGAATGAAACCCAACAAGGATAAAGATAGCGTTCTGGGCAAGATTAAGGGAGGGTTCGATGGAATAAAGCTGATCGTGGCAACACAGCCGAAGCTGGCAGGAATAGGAAAGAAGACACCGGAGGTATTTGAGATTCACTATTTCCCCACAACTCCTGTGCCTTCTGATCCTTCTTCTGATAACTTCTCCCAACTCCTCGATGAGGTTTCCTCTCTTCTCGGCAACGAAATCCGCGTGGGTGATGTCTTCGCTCCCGGTGTTTTTGTTGATGTTATAGCCGTCACCAAGGGTAAAGGCTTTCAGGGTTCCGTGAAGAGATTCGGTGTGAAACTGCTTTCCCACAAAGCGAGAAAGGTCAGGAGGAAGGCGGGAACTCTCGGTCCGTGGCACCCCGCAAAGACGAGATGGACCGTGCCGCAGACGGGCCAGATGGGTTTTCACACAAGAACCGAGTTCAACAAGTGGGTTATAGAAGTTGGAGATGAACCTCCCCGTGTTTCCAGGCCCGGTGGGTGGAAGCACTACGGTGTTGTGAAATCCGATTATATCATCCTTCACGGTTCGGTTCCCGGTCCATCAAAGAGGCTGATAAGGTTGAGATATGCAATAAGATGTCATGAACCTCCAACAGAAGCGCCTGAGATAAAGCAGCTTATATGGTGAGAAGGTTATGGATGAACTAAAGGTGCCTGTTTACGACCTTGAAGGAAAGAAAAAGAGCGAGATAATCCTGCCGGAGCAGTTCAGACATGATTTCAGACCGGATCTCATAATCAGAGCTTTCCTTGCTGTCATGAGTCACAAAAGGCAACCCTACGGAGCAGACCCGATGGCTGGAAAAAGGACGAGCGCCGATTACAGAGGGAGGAGAGGAGCATATGGAGCTTGGATAAACCGCGGCCTCGCAAGGATACCGAGGATAAGGGTTAAGTCCGGTCACATGACAGGGGTAGTAAGATTTGTACCTCATGCTGTTAAAGGTAGGAAGGCTCACCCGCCAAAAGCCGAGAAGAAATGGGAACAGAAAATAAACATAAAGGAGAGGAGAAAAGCCATACTCTCAGCCATATCCGCACTTGCCAACAGGATGCTTGCTATCAAGAGAGGACATAAGGTAGAGAAGGTGGAAAAGCTACCGATAGTTGTGGTCAGTGAGCTCGAAAGCGTCAAGAAGACCAGACAGCTGGAAAACTTGCTGAGAAGGCTTGGACTTGATGAAGAGCTTGAGAGAACGAGGGAGAAGAGATACAGAGCTGGCAAAGGTAAGATGCGCGGCAGGAGATACAAGAAAAGAAAGGGCCCAATCATAGTGGTTAGTAAGGATGATGGCATATTCAAGGCGGCCAAGAATATTCCTGGTGTGGATATCTGCCTTGTTAAGGATCTCAACGTTGAACTGCTTGCTCCCGGTGGGCATGCGGGCAGGGTAAGCATTTGGAGTGAGAGCGCGATAAAAGAACTTGGGGAAAAAAGGCTCTTCATGGTGAGCTAACATGGCATCCAAAAAAGCTTTTGAGGTACTGCTTTATCCCCTTATGACAGAGAAGGCCATATCCCTTATAGAGAGGGAGAACACCATAACCTTTATCGTGGACAGAAAGGCAAACAAGCAGGAGATAAAGAAGGTATTTGAGGAAATGTTTAAGGTTAAGGTCAGGAAGGTCAGAACTCTTGTGGACACAAAAGGAAGGAAGAAAGCATACATAGCTATAAGTAAGGAAAACAACGCAGCAGATATAGCTGCAAAGCTCGGAATAATGTGAGGATGGAGCTGTGATGTCGTATGGGGAGAAGAATACTCGTGCAGAGGAGGGGAAGAGGAGTATCCAAAACTTTCCTGGTGCCGAGCTTTAACTATGTTGCTGATGTTAGATATCCACCAATTGAGCGTGGGAGCCTGAAGGGCAAGGTCATAGATATAGTGGATGATCCCGGAAGGACCGCTCCTCTCGCACTTGTAAAGTTTGATGGCTCTTCCGAAAAGTGGTATTTCATAGCAAGCGAGGGTGTAAAAACAAACGACACCATGGAGGTTGGGGAAGGCGCATCCATCAAGATCGGAAATGTACTTCTACTGAAGGACATCCCTGAAGGTACGCCGGTATTTAACATCGAGGTTGTTCCCGGGGATGGAGGGAAGCTCGTGAGGGCGAGTGGGGGTTATGCTATAGTGCTCTCCAAGGATGCCGATAAAGTCACGATTCAGCTCCCATCCAGAAAAATAAAATCCCTAAACCCCAACTGCAGAGCCACCATAGGAATAGTTGCTGGGGGTGAAAGGCCAAAGAAACCGTTTGTTAAAGCCGGCAATAAATGGCATGCCATGAAGGCAAGGGGTAAGAAGTACCCCAAGACCAGAGCAAAGGCGAAGAATGCATGCGATCACAAGTTTGGAGGTAAGAGCTTCGGTGTGCCGAAGACAGTTAGCAGACATGCACCTCCGGGGAGGAAGGTTGGTAGCATAGCTGCAAGAAGAACCGGCAGGAGGAAGAGGTGAAGCTGGATATGGCTAAAAAGGAGTTCAGGTTCAGAGGATACACACTTGAGGAGCTCCAAAAGATGAGCCTTGAGGAGTTTGCCGAGCTACTCACAGCCAGAGTAAGAAGACACTTAAAGAGGGGACTTACTCATGCTGAAAAGAAGCTCCTGGAGAAAATAAGGAAAACTCCTAAGGACAAGTTCATAAAAACACATGCGAGGGACATGATAATCCTGCCTGAAATGGTCGGCATAACCATTGGTGTTCACAACGGAAAGGAGTTCGTACCGGTCACCATAACCCCAGAAATGATAGGTCACAGGCTTGGTGAGTTCGCTTTGACAAGAAAGCCCGTACAGCACAGTGGTCCTGGTATAGGAGCATCCAAATCCACAAAGCATGTGGGTAGGAAGTGATGGTGGTAGCCATGTATAACGTTGAGAATTATGATCCCGCAAAGATGGCGAGGGCATGCAAGCGCTACGTGAGAATCTCATGGAAAGCATGCGTTGAGATAGGTAAAGTGATAAAGGGAATGAAAGTTGATAAAGCAAGAAGGCTGCTCCAAGACGTAATTGAGATGAAGAGGTCCATACCTTTCACCCGCTTCACTGAAGGCGCTGGTCACAAGACGGGAGCTGGGCCGGGAAGGTATCCCGTAAACGCCGCAAGGGAAATACTTGATTTGATAAACAGCGCTGTCAAGAATGCTGAATATCAAGGGCTTGACAGTTCAAGGCTTTACATCAAGTCGTTCCTCGTCATGAAAGCGCCAACGTTTTACAGACCGAGAAGATCCCCGCTCAGGGGGCAGAAGAGAAAGAACGTGCACATATCCGTGGTGTTGGAGGAGGGTGAAGGAAAATGATCGAGAGGAAATTCGTCCAGGAGGGCATAGCGAACATGAAGATTGCGGAGTTCCTTGACAAAGAGCTTGACAGGGCAGAGTATAGCGGGTGTGAGATAAGAAGAACGCCCCTTGCAACACGCATTGTGATTCGTGCCGGTAGACCGGCGATAATAATAGGTAGGGGGGGCGAAAGAATAGCAAGACTTCAGAAAACCTTGAAGGAGAGATTCGGGTTGGAGAACCCACAGATAGAAGTGAAGGGAGTAGATAATCCCTATCTTGATGCAAAGATAGTTGCCAAGAGAATAAAGTTCGCCCTTGAGCGAGGGCTGAATTACAGAAGAGTCGTTAACATGTTTCTCTCGAGAGTTATGGAAGCCGGTGCTGTTGGTGTGGAAATAGATGTGAGTGGTAAGCTTACAGGAGAAAGACACAGGACGGAAAAGTACTTTGCAGGATATGTGATGAAATGTGGCTTTCCCGCTCAAACGTATGTTGATGTTGTTCAGGAACAGGCCGTACTAAAACCGGGGGTTATAGGGATAAAAGTGCACATCATGCCCTTTATGCCACCCGAGATGGAAATGGAGAAAAAGGTCGCAAAGGGGGATGTGGAGATAAAGGAAGAGGTCATAAAGAAGCTTATGCCGAAGAAAGAAAGAGAGGAAAAGGAAAAAGTCGAAGATAAGGAAAAGGAAAGTGAAGAGGTAAGGTCAGTAGATGAGGGAGCAGAAACTGAAGAAAAGACCGAAAAGAAAAAGAAACTTAATAAGAAAGAGAAAAAAGAGGATAAGGTTAGTGAGGGTGAATGATTATGGCAATCCTCAGAGCCAAGCAGATAAGGGAAATGAGTGATGAAGAGCTTGATAAAAAACTTGCAGATCTTCGAATGGAGCTCATGAAAGAGAGGGCAAAGGCGAAAGTTGGCGGTGTGCCAGACAATCCCGGAAGAATGAGGGAAATAAGATTAACAATCGCCAAGATACTCACAATCAAAAAAGAACGAGAGGTGCTTAACAAGAGATGACCGAGATCTGTCCGGTCTGCGGGCTCCCAAAGGAGCTCTGTGTGTGTGAGACGATAGCCAGAGAGCAGCAGAGAATAAAAATTTATGTTGAAAAAAGGAAGTTCGGCAAGACCATGACCATAATAGAAGGTCTTGATGGTAAAAGCATTGATATAAAATCTCTCCTGAAGAAATTCAAGAAAAAACTGGCATGTGGAGGCACATACAAGGATGGCAGGATTGAGCTGCAGGGTGATCACAGGTTGAAGGTCAAAAAGCTGCTGATCGATGAGGGCTTTCCTCCGAGCTCAATAGTTGAGTGAGCCGGATGTCAATAACTCCAAAAAACCTGATAAGACACGAGCTCATAGGTCTCAGGGTTAAGATAGTGAAGAGCAGTGATCCCACACTGATCAACGTTGAAGGAGTGGTGGTTGATGAGACCAAAAACACGCTGGTGATAAGAAGGCAGAACGGCAAGGAGATAAGGGTGCAGAAGGATATCTGTGTGTTCCGTTTCATGCTCGATGATGGCAATGCTGTCGAGGTCAGTGGTGAGGTGCTGGTGGCGAGACCCGAAGACAGGATAAAGAAAAGAGTTCCCAAGAAGTTGTGGGGTGGACTGGATGGCTGAAAAAATTCACTCCAAAAAATCCTCCAACGCAGAAGTAAAAGTAAAGGTGGAAAAGAAAAAGACCGAAAAAAAGGTGGAGAAGGTGAAAATCAGAGACATAGGTATAGATGTTAAGAACCCGCCAACGGAAGTCTGCAACGATGAGAAATGCCCCTATCATGGTCACCTCAAAATAAGAGGTAGGATATTCCAGGGAGTTGTGATTTCAGACAGGATGAATAAAACCGTTGTTGTGGGCTGGGAATACCTCCGGATGATTAAAAAACTCAATAGATATATGCGCTGCAGAACAAAAGTGATAGCGCACAATCCGCCCTGTATAAACGCGAGAGAGGGTGATGTTGTCAGGATAGCTGAGTGCAGGCCCCTTAGCAAGACCAAAAGCTTTGTGGTTATAGAGGTCGTTAAGAGAGCGCAGTAAACGGTGGTGGTTTTATGAAGGCAATAAGCGCAAGACCGATAAAAGCCGTGCAGATAGGAACCGTGCTTAAATGCATAGACAACACAGGAGCAAAGTTGCTCAAGGTCATAGGCGTTAAGGGCTATAAAAGCACAAGAAGAAGGCTGGCCAAAGCGGGAGTGGGCGATGTTGTCATCTGCACCGTGATAAAGGGTACTGAAAAACTGAGAAATGAGGTCGTTCATGCTGTCGTTGTCAGACAGAGGAGGAAGTACAGAAGGAAGAACGGCATGTTCGTATGTTTTGAGGATAATGCAGCTGTGTTGATAAACGAGAGGATGGAGCCGAGAGGAAGAGAGATAAAGGGTGTTGTTGCAAAGGAAGCTGTGGAAAGGTTCCCGGCAGTGGGTAAGATAGCGAGCATGGTAGTGTGAGGTGAGAAAAGTGAAGGTGAAGTTTTCACGTAACTGGGTGAGAAGCGGAAGCCCCAGAAAGCAGAGGAAGTATATAGCAAATGCTCCACTTCATATTAGAAAAAAGTTCCTATCAGTCAACATCTCAAAGGAGCTCAGGGAAAGGTACAACACACGCAATGTTGTTGTCAGGAAAGGTGATGTTGTTAGAGTTATGCGCGGCTCCTTCAAGGGTGTTGAAGGCAAAGTGGTTAGAGTAAATTTCAAGAAAATCAAAGTTTATGTTGACGCAGTGAAGAGGAAGAAAACCGACGGAAGCGAGGTGCTCGTTCCAATCCATCCGTCGAACCTACAAATAATCGATCTTAACTTAGAAGATGAAAAAAGACTTAAAAAACTTAGGGAGAAAAGAGCCTCCGCCAAGCCTGAAAAAGAGGTGAGTAGCTGATGCCACACTTGAAAAGATACGCGACTCCTCCATGTTACAGCATACCCGTGAAGGTTAAGAAGTTCGCACCCGTGATAACGGGAGGAGGACACCCGCACGGCAGAGCTATACCTCTCAGGATTATACTCAGAGATATGCTCGGCTACGCAAGAAATACGAGGGAAGTAAAGAAGATACTTTCCGCTGGTAAGGTCATCGTGGATGGTGTGGTAAGGAAGGATGATAGATTCGGAGTTGGAATTATGGATGTTATATCATTACCTGATGCTGGTGTGCACCTTAGAGTCTTGCCAAGGAAGGAGAAGCTCGTGCTGGTTGAAATTCCCGAGAAGGAGGCAAACATCAAGTTGTGCAGGATAATGAACAAGACAGTAGTGAATGGTGGGCATATCCAGCTCAACCTTCATGATGGAAGAAACATACTCATAAGAGTTAAGGATCCGTGCAACCCTGTCGAGGATGTTTACAAAACGATGGACTCACTCCTCATAAACCTGCCCGACCAGAAGATTCTGAAGCACATAAAGATGAAGGAAGGCAAGCTTGCCATGATTTACAGGGGTAAGCGTGCAGGAGAAATGGGCAAGGTCGAAAAGATCGAAATAATCAGGGGTTTTGACCCCAACAGGATAACCCTCCAGACAAAGAAAGGCAGTGTTACGTCTCCAGCGGATTACGTCTTCGTTGTTGGTGATGAGACTCCGGAGATAACGATAGAGTGATGAGCGTGATGATTATGACCAAAGATCAGGCTGTGGCGAAGGTAAGGACGGAGGGTAAGGATAAAAAGAGTAAGAAGGATGCTAATCCAATGAGGCAGATAAGGGTCGGGAAGGTTGTTATCAACATAGGAGTGAAGGACCCTATTGCTGAGGTGGAAAAAGCGTACAGGTTGTTAGAAAGAATCACGGGTAAGAAGCCCGTAAAGACCAAGGCCACAAGAAAGGCAAGGACCTTTGGTATAAGAAGGGGTCTTCCGATCGGTGTTAAGGTCACCATCCGTGGTAGGGAGGCTGAAGAATTTGCAGAAAAGCTCCTCGAAGCTGTGGATAAAAAACTTAAGATAACAAGCTTTGATGATGAGGGTAACGTTAATTTCGGGATAAAGGAATACCTCGATATTCCCGGTATAAAGTATGACCCTACCATCGGTATCTTCGGGATGGATGTCGCCATACAGCTTGAAAGACCCGGCTTCAGAGTTAAGAGAAGGAGACTCAGGAGAGCAAGGATCGGTAAGCACCACAGAATAAGGAGAGAGGAATCCATTCGCTTCATGAAGGAGAGGTTTGGTATAGAGGTTGTTGAGGTAAGGTGATGGTATATGGGTGGCCACTACACAAAATCTCTAAAGATTTACACAAACAAACCCGGAAAGCTCAAGAAGGTGCTCAGGCACAACTCCAGAAAGGAAAGAACTACCGGTTATGCTACAGCACGCTGCATAAGATGCGGTAGGATGGGGAGGGGCCTGATAAGAAAGTACGGCCTGAACATCTGCAGACAGTGCTTTAGAGAAGTTGCCAAAGAGATGGGATGGAAAAAGCTTGAGTGAGGTGCGCAACCATGAGACATGATTTGCTCTCTGATGTCATGTCAGCAATTAAAAATGCCGAGAAGGTTGGAAAGAAGGAGTGCGTAGTCCCAGCGTCTAACCTTGTGAAAAACGTGTTGAAGGTCATGCAGGAACACGGCTATATAGGCAACTTCGAGTATATCGATGATGGAAGGGGTGGAAAGTTCAGGATAGAGTTAAAGGGGAGAATAAATGGATGTAATGCCATAAGGCCAAGATTTTATGTTAAAAAGGACGAGTTCGACATGTGGGAAAAACAGTACCTCCCGGCAGCCGGGGTGGGAATACTTATAGTCACAACTGACGAGGGCGTTGTTGCCCACACGAAGGTTAAAGGTAGAAAGGGAGGAGCGTTACTGGCTTATGTCTATTAGGTGACACTGGCATTTCACCATAACTTTCATATTCATCCATCTAATCCCATTCAATGCTGAAGCGTGGTCGGTTATGGCGGAGCAAAAGCAGGAAGTCATGGCGATTCGGAGGGAAATAAAGATTCCCGAAGGTGTAGAGGTAAGGCTGGAGAATGAAGAGCTCGTGGTGAAGGGTCCCAAAGGCGAGCTGAGGAGAGTATTCTCTCACCCGAGGGTGAGGGTTGAAGTAGCTGATGGTGTTGTGAGCGTGATCAGCGATTCCACTAGAAGGAAAGACAAAGCAATAGTCGGGACCTGGGTTTCTCACATTAAAAACATGATGTATGGTGTCGTGAGGGGTTTTCAGGCAAAGTTAAAGATAGTTTACACACACTTTCCCATGAACGTAAAGCAGGAGGGTGATTACATAATCATAAGTAACTTCATGGGTGAGAAGGGGATAAGAAAGGCCAAGATCTTTGGAAACGTCACGGTCAAGATAGACAAGGAAGAAATAACGGTGGAGGGAATAAACATAGAGGAGGTGGGACAGACAGCTGCCAATATCGAGCAGGCGTGCAAGTACAGAGCTAATAGAGATCCGAGGATCTTCTTTGACGGAATATACATCTATCAAAAGCCGAAGAGGAGTGATGATCTATGGCAATGAAGGAGCTTGTGAAGTTCAGGGAGGAAGTCAAGAAAAGGAAACCTGAGTTTAGGAGATATCTGGCTGACAGGATAAAGAAACTCAGTAGAAGCGGCTACAGAAGGCCTAAAGGCATACAGAATAAGATGAGAAAGAGGATCTTTGGAAAGCCGAAAATGCCATGCGCTGGTTATGGAGGTCCGAGAGAAGCAAGACACCTTCACCCTTCAGGTTATAGAGAAGTGCTTGTGTATAATCCTGCTGATCTCGAGAAAATAGACAAGGAAAATGAGGCTGTGAGAATAGCTTCGTGCGTTGGCACAAAAAAGAGACTGGAAATTTTGAAGAAAGCTGAAGAGCTCGGAATAAAGGTGCTCAACCCGAGAATAAAGAGGAGAGCTTATCTCGAGCTTAAGAGAAGGGAGGAGGAAAAGGAGAAGAAAGAAAAGGAAAAGGCTGAGGAAACAAAGGAGGAAAAAGCAGAAAAATCTGAGAAAAAGGAAGAGGAGAAGAAAGTCCCGGAGAAAAAGGAGAAAGCAGAGGAACCTGTTGCTCAGCAAAAGGAAGATAAAGAAGGTGTTGAAAAATCGAAGGAGAAAACAAAGGAGGCGAAGAAGGGAGGAAAGAAAAAGAGCACCAAACCCCAAAAACGCTCCGAAACATCCGCCAAGAAAGGTGGAAAGAGATCCGGCAGATCTTCCCCAGCTTCCAAAACAAAAAAGGGTGAGAAGTCATGATCATCGAAATACCTTTCGTTCACTTTCATGAAAGAATCTGTCCTGCATGCGGAGCTCTAACAAGAGAGCTGAAAATTGAAGGTGTCACTATTTATTCATGCAAAAGGTGTGGGATTGCCTATACAAGGGAGGCCATTATCCTCACACAGCAGAGGGATATAGAGCCAGTGAATAATTAATGGCGTGGTGATCGCAATGAATTTGAGAACACAGAAAAGGATGGCCGCACAGATACTTAAGTGTGGGATCCACAGGGTGTGGATTGATCCAGAGCATGTGGATGAGGTGGCGGAAGCTATCACCAAGGATGACATAAGAAGACTTATAAGGGAGGGCAAGATAGGAGTGCTGCCCAAGCAGGGCGTGAGTACAGCACGCGCCAAATACATAAAAATGCAGAAGAAGAAGGGCAGGAGAAGGGGGCATGGATCAAGAAAGGGCAAAAAAACTGCGAGAATGCCGAGAAAGCTCGCATGGATGATCAGAATCCGCGCTCTGAGGAGACTTCTGAGGGAGCTCAGGGACAGGGGAGAGATAACCCGCTCTGAATACAGGATGCTATATGCTCATGCTAAGGGTGGTATGTTCAGATCGAAGGCTCACCTTCTTCAGAGGGTTGAGAAGCTGAAGGAGATGAGAAGCAAAGAAGCAGAGGCGTGATGGGTATGGCTAGAACGGGATATGTCATGAAGTTCAGGAGAAGGAGGGAAGGTAAGACAGACTATAGAAAAAGGCTTGCTCTTGTGAAGAGTGGTAAGCCCATACTCACCGTGAGGAGAACGAACACACAGATAATCGCTCACATAAGGGAGTTCAATCCTGCTGGAGACGTGACAAGAGTTATGATAACCTCAAAGAAGCTTTCTGAATACGGGTGGGAACACTCATCATTCAAGAACACACCCGCAGCCTACCTTACCGGATATCTTATAGGTAAAATGGCGCTGCAGCAGGGAATAAAGGAGGCTGTACTCGATATTGGCAGGCATGCTGCCACAAAGGGGGCGAGGATCTTTGTTGTGCTCAAGGGGGCTGTTGACGCTGGTCTTGAAATCCCCCACTCAGAGGATAAGATACCTGACGATAGCAGGATTAGAGGAGAACATATAAGCGATGAGGTTGTGGAAATGTTCAAAAAGGTTAAGGAAAATATTGATAAGAGGTTTTCCGAAACAGGAAGTGCACGAAAAAAGAAGAAATCTGGTAAGAAGGAGTGATGCTCATGCGGGCGAAAGTGTCTCTTGAGGATTGGGTGCCAAGGACCGAGCTTGGGAGGATGGTGAAGGAAGGAAAGATTAAGTCGATAGAGGAAATTTTCCAGAAAGGATACGTTATAAGGGAGGCCGAAATCGTTGATTATCTCGTACCTGACCTCAAGGAGGAACTCATAAATATAGGTGGGGTTAGCGGTAAAGGTGGTGGTAAGAGAAGAGTGCCTGTAAGGTCAACGGTTAGGATGCACAAATCCGGCAGGAGAAGAACCCTTCATGCTGCTGCGGTAGTTGGCAATGAAAACGGCCTTATAGGGTTCGGTGTGGCAAGGGGGAAGAGTGCGAGAGAGGTTATAGAAAAAGCAATAAGAAATGCAAAGCTCAACATCTTCCCGGTAAGGAGGGGTTGTGGATCGTGGGAATGTGGTTGCAGAACGCCGCACTCCATTCCTTTCAAAGCCGAGGGCAAGATGGGAAGCGTTAGGGTTATCCTTATGCCCGCTCCTAAAGGTGTGGGTCTTGTCATAGGGGATGAATTGAAGAAAGTTATGAGACTCGCTGGAATCAAAGATGTATGGTCAAAATCTTTTGGAGATACGAGAACGAGACTTAACTCTGTAGGAGCGGCTGTTAAAGCCTTTAAAAACCTTAACAAGATGAAGATCACAGAGGAAGATGTCAAAAAGACGGGAATGGTTCAGGGTGCTGTGTGATGTACGCTGTGGTGAGGGTTAGAGGTACTGTCGGAGTAAGGGAAGAAATAGAGAGGACACTAAAACTTCTCAACCTTAATAAGCCACACCACTGCACAGTTGTGCCCAAGACATCTTCATACGAGGGTATGATCTTCAAGGTAAAGGACTACGTTACTTGGGGAGAGATTAATGAAGAAACACTCAGACTGCTAGTTGGGAAAAGAGGCGAGCTCGAGCATGGAGGTAGAGTACCTCCTGAAAAGGTTGATGAGCTCGTCGAGAAGATAAAGGAAGTTGGGCTCAAAAAATCCGGTCTGAAGCCGGTATTCCGTCTTTCTCCTCCCAGAAAGGGGTACGAAAGGAGGGGAATAAAGAAACCGTTTAAACTGGGTGGAGCTCTCGGTTACAGAGGGGAAAAGATAAACGATCTGATAAAACGGATGGTATAGAAAGGTGGGTGATGATGGTCGTCCGGAGGAAGAAAAGGAAGGCCAATAAGTTCAGAGGATCAAAGACACACGGTTGGGGATCAAAAAAGAAACACAGGGGTAAGGGTTCGAGAGGAGGTAAGGGAAATGCCGGAATGGGTAAGAGAGGACAACAGAAGCTTACAATGCTGTATGCCGAGGGCAAACTCCCGCTTGGCAGAGCTGATAAAGGCTTTACAAGACACAAATCTCTGATCAGGGAGAAGAAATACATAAATGTTGGAGATTTAGAACTCCATCTTGAAAGGTTTGAGGCCATGGGCGTGGCGGAAAAGAAGGGTGATGTTTACTCTATTGATCTGGAAAAGGCAGGTTACGATAAGCTATTGGGGGCGGGTAAGATTACCATCCCCGTAGAGGTGAGGATAGCTGAAGTTACCCAAAAAGCCATTCGGAAAGTTGAAGCCGCTGGAGGTAAGATCGTGTCCATCTCTCAAGATGAGGGTGAAGAAGCTATCGAGGCTGCACCAACCGCCGAGTAGTACCTTCAAGGTTGTTCAAAATGGACTGGGAGAGTATTTTTCAACTTCTGCCCGGAGTGGAACACCCGAAAAAAAAGCTCACGCTTAATGAGAGGCTCAAGTGGACAGGCATAATTCTCATTCTTTATTTTATCCTCATAGAAATAAAGGTATACGGTATAAGTCCCGAAATTGCGGAGCGCTTTGCTGAGTGGGAGATGCTCCTCGGGGCAAGGACAGGTAGCCTAATGACCCTCGGTATAGGTCCGATAGTAACAGCGTCCATTCTCCTGCAGATGCTGGTCGGGGCAAGAATAATTAACTGGGATCTTAACACGACACATGGCAGAATTATGTTCCAAGGTGCACAGAAGCTTCTTGCCATTATAATAACAGTGATGGAAGCGACCGCATGGGTACTCTTTGGGCCGATAAAGCCGGCTGAATACACGCTCTGGAACACCTTCATGGTGATCCTCCAGCTCTGCATAGGCGGGTGGCTGGTCATTTTCATGGATGAGGTTGTGAGCAAGTGGGGGTTCGGTAGCGGAATTTCACTTTTCATTGTCGGAGGGATTTCACGACAACTTTTCATAAAGCTGTTCAGTTTTGAAAGCGCCGGCGAGTATTATGCAGGAAGACTTCTCGCTTTCATTCAGATGCTGATTCAGGGTAACCCGCAATGGGTACTCCTCGTGCCGATAATAACAACATTCCTGATCTTCATAATAGCGGTCGTTGCCCAGGGCATGAGGGTCGAGATACCTCTTGCTTTTGGGACACTCAGAGGTTTCGGAAGAAAATGGCCGCTGCGATTCATTTACACCAATGTCATACCCGTTATTCTGGTAACAGCACTCCTCATCAACATAGAGATGACGGGCCAGATGATTGCTCATCCCGTTGAAGGCTCCCTCTCCCTGAGGTGCGGTCCGCTGGGATGTTTTGACGAGCATGGTCGTCCGAAAAGCGGACTGGTGTATTACATCACACCTCCATACAACTTTATGATTTCCCTTATTTACGGGAGCATTACCACCCGAGAGTTAATCAGAGCTATTATTTATCTTTTGATAATGATTTTTGGTACCGCCCTGTTCTCATACTTCTGGGTTATGACCTCGGGTATGGATGCTAAAAGTGTCGCTGAACAAATACAGGCTGCAAGCCTGCAGATACCGGGTTTCAGAAAGGATCCGAGGGTTATTGAGAAGGTTCTTGACAGGTACATAACGCCGCTCGCAATCATGGGCGGAGCTTTTGTCGGCTTTCTTGCAGCTATAGCAGATCTCATGGGAGCGCTTGTAAGAGGTACGGCAATCTTGCTTGCCGTGATGATAGTGTACAACATGTATGAAATGCTGGCCGTTCAGCAGCTTGAGGATGCTCACCCGCTTGTGAGAAAGCTCATGAGCTCAGCTACTAGAGGAGGAAAATGATGACGGGAGAGTGATAAGGATGCATATCTTTGAATATTTATCCTCCGTTGATCCTCTGATTGGCGTGACAGCATTTTCAATTTTCATGGCGTTTTTATTCCCCCTTATTTATAGGTCTGTCATAGACATTGAGAGGGCGAAAGAGCTCAAAAGGAAAGCAAAGGATTACCAGAAAAGGATGAGGGAAGCTAGAAAACGCGGGGATGAAAAAGAATTAAAAGATTTGCTTGAAAAAAATATGAGTCTCCTAGGCGAGCAGATGAGTCTAACACAGAAACAGCTCATATGCACCCTCGCGATAATCATAGTTGTTTTCCCGATCCTAAAGCGGCTGTACGGCAATGCGACATTCAAACTTCCATTCCCGCTACCCTTCGTGGGAAGCGATGTGGGGATAATAGGGCTCTACATAATCATATCAATCCCTGCATCGATGTTTTTCAGAAAGCTGCTTCGTGTGGATTGAGGTGAGATGAAATGAGGCCATCACTCAGAGGAGGTAAGTGGAAAAGAGTAAGGACCCCAGGAGGAAAACTCGTAATTCGTAGGGTTGAGAAGAAGGTTAACTTTGTAAAATGCGGACTGTGTGGCACAGTTCTTAGTGGCGTGCCCAGAGAGAGGCCATACACCCTCAAAAGTCTCGCAAAAACAAAGAAAAGACCCGAAAGGATGTACGGAGGTGTACTCTGTCCATCCTGTCTCAGGAAAAAAATAGTCGAGGCGGTCATAAAACTTAATGAATAAAATGGAGAGGGTGATTGTGATGCTTGAGGTGGGTAGGGTCTGCGTTAAAAATGCGGGAAGAGATGCGGGGAGCTTTTGTGTTGTGATAGATATTATAGATGATAACTTCGTTATGATCACTGGCCCAAAAAGCCTTACCGGCGCGAGAAGAAAAAGGTGCAACATAAAACATCTTGAACCGACACCCTACAAGGTGAAAATAAATAAAGATGCGAGCGACGAGGAAGTGCTGAACGCTATAAAGGAAGCTGGCATTGAGGATCTTATGAGTAAGAGAATTAAAATAGAGGTCTAACCTTCAAAAATTTATTAAAAGATGTCCTCTACTTCTATCTGCATGCTGCTTGTGAGAGAAAAGGTGGAAACATCGGAAAAGTATGGGTATTATCCTCACGAAAGGCCAGTTGAGCAGCTTTTGAAGTATGGCGCCGTCATAATCGACAAGCCGCGCGGGCCCACAAGCCACCAGGTCGTTGCGTGGGTTAAAGAAATTCTTGGCATAGCAAAAGCGGGTCAAACAGGCACTCTTGATCCAAACGCCACAGGAGTTCTAGTCATCCTTCTCAACCACAGCGTAAAGATCACACAGATACTTGCAAGAAGTGATAAGGAATACATTGCTCTGATGAAACTGCACGCTGATGTCGAGCCCGAGAGGGTGATGGATGCTGTGAAGCGATTTGAGGGTACGATAACGCAGATACCTCCGGTCAGAAGTGCTGTCGCCAGAAAACCAAGAAAAAGAAAAATACACCACATAAAGGTTCTTGAAATGGAGGGAAGATACGTCCTCTTGCGTGTGAAGTGTGAAGCAGGCACTTACATAAGAAGGTTATGCGTTGATATAGGCAAGACTCTGGGTGTGAATGCAAACCTCCAGGAACTGAGGAGAATTGCGGTGGGACACATAAGCGAGGATAAATCCCACTATCTTCAGGATTTGGTTGATGCTTACGTGCTTTGGAAGGAAAAAGGTGATGACTCGCTTTTACGAGAGGTTGTGCTGCCAATGGAATATCTCCTGAAGGATGTTAAGAAAGTTCTGATTAAGGATAGCGCCATCTCACCCATATGCTATGGGGCTCAGCTCCATGTGGGCGGGATCTCAATGGTGGATCCCACCATAAGGAAAGGAGACACGGTTGCGATAATGAGTCTGAAGGGCGAGCTTGTTGCAGTTGGTAAAGCCGAAATGAGCGCCGAGGGGATGGCAAACAGAAAGAAAGGCGTGGCTTGCACCATAAAAAGAGTCATAATGGAGAAGGACACCTATCCAAAATTGTGGAAGACTCAGAAAAGCGAATAAAATAATAAAAAATTCAGAACTTATTGGTTTGGAGGTGTTTGTGTATGGGTGTTGATGAGAGACTGCTTGAGATCCTTGCCTGTCCGAAGTGTAAGGGGGATGTGATTGAGAAGGGTATGTTTCTGGTGTGTGAGAAATGCAAGCTTGCTTTCCCAGTGCTTGATGGAGACGTGCCGGATATGTTACTTGAGGACGCATGGGAACTGAAGAAAGCTGAAGAAGCGGGGTTCAAGCACGATCTCAAACTTTAAAGATTTTTCCAATACCAGATCCAACAATTACCTTAAGTATGACAGATTATATGTTTGCCTACATAGAACTAATAAAGGCAGGATATCAAGACCCTCCCGCCGACTTCTGCCCTGCATGTCCGTTTTTTTGAAGATGACCATCTGCCGTTGTGCAACCACTCTGGATATGGAGAAGTAAGCGAGTGAAACGATGGAATGAGATCCGTGTGAGGTGTTCACTTCAACTTGAACACCTCGGTTGATCTGGAAAAAGAAAATTTAAAAATACAGCTTCAATAAAGGAACTAAACAGGCTTTTACTGTGCCGCGGTCGCATAGCCTGGTAGTGCGCCGGCCTTGAGAGCCGGTGCCCGCAAGGGCGCGCAGGTTCAAATCCTGCCCGCGGCGCCATTGATAACTTTTTAAATTTTACGTGAGTATAAATTGTCACGTTTTTGATGCTAAGACCATTCATTTGAACTTTGGTCCGGTGGCCTCCAGAAAAGGATTGCTGGGGGCATAAATCCGGCCGGTTCTGAGGAGAGCATTGCCGTTAATTATGTTAAAACTATATGGTGTGAGGTCATGGCAGCGAGAGAGGTTAGGGCTGAAGAGGTAGTGCGTATAGCGGGTACGGATCTCAACGGCGACTATTACGTTTACATGGCACTCCAGGGTATAAAGGGTGTCGGTTATAATTTTGCGAGAGCTCTTGTCAGGCTTCTCGGCATAGATGAGAGCAAGAAGTTGAAAGAACTCAGTGAGGAGGAGATTAAGAAGATAGAAGACGCTCTTAAAAATCCTATGAAATACGGGATGCCTGCCTGGATGCTCAACAGGAGAAAAGATAGAGAAAATGGAAAGGACATGCACCTAATCGGCACGGATCTCGAGCTTCAGGTTAAGGAGGACGTAAATAGACTTATTCGTATAAGGTGTTACAGGGGAATAAGACACCAGATGGGTCTGCCGGTCAGGGGGCAGCGTACAAGGACAGGGTTCAGGAAAGGTATGACCGTTGGTGTGCAAAGAAAGAAGAAATGATGTGATCGATATGGGAGATCCTCGAAGGATAAGGAGGAAATGGAAACCGCCACGCAAGAGGTGGGATGCTGAGAGGATCAGAGAAGAGAGAAAGTTGATGAGACAGTATGGGTTAAGGAGGAAAAAGGAGATAAGGAGAGCGGAGGAAATTGTGAGAAGGCTCAGAAGGAGGGCAAGGAGCCTTATAGCAAATCCAAACGAGGAGGAGGAAAAATCCCTCATAAAGAAAGCCTATGAAATGGGCCTCGTTGATGAAAACGCAACTCTTGATGACATCCTCAGCATAACAGTTAGGGATCTCCTTGAAAGACGGCTTCAGACGATGGTTTACAGACTTGGATTGACAAGAACCATAAAACAGGCGAGGCAGTTCATAGTTCACGGGCACATCATGGTGGGTGGACAGAGGGTGGTGACTC
Organism: Nanobdellati archaeon; assembly: GCA_027038505.1. Taxonomy (GTDB): domain Archaea; phylum EX4484-52; class EX4484-52; order EX4484-52; family WAPT01; genus WAPT01. Next base: position 19,790 of record JALVWC010000017.1, read on the forward strand.
CCAGCTATATAGTTCATAGAGATGAGGAAAACACCATAGATTTCCATCCCAACTCTCCAATAAAGGAAATGTATGAAAAGGGCTTTGGTATTTTTGCTGATTTCAAGGATAAGGAAGTGGAGGTTCAAAACCAATAAGGTAGAGCGAGTTGGTGATATTTCATGGCCACAGAAAAACAGAAGCAGGAAAGGTGGGGGATAGCGCACATTTACAGCAGCTTTAACAACACCATAGTACATATAACGGATATAACCGGGGCTTATACGATCTCCAGGGTTTCCGGAGGATTCGTTACGGACAAGGGCAGGCTCAAAGGTGCTCCCTACCAAGCTATGCTCGCTGCCAAAAGAGCGGCTGAGGAGGCTCTTGAAAAGGGCATTACAGCTGTACATGTTCGTGTTAGAGCGCCGGGAGGACACCTTTCGAGAATCCCGGGTCCTGGAGCGCAGCCGGCCATCAGAGCGCTTATACAAGCAGGCTTAAAGATCGGAAAGATTGAGGATGTAACACCAATCCCTCACGACCGCACGAGAAAACCCGGAGGAAGGAGAGGTAGGAGAGTGTGATGTGAATGGCTGGGGCGAGAACACCTTCTTCATCTTTTGATATCAAGATTATTGAAAGTGATAATGGGAGGATAAGATTTGAGGTTGGCGGGATAAATCCGGCGATAGCTAACGCTATAAGGAGGGCAACGTATTCGGAAGTGCACGTTATGGCTATAGAGTATGTCGATATTGTCAAGAACACTTCAGCCCTCTACAACGAGTTGCTTGCCCATAGGATAGGGCTCATACCCCTGACTTTTGACCCACTTCGCTACACTCCCAGAGAGAAGTGTGACTGCAAAGGAGAAGGATGTATGAAGTGTCAGGTCAAACTCGTGTTGAAGAAGAAGGGCCCGTGTGTTGTTTACGCCAGAGATCTTGAAGCCACAAATCCGGATGTTAGGCCTGTTTATGGTGATGAGATAATCGTCAAGTTGCTTGACGGTCAGGAAATAGAGCTGGAAGCGGTTGCAATACTCGATAGGGCGGATAGGCACGCAAGATGGCAGAGCGCGGTTGTGGGTTATCAGTATTACCCCGTCATTGAGAGCGAGGAGCTTGATGGTAATGCTAACGCATCAAAGCTCTGCCCGAGGGGGGCTCTGGAGATAAAAGATGGCAAAGCCGTACTGAAAGACCCTTATCTCTGCGATCTCTGCGGGCTATGTGAGGAGAGATCCAACGGTAAAATAAAGGTTGTGGGTGACCCCTCAAGAATCATATTCAACATAGAAAGCGTTTGTGGTCTCACCCCTGCACAGGTGGTGTTGAGTGCTATCAACGGGATAAGGGAAAGACTGCAGGAATTTGAAAATCAATTTAAAGCTCAGCTTAAAAAGTAAGGCTGTGCTCTGTGCAGGGGTGGCCGAGAGGTCAAAGGCGCCGGACTTAAGGGGCCTGTTATCCTGCTAAGAAATCCGGTGGGCGCAGGCCCGTCGTGGGTTCGAAGCGCTCCTGCACGAGGCAGGAGTGCCGGGATTCCCACCCCCTGCACCAATCAAAACATTCACCGAAGGTGAAAAGGTCATGAAGCCAACAGGTCCGACAAATCCTGTGCTCAGGAGCCTGATAAGAACGCTGAAAAAATCCGGTATTGAGAACAAAGCACCCATTTGGAGGGCGGTTGCTGAGGAGCTGGAAAGACCGAGGAGAGTCAAGAAGCCAGTTAATGTGGGCAAGCTTGAAAGGTACTGCCAGGAGGGAGAGGTTGTTGTTGTACCCGGTAAGCTCCTGGGAGGGGGCGTGCTTACAAAAAAAATCACAGTGGCGTCTTTCCAAGCATCTCCACTTGCCATAAAGAAGCTGGAGAAAGCGGGAGGAAGATGGATGAGTATTGAGGAGCTTATAAAGAAAAATCCCACTGGCAGCAATGTTAGGATAATGAAAGGGTGAGTTTATGATAGTTATAGATGCTACCGATATAATCCTCGGTAGGATGGCGTCATTTGCTGCTAAGAAGGCTCTGGAAGGAGAGACCGTAGTTATAGTTAACGCTGAGAAGGCGGTTATTAGCGGTAATAAAAACAACATAAAGAGGAAATACAAAACAAGAAGGGAAGTTGGCGACAGGCACAAGGGTCCATTCTTCCCCAGGATGCCTGATAGAATAGTCAGGAGAGCCATAAGGGGCATGCTTCCTCACAAGACAAGGAGAGGTAGAGAAGCTTACAGGAGGGTTAAGGTTTTCATCGGTGTGCCCAAAGAGTTTGAAAATATTGAGAAGCTCAGACTCGAGTGGACTGCAGATAAACTGAAGCACAGAAAATATATAACAGTCGAGGAGCTCACAAGATGGCTGGGTGCAAGGTGGTGATCTTATGAAGCCGTTCGTTACAGTCGGTAAGAGAAAAACCGCGGTAGCAAGAGCGTATGTTAAGGGAGGTAAAGGCATAATCAGAATAAACAAGGTGCTGCTCGATGTTTACAAACCGGAGCTGCTGAAGCTTAGAATAATGGAACCCATCATATTGGCCGGAAAGGACAAAATAAAGAACATTGATATGGATGTCATGGTGCAGGGAGGTGGAATAAACGCTCAGGCAGAAGCGGCAAGGCAGGCTATAGCAAGAGCCATAATCAGGGTAACGAAAAGCGAGACAATAAAGAGAAAGTTCCTCGAGTATGACAGGAGCATGCTTGTTTATGATCCAAGGAGGACAGAACCCCACAAGCCCTCAAGATCCAAGAAGGGTGCAAGGAGGATCAGACAGACAAGCTACAGGTGATGGGCACACTTTTCCTTTCCATTTCATTTCCTGTTGGAGGTGTCTGAGATGATCATTCCCATAAGATGCTTTTCATGCGGAAAGGTGCTTGCCGATAAGTGGGAGAAATTTCAGGAAGAGATCAAAAAGGGTAAGAAACCAGCGGAGGTTCTTGATGAGCTGGGAATAACAAGATACTGTTGCAGGACAGTAATGATTACTCATAAGGATTTCATGAATGAGATAGCGGAATACAGAAGATTTCTTTTACCTGCAGAAGAAAGGGAGGGTGCGGGGAGGAAATAAAGGTGAAGTTTTAAAATAATTTCTAATTAGTTATTTTTTGAACTTTCTTTCGCCCCCGTAGTCTAGTCAGGCAAGGATATCGGCCTCTCGAGCCGATGGCCCGGGTTCAAATGCTGTGGAGCAGAGCTCGCGCATTTCCATCCGCTCCGCAGCTGGAAATCCCGGCGGGGGCACCAAACTGCATTTTACAGAGCCTCCCCCAATATATGGAGGCGGGAGGAAAATAAGATTCGTAGAAAGCGATATTCACGCATTCCGAAAGAAGTACGAACTTGCCATAAAGCTTCTCAGGCAGTCAAGTATTTCTCGGAGAAACAAAGAGCTGATAGAAAAATTCTGCAACGACTGCTTCGCTCAGGGGATAACGACCGGCAGAGTTAGAAGTACGTGTACACCCTGAAAAGAATAGCCTCGTGGCTGGGAAAGGATTTTGATGCCGCTGATGAAGAAGATCTCAAGAAAGTCGTTGCCATGATAAACACATTATCATTTACCGAATGGACCAAATACGATTACAAACGCGCGCTCAAAAAATTCTTCAGGTGGCTCGGAAGGGAAGAGCTGGTTTCGTGGATAAAGTGCACGGGACCTAGAAACAGAAAACTGCCAGAAGAGATTCTCACGGAAGAGGATATCAGAAAGATGATAGATGCCGCAAAAACCCCGAGGGACAGAGCTCTCGTTGCAGTTCTCTACGAATCCGGCTGCAGGGTGGGAGAGTTTCTTTCCATGAAGAGGAATAACGTTCGCTTCGACAGATACGGAGCCGTGGTGGTTGTTCACGGAAAAACGGGCTGCAGGAGAATAAGACTGGTTTCTTCCGTTCCTTACCTTGCGGAGTGGGTAAACACGCATCCTTTCAGAGATGATCCAGAAGCATGGCTCTGGATTTCAACCGCCACGTTCAGAAGAATTCCGTACAATTCCCTTCGCATAATTCTAAGAAATATCGCGAAGAGAGCAGGAGTCAGGAAAAAAGTTAATCCGCATGCTTTCAGACATGCCAGAGCCACGCATTTAGCTAACTTCCTTACGGAAGCGCAGATGAAGGAATACTTCGGCTGGGTTCAGGACAGCGATATGGCGAGCGTTTACGTGCATTTATCTGGCAGAGATGTGGACAGGGCTATTCTCAAAATCTACGGAATGGAAATGGAGGAAGAGGAAAGCGGAGCGAGATGCTGAAACCGAAAACGTGTCCGAGATGCGGCGAGATCAATCCTGTAACAAACAGAGTCTGCAGGCGCTGCTTCTTCCCCCTCACCGAAGATGCGGAAAAGATTCTGGAGATGGAAGCGAGAAGGGAGATAATAGACGAGATAATGGAAACGCTGTGGAGCGATGAGGAATTCAGGAGATTCTTCCTGATGAAGGTCAGGAAGCTCAGGGAGGAGAAAACGCTTTCGTTTATCTCTTTAAAGGAGATTTAAAAAACGGTAGTAGTTTTCTTTGTTTATTTCTCTTTCAACTCCTCCAGAATTTCTTTCACCCATCTCTTCTCTCCCTGAAGATCCACTTCTTCAATAAACTCGTGACCCGTAACGCAAACGAAAATTCTTCTGAACGCACCCTTTCTGAAATCCGGCTCTATGGTTTTCAATATCGCATTCCCTCCGCAAAACTACACTTTCTAAAAATCCCTACAATGAAAGGGAGTTAAACGAGTGGGAGAAAAACTCTGCAGAGAGAGTGAAGTGCAAAGAATATATCATTTCCGTTTTTTGAAAATCGCCATTATGCTTCTGAAAATACGGAATCCTCGTTTGGTTTTCACTTTGCTCTTCACCGCTACTTCCATTCCGAGAACCTCGAGCATTTCTTTGGGAGTTACCACGTGTATATCTTCTCTTTCCAGTTTGTCCTTCCTGAAATCGGATTTGTTGTAAGTCAGTATGAAGCACGGTTTGTGGGCGTAAGCGACAATAACGAGCGGAATATCGCTCTCGTCCCTGACGAAATTTCCGTAAAATTCCGTATCCTCCGAAGCGTATTTGCATTCGTCGATTTCGTCCATTTTGGAAAAAAGCCCGCTCAAAACTTTTTTGAGAGTATGCAAACTTACCCCGGATTTTTTGGAAATCAGATGCGCATGTCTTAGAACTTCTTCTTTTATTGATGCGGGAATAACAACCTTTATTCCTCGCAAGGAAAGAAGAAGAGAAAGCACGGCCTGAGTAATACCTTCTTTGGATATCAGCGAAGAAATTATGACATTAGCATCTACAACAACTATCTTTTTAGTTTTGTTTTTAGCTTTTTCCATGCAGCCCACTTTACCCTTCTGGATATTTCTTCAGCATCCTTTCTGGTAAGTTTGCTCAGAAGAGAAACCAGCTGAAGCATGGAAAACGTTTCAACAGTATTTCTTATCTCGCTTTCGCTCATTCCCATTCTTTTTGCTTCCGCCACCAGTTCCTCTGGAATTGTGACGCGCATGGCATGAGCTTTCATAATTTTCTCTGTATGCAGAGTCATATTTAAAACTTGCGGGATTTTTCTCACACAAAATACAGAAAACCCACAAAACCCATAAATTCAATCGATCACTTCCACCTCGTAATTTTTTCTCTCCCCCAGAATCTTCCTGATTCTTCTCCCCACGCTTTCATCCGGCACTACGAAAACGACCTTCCTTCCCCTCTTCACGTTCTTCTCGTAATTTCTCAGCACCTGCTCTGGGTGATCGGCAAATGTTTCGACTTCAACGGCCATCTCCTCATTTTTCCTGAACGCTATCAGATCGGGCTGCTCTTCCTTTCCGCTCTGCTCCACGAGCCTGAATAAGTATCGTTGTGAACCCAGAACATAAGTTCGGTGGGTTTGAGAACGCGCTTCAACTCGGCTGTTACCTGGAGAAGGTGATCGAGATACATTTCTGCTGATGGTTCGAGTCCGAGCTGTCCGAACCATGCGCCGCATTTTGAACATATCTTCGAGATCGGCTTTACCGGGAGATTGCTATTTCTGATGGTAACGTATTCTCTCCACTCGTGTTCGCAGTGCGAATCTCCTCCCCATACTGTTTCAGCTCCGCTGTAGATTCTCATTCCGTAGTAGGGTGGCGAGGTGATTATGCAGTCCGCGCTGTTATCGGGAAGTTTTTTGAGAACATTAAGAACATTTCCGCGTATTATCGCGTTTCGGGGAAGCTCTCCTTTCCTCAGGACAGAGGCTTCTATTATCACGGTTAAGATTTGGACGAAGGAAGTGAAAACTAGAAAGGGAGAGAAGAATGCAAAGTTAGGCCTTCTATTCTTTCTTTGTAGATATAAGCTCTTTCAAATTCGCATAAGCAATGCGAACTCTTTTCAGTTCTTCTTGAGGTATGTCTCTCTCGGGTCTTCCATGATGATATATTTTCTTTTCAGTTAGAATTGTAATACTTCTTAAAACCAAATTCCTATCCAGAAAACATTCTTTCATAAAATCTCTAAATGAGTCTTCAATAACATTCTTCAATTCTCCCAAAGTCATCGCTTCAATAAAGTCTTTCAATTTTTTTCTTTCTTTTTTATCAAACCATTTGTTTGCTAATTCTGGTTTTAGTCTATCTCTAACCTTAATTTCCCAATCGTTTCCGAATTTTTTCTTGAGAAATTCTCTTAAACTATCTTTCAGTAATTTTTCAGCCTCAGGAATTATGTTTCTCACTTCCCAGAGGTTTGGGAATTCTTTTTTAAGTCGTTCTAGATCATCATTTTCTATCTCATCCGTATCTGTTTCTCTAATAATTCTGAATTGCTCTGAAAGTTCTGAAAAGAATGAATGTGATATTTCATCTCTCCTTCGCATCCATAGATGGATTTCATTATCACGCACAATTGCCAAATTAATTTTCTCTAAGTTAGTTAGAATTCTCTTAATCTGCGGGTAGGTAGGATAAAAAACAAATAAGTTAATTGTTGTGCTTTTACTATAAATTTCGTCTATCATCTCCATATCGATCTCTGAAATCCAAGGTGCTATAATAAAAGTTACTATACCTACAAATGGGTCAGGGCTCTCTATATTAATAACAAGACAGTCATTTTCAAGTCTTTCGGAACAGCTATACAAGACGCTATTTCTGTATTTTTCCATTAATTCGGAAATAACTGTTCTTAAATCTGAAATAATGTTAGATTTTACTCTCTGTAGAATTTTTTCTATTTCATTCTTTACTATTGGATGAATCAGAATGACATCCTTCTCAAACACATAAATCTGTGAATATTGTTGTGGTGGTGTGTAGGAGAGGTACTCGAGCAGATCTTTTATCATGGAGTAGCTAACAAAGAACTTACAATTTTCCTTATCATATATTTTGGTTAGATAATCGAGAAATATGAGCTGTTTGTAATTTTTATCAATCTCTTTGACTAAGAACGATACATATTCCTTAACTTTTTGTTTTATTTTAGTAATATCCAAATTAGAAGGGAATTTGACTGGAATCCTATAAATTAAAATGTAGCCAGGAAAGCCACAAGATGTATTTTTTTCACGAACAAGAAACCCCTTTTCTTCGAGATCCGAAATCATTTTTTCCACTCTTTCAGTTGGAATGTGGGTTAGAAAGGAGAAGAGTTTTTTTAGATAAGAAAAATTTACCACTAGCTCGTCGAAGAATCTTTCATATTTTTCTCGGGTTCTTCGAGTTACGGAGGCCCATATTCTCCAATCTTGATGTTTTTCGAGAATAATACTTTCACATTCTGAGAAAAATCCTAGAAGCATTATCTCGTCTTTAGAAAGAATCTTTTCACATTCTCTCTTTAACCACTCTTTAGCTTTTTTAATATCTATATTCGAGATATGAGAATGCCAAGGAACATCCTCTTTGAATTGAAGACTCACATATTTTAGTTTTTCTTCATTCTCATTAATTTCATTAATAATTCCAGCTGATACAAGAGTGTTAACCTCATCCTTTCTAATGGTAGACAATAGTTTTAGTGGTATTCTTTCATGTAGAAACAGATAGTACATGAACAGCATATTTTCATCCGAAAAGATATCTTTAATATTTTTCTCAATTTTTTCATATAATTTACTCTTTTTTTCTTCGACAAAGACTCGTCCAATCTCTGTAATCTGCAATAATATCCCTCGATGATATCCAGCTTTGGTATAACCTAAATCTATTTCCTCTATTAGCTTTTTAGATTTCAGATTATCGAGAATATTATTAAGTTCTGCATCATTTTTAGAGAGAATATACCCGAGAAATCTAAGGGCCATGGAAGATTTCATGAGCCGAACACGGTCGTATTCATCTGAGGAGTAAATTTTGACATAAAAGGGTAAGTCCTTGAAAATGTTATCAATATAGTTGATGTAGGTTAAAATTAATTTTTCATTTTCTCCAACCTTTGTATTTAAGTCACGCATAATGATATGTTCATCTTGAGCATTTTAAAAATTTGAAGAGAGTGTTAGAGCCGGATAAGTATAGAAAAGGTTGATGAAAAATCTATAAATCAAATTATATTAACTGGAAAAATTATGGGATCTATATTTTAATTAAGTTATGAAGTCTTGAAGAGCTAACTTTATAAAGTTCTTCGACTCACTAACCTAAAGAGTAAATTGCAAACTTCGTATGGGGAAAGAGGCTCTGGCTCTCGCTCCTCCAGGTTCGGCGGGGGCATCAAACTGCATTTTACAATCCCAGAATTGAAAAAATTGAACAGAAAAATACCCGATGGTGGGAAACCTTTCTGCCATGCCGAAAGAACTTAGGAGGACACCCTAACCAGAGTTGTGCTTTATGGTTGTGTTCGAATTTGAATATTATCTTTCGAAAGGCGTTGTGAAAAGAAAAAGGAAAAATATTTCTCCGGCCGAAAGCCTTGTGAAGGCGGCGAAAGACAGATTTAGCTTCGCAAATCTCTTCTGGAAAGAAAACCAAAATACGCTCTGAAAACACCTACGAAGATGTAATAGAAATCATTGACGCGTTAATGGCCTTGGAGGGATTTAAGAGCTGGTCCCATGAAATTAAGATTGGATGTAAGCAGGAGCAATAATTTTCTGTGGCATCTTGTTCACCCTCTATCTCTTTCTAGTATGTGAAAGAACTAGGATGTGATTCTTGTAATCAATTTTTTGTTATTAGGACAGTCTCATGAGATGTTAAACAAAATATAAAAATTTAAAATTTTGAATTGGTGTGAGAAATTAGTGGGAAATGATCAAGTATAGTTAATTTGTTCGCTCCAGAATGGAAATCCGGTATTTGTATTTGTTTCAAAGATAAAACCTAGAGAAGGTGAAGTTTTTTGAAAAAAATACCTAGGGTCGGTGTGGGTTTATTTGTTATCAAAAAAGGGAAAGTTCTCATAGGTAAGAGAAAAAGTGCACACGGAACTGGGACTTGGGCGCCACCCGGAGGACACTTAGAATTTGGAGAGAAGCCGGAAGAATGTGCGAGAAGAGAAGTTAGAGAAGAAACGGGGTCTGAAGTCGAGATCGTAGATTTTCTTGGTATTACCAATGATGTTTTTCCTGAGGGAAAACATTACATAACGCTCTGGTATCTTGCTAAGTGGAAAAGCAAAGAGGCCCGTGTTTTAGAACCGGATAAATGCGAAATATGGAAGTGGGTAAGCTTTGAAGAGCTTAAAAATCTAAATCCACTCTTTCTTCCTGTAAAAAATTTCTTGAAAGATAAGATTCTCGCGAAAAAACTGGAAAAAATGTTAAAAGAATCCTTGTCCTATAGTTGATGTGGGTATTATACCATTCCACAAACATAAAATTGCAGGGTAAAAGTACGAGTTATCCACAAGATACCGAATTTTTAGCACGATGTTGGATTGTGTGCGATTGCTTCATTCGCGAGAGGAGTTGCTGTAACCAAAAAATCACAGGTAAAGTGCAAAACCCATTTATAAATTTCTATCTTGAACGTCTTCCCGATCCTTATTACCGGAAACAAAAGTGCACCAGTAGGACAAAAAAGAATGGTTTATGGGTTAAGGATTTGGGATTTCTTGGTTTTCTCAGCTTTAACGTATTTAATGCTCATAATTACAATTAGTTTTGGTTTCTGTGGTTCGGGTGCTTTTATTATTTCAAATACTTTTTAAAAAGGAAAAAGATGATAGAATCTTTTCAATTTCGCTTTCACTTTTCTCCATGTAGCCAACTTTATCTTCTTGGATATTTCCTCAGCATCTTTTCTGGTAAGTTTGCTGAGAACCGACACTAGCTGAAACATGGAGAATGTTTTCTCTTTTTCATAGCATTTCTTATCTCGCTTTCGTCCGTTCCCGCTCTTTTTGCTTCTGCCACCAATTTCTTTGGATTTCTTTGTGAACGCTTTCCCAAATTTAAAAATTAGGTTCTTAATAAAGTGTGGGGATGTATGATGAATAATGAGCGCTTCGATGTTATAGTTGTGGGTGCTGGGCCCGCGGGCTCAACTTGCGCGTATTTGCTCGGAAAAAGTGGTATAAACGTGGCACTTTTAGATAAAGAGAAATTTCCTCGAAGAAAATTGTGTGGAGGGTTGCTCACCTTCAAGACAATTGAAGATTTTGGAGAGAATATTTGAAAAAGATGTGAGGAGCTTGAAAACGTCTGGCGTGATAAATTTTGAGGCAAATTCGTATGAAATTTACTGGAAATCAGAAAAGGTGCATGAAGATAGGATGCCTTATCCATTTTATTTTACCGACAGGCTGTATTATGATCATTTTCTCTTAGAGGAAGTGAAAGCCACAGGTGTAACTGTGCTAGAAGGGTGTAAAGTAATAGGTCTGCGCCGAGACGGAGAAAAAATTAATGTTTTAACTGATGAAGGTGGAAGATTTAGCTGCAAGTATTTAGTCGGAGCGGATGGCGTTACAAGTGTGGTGAGAAAGTATATTTTTTCTAAATCTCACCGAAAACTAAACAATGAATGGAAAAAAGGATTAGCTGTTGCTTTTGAGACTTTTTTAAAGAGAGAGAAGACAAATAATTTTAATTCTCCATCTTTATTTTTTGGCTATGTTAATTCCGGATACGGATGGATTTTTCCGAATAAAGATAAGCTGATCGCCGGAATAGGTGCGCTTGTAAAGAAAAATGAGCTAATATATAATAGTTTCAAGGAGTTCTTGCGCGACTTGGCTCTAAATCATGATAAAATATATGCATACTCCATCCCGTTCGGTAATTTTATCACTGGACCCATAATGGACAGAATTTTACTCATAGGAGATTCAGCAGGCTTTGTTGATCCATTTACGGGTGAGGGAATATTTTATGCTCACAGGAGCGCTGAGATTGCAGCATACTCTATTTATGAGAGCATAACAAGAAATGAGAATGTGAGTAACCTCTATATTCAATTACTCAATAAATACCTCTATCCAGAGTTAAGGCATGCTAAAAAACTGCGAAGTTTAATCTATTCATGTGCCTCTCATCTGAATTGGAGAATCAACAGACTCCTGCTCAAACGGTTTGCGGATAAGTTGATAAAAGCTGTTCACGGAGCGAGTAGTTATAATTTTCTGAAGAGCGCTTCATCACTCCGTGATCCTGTGTGGAAATAAGGAATGCTATCGAACATCAACACTTTGAGTTTGAAAGGTATTTCAAATTATGTTTCGCTTCTTCGAGTGTTTTTAACACGTAACGTTTCTTAATCCCTACAGAGGCAAGCCGATCCACGAAAAAACGCCTATCATCTTAAGAGCCATGTATATCATGACGGCAACGAAAATCCATTTGAGAGCTTTTGGATGGACCTTATGTGCTATATGCGCACCCAGTTGTGCTGCCGGAACGCTCGTGCCAGCGAGCAAAACCCATTGCAACAGGTTAACATAGCCTATCGAATACTCCGGCAGGCCGGAAACATGCAATCCATAGAGCATGTATGCAATAACTCCCGCCATACTTGTAAAAATCATAACCGCGGTAGATGTGCCCACAGCCTCGTGCATATGGTAATTCAGAAAGATTACCATAAGAGGTACCATGAGCACGCCACCACCTATTCCTATGAGTCCCGTAACGAAGCCGAAGATCGCTCCGAGAAAAACGTAAGTCAAAGCGTTTTCGTGTGGCTTACCCTCAACCCTTATGGGGTGAGCGGTTGCCATCCTCAAAGCTCCGAGCAAAATCGCTATACCAAATATCGTTTTAAGGATAAAACCGCTGAGGATGCTGGCAATGTAAGCTCCCATAAACACGAAAGGAAAGCTTGCCATTCCAAGCGTTACCGCATGCCTCCACAACACTACCTTCTTTTTATGATGCCTTAAGGATGCGCTCATCGCGGTTACAAAAACCACAGAGAGATTTGTGCCGAACGCGGTCCTTATCGCTATACTCGGGTCTATACCTATAGAGGTAAGCACGAAGTACTGAACAGGGACCATTATAAAGCATCCCCCCACCCCGAGCAATCCCGAGACGAGTCCAACCGCAGCACCAGTGATAACCAATACTATCATATAAATCAAATCCATCATCGTGTATCACCTCCCTTGAACTTCAAGAGTTTGCCTAACCCTCTTCACAATTCCGTATTTCTTTATGAGGGATTGTATGAACTCTCTTCTGTTCTTTTGAGGAAAGGAGATCGCATCGGTAGGGCAGTAGATGCTGCAGTTATCGCATCCCACCATGCAGTTGTAAGGATTCTTAACCTTTGATTTTCCGCTTTCAGAATCATATTCGAAAACGTCCCTCCCGCATATCGCAGTACACATGCCACAGCCCGTGCATTTCCCCTCATCGATGACTGGATACCAGTTTATTTTCTTTCTCTCCACTCCAAACCATTTTGAAAAATCAGCTTTCGCTAAGATTTTCTTCACTCTTGCATCGGCTATACTGTAGTAAACCTTTTTGCCTTCTCTCCTCGCTTTTAAAATACCCATGCTCTCTAACTTTGCTAGTTGAATCGAAACGGTTGATTGTGTTCTTTTGACATACCTAACTATCTCGCAAACGCATTTTTCTCCATCAAGCAAAAGTTCAACTATTCTCAGTCTCGTTTCATCACCTAATGCTTTGAAGATTTTGACAAGATTTTTCATATTAAAATATTGACATATATAAATATATAAAAATTATCGAAAAATCCCCATCATCAACGGTGTGATAAAACCACACGGGGTAAGCATTCCAGCAATAACTACGCCTGTATTGATCATAAACCTTAGTTAAGCCCGACAAAAAATGGAAAAAATTTTTCGCATCATCACGGAGATTGCATTATTATTTTTTCCACTACAGAAAAATCAGCTGGCAGGATAATCCTCATACACAAAAAATTAAGCAAAGCGGTTGTTCACGATTCATCATGATTAGTTTGCTGATATGTTGGATCTACAGAATAGAATTGATTAGGAAATGAAATTATTAAAACTATGTGAACACTCAAAATAAAAAATAAAAAAGGAAGAAGTGTTACGGTTACGATCAGTATTCGTAGCTGTCACCAAAACCGCAGTTGGTACTGACCTCTACTTTTCCAATGTTAGGAACTGGTGTTGTACAACCTATAACGTTATACCCGAAATACTTTTCTTCACCGATGTTTAGCTGACCGTCCGTGGGAGTACCGTAGCATGCCAGAGAACCATTGGCGTAATATACTTTTATCATCGTTACATTGACATCGCTTGCGCCGATATTTGCCACGAATACTCCGCTATCGCTAGCGCCCGTTATCTGCACAAGTGCCTTGGCGCACTCGACAGCTCTTTCCGTACCTGATCCAGCACGTCGCGTTGTCTGTTTTGCATACTGACTAAGCCAACTAGAGATTATTACACTGACACCTACTGTAAACACCACGAGCAATACCACCGCTATCAATGGTGAGATACCCTTTTTTGCCATTATCCATTCACCTCCTCTTGTCGATTTTGTAATCTTTAGTTTCTTATGGATTAGCCCTTATATAAAGATTACTGTAGAAATATCAAGATAGCCTGGATAAACCACAACCCTCCTCTCACAAAATTCCGGTAAAATAAAAAACTCCTCACACCGCAAATCAAGCAAATATGTAGAGCACGCTTAGACCAGTGAAACTCTATCCAGTTTAAAAATAAGCAATTCTTTTCCAAAAAATCTAGAATCTTTTATACAAAACGTAGTACATGTAGTAGTATGGCATCTTGTCAGTTTATTTGTTGAGAACCTTTCCTTTGAATTTTTAGATGGTGTGTTGTTCGCGGGAGGAATCACTCTCAAATACGTTTAATCACATAGAGAGTATTGGAGAGTGATGCCCTGATTAATTTTTGTTTGGTTTGGGAGAGTTCCAAAAAATTACAAATATTTATTTATTAGTAATAAAATATTAATTATGTTCAAGGTATATGTATTTTAAAGAACCATTTAAAATCAAAGATTATAGCGAACCTGTAATAATAAACAACGATGTTAGAGTGGATTTTCTCCAGAAGACATGGAAAAATCGAGATCTACTGGAAAGAAGTTGTTAAACCGAAATACAATCATTTCAGGAGAGATATCCCGATAGCTAATCTAACGGGAATAGCCTATGACGAGAATAAGAATCATCTTCAAGAAATATTTAATATAACTTATTATGATGTGTTCGTGGCAGCACGTAATTCAGATTAACACCTCCGAATGCTGGATTAAGTGACGAGGCTTTGAAAAAAATTAATCCACGTGCATTTTCTGTAATAACAGAGACTGAAGATGATAAAATCGTTATGAGTTATAGGGAAGTAAATGTTCTGGCCGCAGGCAAGAGGACTCCACTCCCCCAGGGAGTGGTGGTGTTGAGGAATCCTAATGCATTCGACACTGTCCTGAAAGGACTGGAACGAGAATTGGGAATTAAGCCGGATTATGTAAAAGATATGGAAATGATCGCATACGTGGATCACTCTGATTATCTGGATATTTCGAGCTCCTTTAGAGTCTCTTTGAATCTTTACATCTAAGGAGATTGAAGAGTTGGTAAATGCGGAGAGAATCTCAAGGGGATTCAACAAGAATTTGCATTTCATGGATGCTGAGAAAAATGAAGTGATAAAGTTTATAAAAAATTAAAAAATTACAGGAACACGACGGGCGATAGCGCAGGAAACATGCTGGCATATTTGAAGCACAGATTCGACGAAAATGTCTTCGATAACGTTGTTAGAGATCTAAACCAAGAAATAGGCAGGGTGCTGGTTGATCTTGAAGAACTCTGCGAGATGCGAGGGACCACATACCGTAAAGTAAAAGGTTAATTTCATTTGGCCAAACTTCTCACACTTCTTCGAGAAACAGAGCAATGACAAGATTTGCTTAATGAAATTTAAAACTTGAAAACCTTCTTTAACTTCATGAGCCCTGATGAAACGGTCGGAGTTGTAATTTCTGCAGAAGACTCGCCTTCAACAACTCAGTTTGCATTCGTATTAAGGGAAGGTTGCGAAACGCTGAAAAAGGGACAGTTCGTGGAAGTCGTTGCAGGGCACGGTAGAAGAATAGCGGCATCTATTGTCGACATCTTCTCTTCCAACCCTTATGCTGAAGACAGGCTCGTGGCAAGGGAGATATTTGGAAATAACGCTTCCATCAATTTCCCGGTTGAGGAGTGCCAAACTGTTTATGGGATCGCAAGAATAATTGGAGAGATTGAGGACGGAGGGGGTGACGGGATCAGGATCAGGAAATGCGCTCTGCCTCCTTCTCCGGGGGATGCCGTTGTTATCCCTCCAGAGGAGCATGTCCGGAGGATGGTGGGGATTGAAGAAGATGGACTGCTTGTGGGTTGTCTGCTCTTCCAGCCTGAGGTGGAGGTGAAACTGAACGTCACCAAACTTCTCAGAAAACATCTTGCGATACTGGCAATGTCCGGTGCGGGAAAGAGCTACACAGCTGGTGTTATCCTGGAGGAACTTCTTAAGAAAGGGGAAAAGGGTCATCCAATGCCCGCCATCCTGATCATTGATCCCCACGGAGAATACACGGTTTACGCTGAGGATGAAAGATTCGCAAGGATGACTCGGGTCTTCAGAGGCTCGGAGGTGAAGTTCTCCCTTGCGGATGTGCTGGACTATGATCTTATAAGCAGGGTGGTGCATATGAGCACGTCATCCGTAAGGAGGAAAGCGGCCAAAACATTTGTTCAGAAAGTGGGAAAATTCTTCAGAGACCGCGGCCCCTTCACACCGGAGGACATCCTTGCGTGTATGGACAGCCTCGGTCTGAGTAAGAAGGAGCAGGAAGTGGGAGAGGAGATAGTAGAGATGCTTACGTCTTACGGCGTGTTCTCAAACATAAATATCCCAAACCTCCTTCAGATGGAACCCTCGAAACTCTACATCCTTGACCTGAGCGATCTGGAATCCATGGCGGTCAAGCAGCTCATAGTCAGGCTCATAACCCAGCAGCTTTTCAGGTTGAGAATCAACGGTGCTGTGCCTCCATTCCTTCTGGTAGTGGAGGAAGCTCATAACTTCGCACCATCTCAAGCCAGCAAGTACGAAGCCCTTGCAAAGGAACCGATAGAAACGCTCGCACGTGAGGGAAGGAAATTCTACGCGTGTCTCTGCCTCGTTTCACAGAGACCGTATTACCTTTCCCCCACAGCACTGGCGCAATGCAACACCCACATAATAATGAGGGTTACGAACCCCAACGACCTGAATCACGTACGGGAGAGCTGCGAATCCCTGACCAGAGAGGCTCTTGACATGATAACCACATTCCAGCCGGGGGAGTGTGTGATAATGGGCGAGGCGGTACACACACCAGTATTCGTTAAAATAAGAGAGAGGGAATGCAAAGCGGAGAAATTTGAGAAATCGCTGGAGGATGCGGTGCGCGAATGGGTGGAAGAGAGAAAGCGTATAAAGGGGGATCTGGAGGCATTCCTCTGAAATATTTATAAAGATTTCCCTTTAATCATATAACACTGTTATAATGCGGTGTATTTGTATGGAGAAAAGAAAAGTCTACCTTGATAACAACTCCACAACGCCTCTTGATCCGAGGGTACTGGAGGCTATGCTTCCCTTCTTAAAAGAGAAATGGGGAAATCCAAACAATATCCACTCGTGGGGCAGGGAGGCGAGAGAGGCTGTTGAAACTGCCAGAGAAAACATAAAAAGGATGATAAACTGCAGGGACGGTAACGTTTACTTCACCAGCGGAGGCACCGAAAGCAACAACTGGGCACTCAAGGGCATTGCGTTTGCGAACAGAGATAAGGGAAAGCACATAATAACCACCAAGATAGAACATAAGTGTGTCCTTAACACCTGTAAATGGCTCGAGAACCAAGGGTTTGAAGTCACATACCTTAACGTTGACAGGGAGGGATTTATAGATATCAACGAACTTGAGGATTCCCTCAAGAATGACACGATACTGGTAAGCATAATGCTCGCAAATAATGAGATAGGAACTCTTGAGCCCGTGAGGGAAGCATGCGAGCTTGTGAAGGAGAATAGTAACGCATATTTTCACACTGACGCCTGTCAGGCGATAGGAAAGATCAGGGTGGATGTGGAAAGCCTAGGAGTTGATCTGATGACCATCAGTGCACATAAATTTTATGGGCCCAAAGGAATCGGTGCTCTCTTCATAAGGGATGGTGTGAAAATAGACCCCCTTCTCCACGGTGGAGGGCAGGAAAAGGACATGCGCTCCGGAACCGAGAATGTTGCCGGGATCGCTGGTATGGGAAAGGCTGCAGAGCTCGTCATGAAAGAGCTTGATTCAGATAGAGAAAAGTTGAGGGGATTCCAGAAGACGATAATAGAAGGAATCTTGGAGAAAGTGGAGAAAGTACATCTTAACGGGCCTTCGGACCTTGAAAAGAGACTGCCAGGAAACGTGAACTTTTCTGTTGAGGGTGTGGAGGGAGAGAGCATAGTTATGATGCTTGATGATTATGGCATAGCGGTCTCCACAGGTTCGGCGTGTTCCTCAAAGCAGCTCATCCCGTCCCACGTGCTTACAGCTATTGGATTGAAGCCAGAGGTGGCACATAGTTCTGTTAGGATCTCGGCGGGCAGGTTCAATACTGACGAGGATATAGAGTATTTCCTCGAGGTATTTCCGGATGTGATCTCGAAGCTTAGATCAATATCACCCCTGTGGCGGGACTGATTCGAACTTTGAGAGGTGCAACACGATGAGCGAACTTTACTCCGAAAAGCTGATAGAACACTTCCAAAACCCGAAGAATGCAGGGGAGATTAAGGATGCTGACGTAAGGGTCACCGTTGGCAATCCCGTGTGTGGTGACGTCATGACTTTTACCATGAAGGTCAGAAGGGAAAAGGATAAAGAGATAATAGAAGATATAAAATTCAAGACCTTCGGGTGTGCGGCCGCGATAGCGAGCAGCGATATACTCGCCGAGCTCGCGAAAGGAAAAACAATCGAAGAAGCAAAAATGCTCTCCTACAAGGATATTGTGCGCGAGTTGGGCGGTCTCCCTCCGGTTAAGGTGCACTGCACTCAAATGGCGGTCGAGGGGCTTAAAAAACTTATAGAGGAGTATGAAAGAAAAAAGAAACGAAATCATTATTAAAATAATATACTAGTATGTAAAAAAAATAAAACTTCTCACAGATTTCGTGAGATCCTACCATTCTCCATTTTTATGAGACCTTTTTTTGATAGCTGGAATATTTTTAAAAGGGGATTCGTTATGCCGATTTCCTTTGCGGTATTAACAACATCTTTTAAGAGTGGTGGTTTAAGCAATACCATTTCAAGTTCATCCACGATATTCAAAATCATAAAAGATTCCATAAGATCTGTATCCTGAGAGATATATGGTTCTTTACTATGCGTTTCCACATCCTCACCGAAAGTTCTTTCATATTCCTCATAATTTTCGTCACCACCTAAATCTTCAGGGATATAATCAACACGGATAACCGCATGCCATTCGTCCATTTCCCGGAATTGCGTCAGTACATCGAACCCGTAATAAATAAGCCCGTACGTATCCTTTATGAGCTTTTCTATGTGTTTTGCTTTTCCCATACATTTTGTTATGGCCGTAGAGAGACTCTTAGCCTTTGCCTCGAGGACAACCGAATAAATAGGCTCATCATAACTGTCATTCCTAACAAGCCTGTAACCCTTTACCTTGATTATGGCGGGCAGACCCACGAATTTTCACCTTCCTTCATGCTCTCAGCTTAATTTTAAGAATATTGACTTATCCTTAAAAAATTATGCCAAGAAAAATAAGGGCGGTTTTCTTTGACCTTGACAATACGTTGGTGGACTTTTTGAGATTCAAGAGAATGTGTTTGGAAGGGAGCGTTGAGGCTATGATAGATACCGGATTGAAAATTGAGAAAGAGGAAGCCTTGAGAAAGCTTTATGAGCTTTATGAAAAATACGGAATGGAATATAAACACATTTTCGATGATTTCTTGAGGGAAACCATGGGAGAGCCCGATCCAAAAATACTCGCTGCCGCGATTGTGGCCTACAGACAAAGAAGAATAAGCTTTCTTGAACCGTATCCCCACGTCATCCCGACACTTCTTGAACTTATGAGGAGAGGTATAAAGCTTGGAATTATAACGGATGCTCCCAAGCTCAAAGCATGGCTCAGGCTCTGTACCTTGAAACTGCACCACTTTTTCAAGATAGTGGTAACTCTGGATGATACTGGGAAAAGAAAGCCAAGCCCTGAACCGTTTTTACTCGGCATTGAGCTTGCGGGTGTTAAACCCCAAGAATGCCTCTATATAGGGGATAGGGAAGATGTTGACATCTTTGGAGCGAAAAAAGTTGGCATGCTAACATGTTTTGCGAAATATGGTGGTGCGGAGTACAAAGGAGCGGTGGTGTCGGACTACGTCATTGAAGACTTCGAAGAACTTCTAGAAATCATTAAATAAAGTGTTGTTATAATTATGGCGGCGAAATCCTAATATAACTCGGAGTTGATACTATTCCACTTCCGGTCGCCACTATTGCATATTCATCATCACTTTCAACACTGCCAATTATGCCTTTAAAACCATGAGGTAGTGATAAACTAAGTAAAATTGTTGAATGCGGCAACTCTATTGCAACACCGTATGGACCCATACCATAAATTCTGTAATTTCTGAAAGCTGATGTCTGCGGAAGTTTAATTTTTATATAGTTCTGGATTGATTCATTGTCTAAATAAGCAGATGTCGTATATACGGATGTTAACACAGCCTCACCCAAAACCCTATCGGCATTTCTAGCCATGTTGTTGTAAAGCCTATTAACAAAGAGCAACAATGTCATGACCATAACAAGCCCTATACTGAACGTCATCACTTGTTCAAGGGTTATGACCTGAGCTTTCCTCCATGTAAACACAGGAATAACCTTTTCTCCTCTTTTTTTCTTTTATTTATCCTGCACTCCCGATCGAAGCATAGACAGGTATGTTTATAACCTCTCCCCCCAGAACGCTCGGTTTCCCAGTTCTCGTAGCGCTTCCAGCAGATAAAGTCAGTATAACATTTCCTGGCATTGCCATAGTATTGCCACCCGCGGTGAGATTATAATAATAAGCATCACCAGTATCGAGATCATAGAGCTTCCTGAGAGCTATTCTGTAAATAATTATGTATTCTCCCTGAGCAGGTTCGACTTTTACCATCACCACAGCGGGTTGGTCATGTCCTAAAAAGGCTGTAGAGTTTTCCCACGGAGTACCCTTAACACCATGAGGAATTTCACTTCCCAATGGTATCCAGATATTAGTTGCATAAGGACTTTTCTTTGATCTTATGATGTAATCTATGGCATTTTCGTTGGGTTTTATTATTATCATTCCGTAACTAGTAATTGTTATTGATTTTTGCCCACCAGTTTTTATTACATCATTAAGTGCTTTCTGAATCTCCATAGCCGAAGCCTTTGCCGATTCGAGTTTCGATGTTGCCTCTCCCTTCTGAAGAAGAGGCAATCCCCAGAAGTAGGTAGCCGACACGGTAGCCAGTATAACCCCAAGTACCAACACATAAGATACGGCCTGAATTTGAGCTTTGTGTGCCTTCATTTTTATCTTACCTCCGTTAAGGCGGTATGCATTGGCAGTTCTCATTATTGGTTCCCGAACATGACATTTTACAGGTTTTACTGTCCATGTTCCCTGGAGCGTTTACGATAACGGTTATCACCTCACCATTGTAATCAGCCATTTTTACGTTCAAGACAAGAGTACATACCTGGTTAGGGTTAACATTACCACATGTGGATGATTTGATACCCGCGGGGACTCCGTTAATGGTTATGGCATTGGACAAATACTGGGTCATATTCCAAGCTGTACTTCCGATATTCCTCAAGGCTATTGCAAAATCCTCAGTATTTGCTGATCTATCGTTATCATAAATACTTACTATATCGACTCTCATAGCTGCCTTTTCAGCCTCCGTGAGCATTTGTTTTTGAACAGATTCCTGCATACTCTGTTGCATTTTGATAGCAAAGGCGAACAACATGCCACCCGCTGCAATGGCCAGCATCAGCAACAGCACCATCGCTATGATTGGAGTCAATCCTTTCCTTCTAACCACCATAGTTTGATCACCAAGTTTCGCGTTTTTTACTAATACTTGTTATTATGTTCCCATTTCATGTCTTTTCAGAACAGACATACTTTCCGGAACCTGCTTCAACAACAGTACATGTTATACTGTCTGAATTTCCGGGTGCATCAACACGCACGGTGATGCGCTTACCATTGTAAGACGCGAGGTTTTCACCTTGCAGGGTTATTGTACACACCCTATCTGGTGCCGGTAATTTCGTTGTACAGTCTGAATTAGCAAGGTCTATGTTTTTGTATACTCCGTTAATCATCACAGTAGCATATTTTGTGATGTTCCATTCTGTACTACCTGTGTTCTTAACCAATATGTTGAATTTAGTATTATCTCCATACACACTTACGATCTGTAACCTTCTTGCGGCAGCTTCAGCCTGTGAAAGTGCTTGTTTGTTAACACTCTCCTGCATGGCAGTTTGCATCTTCCCGCTAAAGGCGAATAATATGCCACCCGCTGCAATGGCCAGCATCAGCAACAGCACCATCGCTATGATTGGAGTCAAACCCTTACTGCGACCCCAAGATCCCATGTATCTCCTATACATATCAACCACCTCTCTTCATAATAATTTTTCCGAGGAATATAAAATTATCTTACCTTGTCCTTGTAAATTTTGAACAACAGTACATCCGCAAGGATTATCCCTAAAAAGTTCAATAGGGACACCAGCACGAGTGTTTGTTCCATTGACCGTGCATACGGTATCATGCCTAATATTACCCCTATCATTGTCAGTGCGATGATCCCAACTATATACTCCAGATATGTTAGAACATTTTTGGTTTCTCCATCCATTTCGCTATCACCTCCCGCGCTGACGATTTGGATCTTCTCGCAACATCAAACTTTATTTTTTAATAGGTGGTTGTGGTTGTGGAAAACCTCCAGAATGGGGCAGGTGAGGCATTCCTCCCGGCCCTATCTCTCCACTAGGAGGGTGAATAGGAATAGAGGTGGGTGATGGTGGTGTCCTATGAATTCCCCCGTGGGGCAAGATATTTTCAGTTGTGAGTTTTTTCAGCCTCTTTTCAATGGAAGCCAACATCTGTAACATGTTATTATTACTTTCTGTTATTTTTTCAGCCACATCATTGAATTTGTCCAAAACTTTTACCAAGATCTCCTCTCCAGAACTCTTCGCTTCCTCCTCTCCAAGCATCTTTAAAACGTCCACAAACTGCTCTATCTTCTCCTCCAATCTCTCCAACTTACCTACGAGAACCTCAATTTCTTCCCTCAGACCTTGATTTGATTTCACAACTTCTTCAATTATTTTCTGGTTTAATTCAGTCATATCTATAATTTTATCTATAAATTTCTCGAGATTAGCCAGTGTTCGGGACTGTTCAAGAGCCTCAAGTCTCCGTTCAAGTCTTCGAAGAGGATTAAGTGGCATGACCTCGTACTCGTCATCAAATATTTCGTATTCATCATCCCTTGTAATGGATTTTCGCGAGACCATGATCTCTCCCCCAACTTAGTTTTAAATTAAGTTTTTAATCTTATATATACTTTTCGGTAGACTGAACGAGATTGTTCGGATAAATCACAACCCTCCTCTCACAAAATTCCGGTAAAATAAAAAACTCCTCACACCGCAAATCAAGCAAATATGTAGAGCACGCTTAGACCAGTGAAACTCTATCCAGTTTAAAAATAAGCAATTCTT
>JALVWC010000017.1:43059-43347 GCA_027038505.1 Nanobdellati archaeon
ATCTAGAATCTTTTATACAAAACGTAGTACATGTAGTAGTATGGCATCTTGTCAGTTTATTTGTTGAGAACCTTTCCTTTGAATTTTTAGATGGTGTGTTGTTCGCGGGAGGAATCACTCTCTATAGAACCTTTAACTCTTATAACCTTTCTATTCCAGAATTTGTAGCCTTGACGTAGTCTACCAATTGCCTTAAAGCGGTAGTATATCTTTTATTTAATTTATTTATTTTTTTGTGGCTATTCTTGACTCTATGTGAGGTGTTAGAAATCTTTTTAGAGTAGATAG
>JALVWC010000018.1 GCA_027038505.1 Nanobdellati archaeon
AAGTTACGCTTCCACACTATTATCTCTTCATTAAACTCAATCCCACACACTTCCACACTATCTAGTTCTTCTTAAACCAACGAGAAAATGAAGTATATCTAAACTCTGTTTGTGCTTCCACACTATCTAGTTCTTCTTAAACACTTATTTTCTCCTCTAATATCTTTTGTTTTATAACTTTTCCCTCTTCCACACTATCTAGTTCTTCTTAAACTTGGATTCCACGAATGTAATTTCGTAGAAACTTTTAAGACCAGCTTCCACACTATCTAGTTCTTCTTAAACCCCTTGTCTGTAATGTTCATTTTTACGATCAGATATTTAAATCTTGCGCTGCTTTAATTTTCTGCAAGAATATCAAAATTTTTAATGAAAAATATCACAAAATATTTGAGAATTTATTTTTGTTCTGTCCTAGGATCATTTTGGTGAGGACGCTCTCGTGTTTAAAGGTGTAAATAACAACACTATCATGGCTTTCATCTATGATTGATTTCAACCTTTCCGTTATCTCCCTCAGTTCCTTGAGCGTCAGTTCGCCCTCAAAAACGGAATTCTGAACCCAGAAGAGATACTGTCTGAGAAATTTGTGAACTCTATCAACCCGTTTTATGTCAACATCGTAAACTACGAGGCAGTACATCTTATCATCACCACGGGACATAAGGCTCTAACTTTTTCCCTCTGACAAGACAGTCCCTCAAGTGAACACAGAAGCTTCTAATTGCAGTTCTTATGCTCGCAGCCTTTCTAAGCTTCTTAACATTGACCACCGTCCTTATTCTCCCCTCAAAAAGGTCAATAATCTTTTTCACACCCCCTTTACTTAGATACACACCGCTCTTCACTTTCTGAAAATCTCCCGGTTGAAGACATCTATCTGCCACGAGTAAAACATGGGCTGAGATCAGTGGTTTAAAGATGTCCGCCACATCTAGCACAAGAGCATGTTTTCTCTCATCAACCTCATGCAAGAACCCGATGGAAGGAAAAAGACCCGCGTTATAAATCTCATGGGTAACATTCCCGTATAGAAGAGAGTTAACGAAGCTCAAGACAGCATTGCCGTTATCTTTAGGAGGTCTATAGACTCTTGAGTCAAAATTCAAAAAATCAAGTTCCTCTCTTAACAACCCGTAAAACCACTTCCACATCACGCTTTCAAGACCCATGAGTTCCGGGATGGAAGCGGCATTTCCGAGATCGATGTTTCTTATCTCTCTAGCAATATTCGGATTGTAGTGGTTCTTGATAAATATCAGCATGCTATTTCTCAAACTTTCCAGAAACACTTTTGCAATTTCCAGTCGTCTTTCAAAATAATTTTTAACCTGTGCCAGCAAAACTTTGCCATTCTCACGCCATTCTGAAGGGATGAACGTACCCAAATACCTATAGTTTTTCGAGAAAAAATACATGGGAATTCCGTGTTTGCTCAGCAAGCTGAGTGTCGGGGATGACACGGACACGTTCCCGTAAATATGCAGTGATGCGATACGTTTTACCGGCAGGACTATCTTCTCTTCCCCTGCCACCACCAGAGTATTTCTATCCCTGTAAACTATGCCGCTTGAGACCAAGTAAACATGTTCTCTCATGCATTTTATTCTGGATCAGCCTTATTTTCTCTGTTCTTCTAAACATTTAGAAAGAATGTCTAAATGTTTTTAAATAAGCATTTAAACTTTTCCCGAGCTAAAATAAAACAAGGGTGATCGCCATAACCGCCAATACTTGGCATTACAACCTCACGTCAGAGGAAAGGAAGCTTATTCTTGGTGCTTTATTGCATGATATCGGAAAGGTCTGTGTCGGCTTCTCCACCCAGATGGATCATGCTAAGTGGGGCAGGGAACTGCTCGAGAAGGAGATAAAAGAAAATGCACTCCCTGCAAGTGTTAAAAGGAACATCTTAACAATAGTTGTGGATCACCATATAAAGACAAGTAACGAAATGGTGAATATTGTAAAGCAAGCTGACAGAATTTCGGCGGGAACGGAGAGAGTTAGACTAACAGAGGAAGAGGACGAGGAGAGGTTCGGAAAGAGAAACATCACACCCCTACTCTCAATCCTGTCCACAGTATGCATGCAAAGAGAAGAAATAAGGGAAAAACTAGAAGAGGAGGACTCTTCTCTCAGCTTTTTTCCACTCGTGACCCTTGACGATTTACTCGCAAAGATGAATTTACGAAATTTCACGATATTCACACCATCTGGGAAAAGAAACGCAGTGGCAAACTCGCGTTTGATAATGAGCGGTAGGCAATCCGAGGTTCTCACCGAGGTCTACAGGGAAATAAAGTATGAATTCATGAATGCGATCAATGGACTGGATTATGAGCATCCTTTCTTTCTTGACGCGCTCGATGCTGTGCTAATGAGATATCTCATATTCGTGCCCTCGGCAGTCTATAAGGATATACCGGACATATCGCTCTATCATCACCTCAAAATGACCGCTGCGATATCTCTCATTCTTTACCGCACAAGAAACACTCCGTACAGAAACAAAATAGCTACGATAGAGGGCGATATCTCTGGGATACAGGACTTCATTTTCTACACGTACAGGGGTGAGGGTTCCGAAAGAGGAACGGCAAAAAGACTGAGGGGAAGGAGTTTCTACATCTCCATTCTCACGGATGCTGTTGTTAGATACATCTTACACAGACTGAAGTTAACACCGTTCCACGTTGTTTCCAAAGCTGGAGGTCACTTCATGATATTTGCACCATGCAGTGATGATCTTGAGGAGAAAATCAAGGAGATTCAGCACAACATCAACAACTTTCTCCATGCACGTTACGGCAGTATTTTGAAAGTTGTGGTGGGTGTTGCCACTGAAGACCTCAACGAAAAAAGTGGGTGGTTTACTTCCCTCCTCGATAAGGTTAAGGTCGATATTGAGAGGAAGAAGCTTCAGCTGGAAATCTTCACCGAAATGTATGATGATATCTCCGTAAGGGAGGAAGAGGTATGCAGGGTCTGCGGGTTGAGAAGGGCTAGACCCCGTGAGGGAGATGACGAGTTCCTCAAATGTGAGGAATGCTTTAAGCTCGAGGAGGTCGGAAGAAAAGTTGTAAACGCAAATTTTATCAAAATAACAGTGAATTCTCACCGAAGAGGCGATGCATTGCTGAGCTTTCAGTTCGAGGACGATTTCTGCATTTCCTATGAGTTTTTACCGAGTGTTAAGGAATCCGACGCATCTGACGGGTTTATATTGGCGCTCAGACCTCCGAAAGAGGGCAAGCCACACCCACCTTTTGGATATCACCTCACCGGAAATTATACTCCTTTGGTAGAAGAGGAGGATAAGGACAGAAAACGGATGCTAACATTTGAAGAGCTCACCATGCTCGATACTAGCAGCCGTGAGAACGCGTATCTTGCAATCCTTAAAGCTGACGTCGATGACTTGGGTTTCATCTTCACCATAGGCCTTAAGAACAGAGTCTCTCCCTCAAGGCTTGCAACACTGAGTTTCCAGCTGGACATCTTTTTTACAAGGGTAGTCGACCTCCTTGCTAAGGAACACAACTGCTACGTCGTCTTTTCTGGTGGTGACGATCTTACAGTTATGGGGCGTGTGGATAACCTGATTTCCTTTGCGCATGACTTAAGATATGCGTTCTCTCTCTGGAGCAAAAATGAGAAGGTCACACTTTCCGGGGGTATTTACTTCAACTCCCACAAATTCCCTGCATACAGAATGATCCAGCATGCAGGAGAAGCTCTAGAAAAATCAAAATACTACCCAGAAAAAAATTCAGAAAAGAACGCAATAACCATCTTCGACAAAAAACTCCCATGGCCTCTCTTTAAGAAAGCTTTGGAACTGTACCAAATTCTGAAACAGCACATTTCAAAGGAGGAGAAGGATAATCATGAACATGCTTACCTGTCAAGAAGTGTTCTGTACAGGCTTCTTACTGTGGAAGAGCAGGTGTTGTCCCCCTCACCCGAAATGTCATCTACAATCCTTCTTCATAGAAACGTGGTAATAAATCCCAACGTGTATTTTTACTACATCATTTCTCGAAATTGGAAAAGGAAAAGAAGTGAAGAGGATCGGGAAAAACTCAAAAGATTTCTGGATATCATAAGCCGGGCTAGCGGATCGTATGAAGAGGGTGGATATCTCTCCACTGCCCTCAAAATATTTCTGTTGTTAAGCCGGTTTGATTTGGATCTCAAATTTCGGATTAAAACATGAGGGGTGGTTCAACCATGAATAGAGAGCAAGAACACTCTATAAAAGGTGAGGCACAAATTATTGACGAATTGGTGGAGGTGGTGAGAACAGGAGATTCCAGCAAACTAATAGAAGTGCTAAAACCCAGAGAAGCAGTTTTCAGATTTGCAGAGAGCCTTAGCAGGAAGAAGCTCTCAAGCACTCAGCTCAGAAAAATATATGATACAACCATGAAAATAGGCTCAACAGACAAGGTGTCCGACCAAAAAGAAAGTGCTAAGAGGAACATCGATCTGGAGCTCGTTAAGATTTTAACCAGAATTTACTATGCGACCAAAAGACCCCAACATAGTGGTAGTGGCAGCAAAATTCCTGAAGGATTCAAGAACTTTTTCGAAAAATGTGTGAAAGAAATAATTGATGAAAATGATAAAGAGAGGAAGCAGAAAAAGCTCGAGGTGTTTAAGGAAATCCTGAGAGGTATAGTAGCATATCACAAATATTTCGATAAATCTTAATTAGAAAACCTCTCAGAAGAATAAGGAGGTGATGGATATGAGCAAAGGTCCAGTTTGGAAGAAAAACATAATACTCAGGGGCACGCTGGAAGTTTTGACGGGGCTTCACATCGGAGGCATGGCAGAATCTCTTAAGATTGGGGGAGTGGACTCGCCAGTCATAAGGGCACCTGTATTCATCGAAAAAACGGGGGAATATAAGTACCTACCAGTAATTTCGGGAAGCTCGCTAAAGGGAAAAATGCGGGCGCTTCTCGATCTTGCTGAAGGACATATCAACTGGGAAGAGAGCAATAATAAGGGTGAAACAGAAACAAGGTGTTTTCGTGATGGAAAAAATTCTGAGTGCATGATCTGCAAGGTTTTTGGTCATCCAGCATTAGATAAAGTGCCTGAGAATCAGTCTGCTCTGTACTCCACAAGGCTCATAGTTAGGGATGCCGTACCCACCGAAGAAACTATTGAATGGTGGGACGAACTGGAGGAAGTAATTGATGGTGGTGAGATCAAACCAGAAAATTCTGTGAACCGAATAACCTCTCGTGCAAATCCGAGGTTTATTGAACGTGTTCCGGCTGGTAGCAGGTTCAAAGTTAAATTCATTATCAGAATATATGATAATGACGATGAAAAAGAAATCGAGAAATTTGTAATGAAAGCCATAGAGATGTTAAATGATGACTACCTCGGAGGCCACGGAACCAGAGGCTACGGAAAAGTCAGAATAGAAATCACAGAAAGAGCGGAAAGAACTGCGGAATATTATGAAAAGAAAGCCGAGACTCTATTGAAGAATCTCAAAGAATAATTAATTGCTGAGGGATTTTGCATGAAAATTAGGAGATTTACCCTCCAATTCAGATCACCAATTTCCGGAATATTAGACTCCTTTAAGATCTACGGTGCGATACTCAATGCCATCTATGAAATTGATGGAGGCGCGGGAGATCAGCTTTGCACTGCCATAAAACAAGGAGAGTTCAGGATTTCCACAATTTTACCGCGCCTAAAGCACAGGGATTACGACATTCAGTATCTACCAGTTCCGAAATTTTGGAGAGTGCTTACAGCACAAGTATTTCAGGAAGTTAATGATGATGTTCTCAAAAAAACTTTCAAAGAAATGAAAAAAATAAACTACTTATCGGAAAACGCTCTAAGATTTCTTGTTGAAAAGTTAAATTCAGGAAGTAGAGAAGCAGTAAAATGGATCATAGAAAGGATAGAGGATCTCCGTAATGATGATACCAAGAGTTTCACCTACTTTTTGAGATCTGCATTTAAACCTGTAGACATTCCTAAGAATGCTCAAAAACGTATTAGAGTTTCACCTAATCTTTATTATGATAGAGTGAAGTTTCCTAAAGATATTTTATTGAACTCGCTGGAGAAAGCTGTTCTTAACTATTCCATACTTGTTGAGTATGAGGATAAGGACATGCTCTCACTGTTCTGTTTGGCGCTGGAGTTACTGGAAGATAGAGGGATAGGTCGTAAAATCTCTGTAGGATGTGGTAGCTTCAAAGTAGTGGATGTTGACAGCTGGAAGCCGCCTACCCAAAATAAAGATTACAAATACGTGATGTTACTCTCAAATGCTATCCTGAAGGACGAGAATATGAAAAACCTACATAAAGATGAAGGGAACTTTTACACATATTCCGTATGCTACGGATACAACCGGGCAGGAGAAAGGATTCCAGTTACTTATTACCTCAACCCCGGGTCTGTGATAATGAGTGGTTACGACTTCAAGGTCAGGGAAATAGAACATTCAGCTATCAATTACACTTTGGTTGGCATGCCTCTTACGATCCCCTTCCCATCACTTGAATAACCTGTAAAGGTGGTGAGATTGAGAATGAAAATTGAGGTTGAAACCATAACACCTCTATTCATCGGTGCGGGTAGTGATTACCCTGTCTTGGAACTCTCTATAGAGAACGGTGTGGCACGCAGACTTTCTTTCCCGAAAATATACGAAAAAGATCTCGAAAAGCTAAAAGAAGCCATAATTTCAGGGAAGACCGATGAAATATTAACTTTCATTGAAAGAAACATCAGAGAAAGTGATAGCGCTCTTTATGAAATGACTATTCCGAAGGAAATATCACACAGACTTGAGCCTCAGAGAATGGTGAAGGAAATCCTCAAGGACATTTCATGTTGCCCTTACATCCCCGGAAGCTCCCTGAAAGGGTATATAAGGACGGCACTTATATGGAAGATACTGACGAATGATGATAATGCTTACAGAGGACTCCTCCATATGCTTTATGATATGCTTAAAAACGGGCAGGATATCAGAAGAGCTGAGAACAGAATTCAGACCTACTTGAACACCCTGCTGATGTTCGATTCTGATAATACAGTGGATGGTAAAAACAAAAAGAAAACAGGGAAGTATGATCCGAAGAAGGACTTTCTGAAGCTGTTGGTTGTGAGAGACATGTATCCAGTAAATTATGAGATGCTGATAGAGAGGATAAGTGTGTGGAAAATTTCTCCTCCGAGAAGAGGTGGACGAAACTTTTTGGTGGAATGTGTGACAGGAAAATTTAATGGTGAGATCCTGCTTTCCCGGAATTTTGAGGAAGTAAAAAGAACTTATGCAAGAGGGTTTGAAGAGCTGTCAGAAAAAATTTTCGGTGAAACTGTGGACAGCAGAGACTTACTCGAAAGAATATTCACCATTGTTGAAGAGTTTACCAACGAGCTTATCGATGAGGAAATAAACCGGATCGAAAAGCTGGATGAAGGGTTGAAGCAGTTCACGACATCTCTTAGAAATCATGGTGAAGGGATTTTGATCAGACTCGGAGGCTATATAAATATACTCTACAAAACAGTCCTCTTGCAAATAAGAAGGGGGGACAGGGGCCTTTACAGACAGCTCGTAACTGCTCTGTGGCGCAGATCATCATATGCTTGGGAGGACTTCCCGCTATCGTTGAAGCTAACATCCAGCAATAAACCGTTGGGATGGTGTGTCCTTAAATTAAATTCTGAGAATTAGCTTCTTGATCCACAAACTTTTATAAAATTTAGGTCATACCATAGTTATGTCCCTTATAAAGGGTGATAATTATGGCCAGTCCAAGACCCGAAGTCGTTGATGAGAGGCTTTTCAAGAATGTTTATATCTGCATGAGGTGTAATGCGAGGATAAGGACAAAGAATCCAGCAAAGACGAAGTGCAGAAGGTGTGGCTCTAAAAGGCTCAGACACAAAAAGAAAATGCTTAGAGGAACCTCCAAGAAGTGATCTCTCACCGCTGTTCAATCTTCTTTCTTTATTCGCACCGGTTTTGGTGAAATTTAATGGAGGAAAACGCGGATCCTCCTCGTAAAGAAGGGGGAAACATCACAAGATACGGAATCATGGAGAAATTCCTTCTTGTTTTTGGTCTGTATTTTCTTGGAGCGGTGATGGGAAGGGCCTCAACAAAATTCTTAGATCAAGCTTTTCTTTTCATTGTCGTTTTCTGCGGTGTTGCGGCTTTGGGAAGTCTTTTTCTCCTTGATTTTCTCCTGACATCTAAAGACCAAAAAAATAGATTTACCAATGGAAGTAACGGAAATGGAAAGCATCCCGGAATAAACCAAAAGAACGGAAATGTTTGTGAGAATTTTGAACATACGGGGTCTAAGGCCTTTCTCGGGTGGCTGGTTCTGTTAGCCGTTATTTGCGTGGTCGCTGTTCTGATGTGGATGGAATTAATTTCCGGACTTCTTTACTCCCTTATACTTTCCTTGTATATGGTGTCTTTTTTAAAAAAAGAAAGGTGGTATTATGTCCTTCTTCACTCAGTTATTGCGGCACTAATCTTCCTTTTTGGTGCCTCTTTTTTTGGGTTAACGCTCAACATAACCCTTCTGGGTGTGATGGTGTTTCTCGTGTTTTTCGGAATGGAAATTGTATGGGAACTTTCACTGGGTAATCTAAAGTACAGAAGAGACAGCATAGTTGCGACTTACGGAGAGGATGTG
Organism: Nanobdellati archaeon; assembly: GCA_027038505.1. Classification (GTDB taxonomy): domain Archaea; phylum EX4484-52; class EX4484-52; order EX4484-52; family WAPT01; genus WAPT01. The sequence goes on from JALVWC010000018.1 coordinate 8,706, forward strand.
GCCGGCATACTTGCTGGAGTGGCATTCTTCTTATGCGGTGTACTTTTACTTTTACTTCCACTGCAGTTTTATGGACTGATGCATGTCAAGGTTGGAGCGGTATTCGTTGCAACGCTTTTTTTCGGTGCTTACAGAATGCTCCTCGATCCTGAAAAGTACGCTAGGGAAGTTTACCTCATATGCGCATTCTTTTCGACCATCATGATCTTCGCGATGATCGTGGAGGGCATTTTTATTTAAACTTTTGGCCAACCATCAAAAACATTAAACTATACGGGTCAATGGGTGTTCGACTTCATTTTTCCGAGCCCCGGTAGCTCAGCCTGGTGGAGCGCTTCCCTGGTAAGGAAGAGGTCCCGGGTTCAAATCCCGGCCGGGGCTTCCATGACATAATTTTTCAAAGCTAACCAAAAACGGTCTGGTGCGCGAGTGACGAGGCTTTTCGTGCAAAAAGGCTTGATTATTTTTTCATAAAATATAAAGGTTTTTCTTCCCAACAATCTTAAAAGAGGAGTCATGTTAGATGAGGTCGAGGCGTGTGCTATATTTTATTCAAAAAAACATGAATTTAAAGCCGCACCCACATTCCATGCCGATGCGATACGCCCTGTTCTGTGTTTTAATTCTCACGGTTTTTTTATTGTTGCCTTTCCTATCGTTTGCAGAGGGGGGTTCATCACAACTAGCAGTTAAAATTATTTCAAAAGCAAAAGTGGTTAAGCCACCCGCGACGCTGAATTATACCATCTTGATAACAAATCGAGGCGATACTCCTAAGGAAATCGAGATTCTCATAAGCTCGTCCCAAATAACTTGGTATTATGTGTACCCATCATACCTGCGGCTTTCTCCAGGAGAAACGGGCAGAGCCATACTGAGAATATCTCCGCCAAGCGGCACACCTTCGGGTCTTTACGAGTTCTTCGTGATAGTTAGGGATAAGAATAATCCCTCCAATGAGGTCAGGGTGGAGGATACGGTTTATGTTGAGAAATCGATAAAATTATCACTTGTTAAGGTCGAAACCTCCAAGACGACATACGAAATGGGAGAACCAATAATTATCAAAGCAGGTGTCAGAAATGATGGTTCTGAGGACACATCAGGTTATCATATTTATGTTATTGCAGAAGTTAATGGCATTACTGGCAAGAAAATTTTGAAGGCGAAAGTCCCAGATCTCAAGGTTAATGAAAGCAGACTTATCACTTTTAACCTCACACTAGATCCACACAGAGCGAGAGGAAAATATTTAGTCACGGTTAAGCTTGAGGATGGAGCCGGAGACGTTCTTGACGAAAAAAAGACGGAATTTACAATTTTAGGGAAGGTGCTGATGAACAAAACAAAGAGAGTTGAGAAAAAACTGCTGGAAAAGATAATAACCATAACTGTGACAAATCTCGGTAATGAGAAGGGAGTCGTAACAATAACCGAACTGAAAAAATATCCAGATTTTGCTTATATTATTTTCAACGAGACTCCGCCCGAGATTATAAAGATTGATGGGAAGGAATATTTTCGTTGGACTTGTGAGCTCGGGCCGCTGGATAGCTGTACTGTAAAATACGGGATCAATTATTGGCCTTTCCTGTTCATATTGATCGCTGTATTTTTCATTTTTCTGGTAATTTTTGAAATATTGCAATATCCTCGCATAAAGAAAACCCACAGAAAGACCAGTAGCGAGGAACACAGGGTTTATATAACAATAAAAAACAGAGGTAAAAGAACTCTCCACAACGTGGAGGTTATAGACGAAGTGCCCGGAGTGTTTCAGGTAATAAGGGATTTTGAAGTTGGAAAACCCGCGGAAATTAAGAAAGTAGGGGGTGCAACAAGAATGATCTGGAAGTTTTCCACTCTCAAACCTGGAGAAGAGAGAGTAATATCTTACAAAATAAAACCACTCCTACATATCGAGGGAAGGATAAAACTACCCTCGGTCGAGGTCAGGGCATTTCTTGGGAGGAGGAAGATAAGAGTAAGAAGCGGAGAGATAATGACAAATTGATTCATTTTTTGAGTTGGGTTGGTCCCGCCGCCCGGATTCGAACCGGGGACCGCTCGGTTTCTGAGCACATGGCCGCGCGACTGTGCGCACAGGCACAGACCTACAGCCGAGCGCTCTACCAGACTGAGCTACGGCGGGACTGAAACAGAACCTGACAGGGATATTTTATTATATGCAATGTATTTAAAAATTTTTCAGTAATGCGAAAATCCCCATCATCAACGGTGTGATAAAACCACACGGGGTAAGCATTCCAGCAATAACTACGCCTGTATTGATCATAAACCTTAGTTAAGCCCGACAAAAAATGGAAAAAATTTTTCGCATCATCACGGAGATTGCATTATTATTTTTTCCACTACAGAAAAATCAGCTGGCAGGATAATCCTCATACACAAAAAATTAAGCAACCTTTCTTATGAGGATTTTTTGAAATTTTAAAAAAGGTAAAGTCGAGCAGGGAATATGAAGCATTTGGAACTCTCCCAAACCAAACAAAAATTAATCAGGGCATCACTCTCCAATACGTTTAATATCACATAGAGAGTATTACCACAGCGTAGTAACAAATCCTAATAAAATTTCACGATTCCGCTGGCTTTGATTTTGAGCCATTTTATATCTTATACTCCGGAAAGAGGATTACAGAAAAGATAATAGATATGACAGTTTTCATCACACAACACCTTCCCAGTAATAATTTAGAATTACAATTTATAGAGCTGCTGCAAAACCAACACCCTTCATAATTATCTAATCAGTTGGCTTATTTTAAACATTATTTTATTGATTTATTAAAAATTTTCCTAAATAAAATAGTATTAAAAGCCAATATTGCAACAACTCCTCCAGTTAAACTCTCTGCAAATGGATCACCATTATATATAACATCATGTGCAGTTATGAGG
>JALVWC010000019.1:0-23380 GCA_027038505.1 Nanobdellati archaeon
TTAAATAATAAAAATATTTATTAATAAATAATCAATAAATATAATATAATAAATAAATTAAACTTATAACGAATTTCAATGAGTTTTTCAAAGAGATTAGAATAAGATTATGTTGAGATTAAATGGATTTCATAATATTTTACAATTAGATGGGTATTTACAAAACTTCTTCTCGATTAAAAATGGTCTTGAGTTAAAAATTCCAGTATTGTTTTTCATACTTTGAAATTGGTATATCTAGAGCTCGTATTATCTCAACATAATAGTATCGTGTTATCTTTTTAATTTCCCCAATATAAAAAATCCACTATAAAAAACTTTTTAAATAGGATAATTTACATTAGCTCTTACCCGCCTGATTCTGTCAGGCGGAGATGACCAGTAAGGGGGATAAAACATGCCTAGATCTGTGGATGAGGAGCTGTTGAAGTTGCTTTCAAAAAAAGGACCTCTTTCCACGTACGAAATAGCAAAGGAGCTGGGCATCAGCTGGAGCACAGCAAACATGCACCTGTACAGACTTAAAGCCGATGGCAGGGTGAAGCGGAGAACGGAAACTCCAAGAATAGGCATGCGAAAGAGAGTGGTCTGGTGGGTCTGAATAAGAGGGTAGTTCAGCATGCCGGAAATGATTGCGGAAGATGAGAGAGTGAGCTTTCCGAGCGGCGAAAAGGACTATGAGGATGAACTGATAAACGCTGTGCTCTATGATGACTGGGAACAGGTACTGATAATGTTAGTGCAGGATATGGATCCGTGGGATATAGATATAGTGAAGCTGAGCGACAGATTCACGGTGCTTTTACGCAAAATTAGGGAAGAGAATCTCCGCATCCCCGCAAGAATAATTCTAGCGGCAAGCATAATTTACAGGATGAAGTGCGAAGCTCTGATGGGCTGCGAGGAAGAGAAAACACATACCTCTCAGGAGGAGCAGAAAGAGGTGGAACAGGAACAAGAAGGAAATGTTATGCAGCCCGTAATGCTCCCGCCGATAAGGCTCCCGATAAGGAGGGAGGTAAAGCGCAGAATAACTCTTGAAGAGCTGGTCGAAGCCCTGAACAAGGCAATGAAGGTGAAGAAAAGGAGGGAACTGAGGAGGATCATAACCCTTGAGCTTAACCAGAGGGACTTCATGGAGCAGATAGAAAAGCTCTATGAAAAAATCCTCCAGATGCTCTTTCCTGCGGGTGTGGTGTTCTTTTCGGAGCTTGTGAAGGACAAACCTAAAGAGGAGATAATAAGACACTTCACATACCTTCTTCATCTCATGAGGGACGAGAAGGTTGTATGCGAGCAGCCGGTTATGTTTGGTGAAATATTAATAAAGGCGCGCGATAACTAATTCTTCATGGACGAAAAAAAAGCAAATATTGTCGAGGCAGTTCTGTTTATTGCAGGAAGACCGCTCGCAATAGACGAAATAAAGAAGATAAGCAAGCTGAAAAAAGAGGAAATCAGAAAAGCTATTGAATTTCTTATGGAAAGGTATACTTCAACATCCATAACGATTAAAGAAGCTGCTCCGGAAGTTTACGAGATGCACGTAAGAAATGAGTATCTTTCTTATGTTGAATCCCTCCTGCCCGAAAAGGACTTCTCCCCCGGCACTCTGAAAACCCTTGCTTACATAGCTTACAGGAGTCCCGTGAAGCAGAGCGAGGTTGTTGAAGTGCGGGGCAACAGAGCTTACGAGCAAATAGATGAACTCATAAAGAGGGGGTTCGTCACAGCCAAACCCAAAGGGCACACAAAGGAGCTGAGGATAACAAAGAAGCTTCTGAAATACTTCAACGTCAAAAGTGAAACGGAGCTTAAGAGGTATTTTGAAAGGCTCAATCTTAAGGTGGAAAACTTAAAGGAGGGTGAAGGGGAAGGAACGGAAGAGGAAATGAAGAAAAAAGTGGAGGATGAAGAACTAAGGGATCAGGAATAAACCTTTTTTATGATCTTCCACTGAAGTCTCGACCCCTCTCTGAATTTCGGGGGTATAAACCAAATGCACCTCGTCATCGCCGGGTACATTATATCGTAAGGATCTTCAACATGCATCAGCCCCAGTTTATGCCCTGTTTCGTGTGAGTAATGTTCGGCCTCCCAGTCCCTGTACGGAATGAAGCATACGCAGTAATCCCTTATTACTCTATGTCCGTCCCTTCTTGACACGCTGCCTCCCAAACCATTAATTAACTGTACCTCGAAGCTCGCGATCTTAACAACATCTCCTCTTTCGTGCTTTTCTAAAAGACGATCATCGCACCAATTTTCAACATACTGTTCGATTTTTTCATGCAGTTCCTGAATCTTCCCGGGTGTGAGCATGGGGCTGGAGGGGTCGTAGCGTTTCAGAGCTTCATGCGCATCCGTATGAAGGTCTTGGTAACTCAGGTTCACAACATCCAGCCTAAAGTTCAACTTTCGGTCCAGAGACTTCATGAGCTCAGATAACCTGTTCTCAACTTTGTCGGAGTATTCCTCAAGAAAATTACCGCAATTCTCGAGCCTGCTATTTTCCCACACGCGATAGAGGATGGCATCGAGTTTTCTTTTCTGCACCGCCTTTCCAATGATATCTCTATCGGTAGCAATTATTTCGGGATGTGAACCCATCCGAATGAAATTTTTGAGTCTTTCCACAGAAGCTTTATGATCCTCGCTGTACGAACCTCTCACGATCAACCGGTATATTGCATCTTCAAGGAAACGAGTCAGGGCCATATCCCCGCACCTAATTTTATTACCTTTCCTTATCCCGTCACTACAATCTTATAGCATTTACCACTTTTTTATGGTTAAAGAAACCAATTTTTAAGAATTTTCCCCATTTTCTCAAAACCAATGGCCATCGCTCCATTCCGGAAAACATGCGACGGACAGCTGTACATTTTTAAGCTTCCCTGCCAAACCACTTAGAGTATGAAGACGCAGCTCACAGCTCTTGATATCCATTACCTTCTAAAGGAGATAAGGCCCAAGGTTGAAGGATCGCTTATTCGCAAGATTTATCAGGTGGATGAGGACAAGATCCTTATCCAGCTGTACAAAAGCGGGGAAGGCACGGAAGAACTGCTGATTGGCGGGAATTTTGTTGCGCTCCTCAACTACAGGATCCCCAGGCCGGAAAGGCCGTCGAACTTTGCCATGCTCCTGAGAAAGTACATGAGAAATAAGAGAGTTGTGGAGTTCTCGCAGCTCGGATTTGACAGGATAATCATGCTGAAAACTGAAGACCACACAATCATAGCCGAGCTTCTGCCCAAACCAAACGTTTATTTTGTGGACAACGAAAAGAACATAATATGGAGCTGTCTGATAAAGAAAAACCTTCAGTTCAGGGAGTTGAGGATATATAAAGAATATGTGCCACCAGCTCCGCCCATAAACCCGAGAACGGTTGATGCGGAACATCTCCTTCAGGAGATGAGGAAAGAGGCTGAAAAGAAAGTTGTGGTATTCCTGGCACAGAGAGTCTGGTTAAGCGGGGTTTATGCTGAGGAAACGTGCTTTATTGCAGGAGTGGACAAAAACAGGAAGTGTGGCGAAGTGACAAAGGAGGATGCATCTAAACTTCTGAAAGCTTCGAGAAGCCTTCTTGAGAGAGAGCTAGCATCGGCTATAATTTTAACACCTGACGGAAAGGGCTTTGATGATGTTGTGCCCTTCATGCTTGAACTCTATAAGAATAGAAAATCCAAACCTTACGGGAGCTTTAACGACGCGATAAACGACTACTTTGTAGAGATGCTGAAGAAGGAGGAGGTGGAAGAGGCAAAGAGAGAGGGAAAGAGCGGGTACACTCTTGTTGAGAGGCTTGAGCACAGACTGGAAATGCAGACGCAGGCACTTGAAAAATATAAGGAGATGGAGGAAAAGCTCAGGAAAGCAGGCGAGAAGATTTACGAGCACTACGACAGGTTCGAGACGTTTCTGAACAAAGCGAGAGACCTAAGCTTTCGGGAACTCCTACATTTGCCGTATGTTAAGCGGGCAAACGAAAAAGAGAAGGAAGTGGTGGTGGAAGTTGACGGTATCGAGATCAAGCTGAAAATAAACAGAGGTATTCATGACAACGCTGCAATGCAGTTTGAGGAAGCGAAGAGAATGAGAAAGAAAGTTGAAACGCTTCTGAAGCAGATTGAGGAGACCAAGAGAAAGCTGGAGGAGGCCAGAAAGAAGGAGGAGGAGATGGAAAAAGAGGTGGAGAAAAAGGTGATAGTCAGGAAAGAAAAGAAAAAGAAAAAATGGTACGAGAAGTTCAGGTGGTTCATGACATCCTCCGGACTGCTGGGTGTATGCGGCAGGGATGCAACAACCAACGAAATAATTATTAAGAAGTACGCTGAAAAGGATGACTGGGTTTTCCATGCGGACTACAAGGGAGCTCCGTTTGGTCTTTTGAAGGGAGGGATTGAGAAAGCGGAGCTATCCGATTTAAGGGAGATGGCACAGTTTGTTGCTTCCTTCTCCAGGGCATGGAAGGAGGGAATAACAGCGCTTCAGGTCTTCTTTGTCAGGCCGGAGCAGGTCAGCAAGAAGACCCCTGCCGGAGAGTATATGGGGAAGGGATCCTTCATGATCTACGGCGAGCGTAACTGGCTCAAAACGGAGCTTTCACTTGCGGTTGCTCTGCTCAACAACGAGATTGTGGTGTGGCCCGTTGAATCGGTTAAAGCAAGAACAGGCAAATATGTTATCATAAAGCCGGGCACAACGAAACCCAGAGAGCTCGCGTCAAGGATTATCAGGATCCTGCAGAAGATGGCAGGTGAGGAGGAAAGGGAACTGCTGGAATCCCTCAAGTTGGATGATGTCGTCCAGAAACTTCCTCCGGGCGGAGGAGAGATAATCGGCAGGAAAGTTTAGTACCGAAACAAATATAAAGCGCTACGGGGGAATTTTCCAGAATGGAACCTGCGGGCTTTCTGAGTGCGGTTATCGAGAAAGTGGGTAAAGAAAACCTGACCTCGCTTGTTGCTCTTTCCATGATCGTGGCTGTCATCTATTTTCTTGACAGGAAGAACTTCCAGAAGGAGGGCATAATGCTCCTCCGAAGGACGAAGAGAGGGCTTGATTTCATCAACAGAAACGCGGAAAAGTACAGAAATTTCTACATTTTTTTCGGATATGTCGGTGTTTTCTTTTCCCTCGGGTTGGCGGGAATCCGGTTCTTGTTCAGAAACAATAAAAAAGATCGGTTGAGGGCCACGGTTCTGGGTAGCGTGTTTGTTGCTGTGTTGCTGGTCATCACAGCTTACTTAACGCAAGCGCTCACCCTATACCATTATGTGATGTTTGCGGCCTTCTGGCTCGGAGGTATAACGAGCGCGTCTCTCATCTTCCTTTTTTGGAAGGTCGTAGTGGCGCTGTTCCATCCAGCAACGGTTCAGCCCTCGGTACAACTCGTTCTGCCTCTGAAAACACAGAAGCTGCCGGTGTTCTATGTACCTTTACCGTACTGGGTGGTGGCGATACTGACAATAGTGGTTGTACATGAGTTTGCGCACGCACTTGTTGCGAGGGCGCACAACATAAAGGTAAAGTCCATGGGTTACGGATTCTTTGCGGTGATTCCCTTGGGATTTGCCGAGCCGGATGAGGGGCAGTTAAAGAGAAGCGGCATTGCCAAAAAACTGTCCGTGTACGCTGCCGGTTCGATGAGCAACCTCTTTTTCGCTTTCCTGTTTTTCCTGCTTTTAGTTCTTCTTGGCCATGTAGCGGGAATGGTCTTCCAGCCATCCGGTGTGGAATACTCGTTCAAGGTGAACAACACCTACGCATACAGCATAATTCCGAAGAGCGGTGTTTTGACAGCGATCAACGGCACTCCGGTAAAGAGCATAGATGACCTCATCAACATCCTTGAGAAGCTGAAACCGAACCAGACGGTCGTGTTAACAATAAACGGGCAGAACTACACGGTCAAACTCAGCCACAACCCGCAGAATTCGAGTCTGCCTTTCATAGGTCTGGGCGGTCTGAAAAACAGGATGGTTGTGAAAAATAGCGTGAAGAAGGTTGTCGGAGAGAAGATACCGTGGGTGCTTATCTACCTGATGAACCTCCTTCAGTGGCTTGTATTTCTCAATTTGGGCATAGGTATTGCGAACCTGCTTCCGATAAGACCGCTTGACGGCGGGCTGATGCTGGAGGAGGTGATGAAGAAAGCCAGAAAGGAGAAGATTTTCTACTTGATTGAGAAATTTGCGCTTATCTTACTCATTCTCAACATAGTTCTGCCTGTAATTCTTAAATATCTGAGCGCAAGCCATATTATCTGAGGAGGTCGGAAAACTTATCCCTGCTAACTCGTGCCTGTGGAGTGATAAGTACTCCAAAATTAAAGAAAATGCTACAGGGAGTATATGAGGGATTATTCAGCTCTCGACTCTCGGCGCAAGCACATACTTAAGGGATGCGAGCTCCCCCGACTTAACGACAAGTTCCATCGGATAGTCGTTTCCGAGGCTCACCCTCACGAGATCCCCGAGTTTCATCCCTCTTACCATCTTCTTGAGATAGTCAACTGAGAATTTGGACCTTGCGGGCTCCTTAACCTCAAGGGAGACGAGAGCTTCCGTGCCTTTCTCCGCTATGATTTCAGCTTTTGATAGATCTCCCTCACCGATTATCATGAATTTCTCCTCATCCATCGCGAATGTTACGGTATCGCTGACGGCAGCAGCGTTGGTTATGCCCTCCTCCACCACCTGCCTCAGTACTTCGGCTGTGCCCAGGAATTCAAGGTTGAGCTCGGGAACCTTCTGCTCCTCAAGCTCGATCAGCGGCAGGGTGAATTTTCTTTTGACAGTGCCCTCGAGAAGGACTGTGAGCCTGTTTTCCTGCTCCTTTTCCAGTATAAGTCTGTCGGCTTTTTTCACTCTTTTGAGCACCGTTAGAAGATTATCAAGGTTTATCGGAATCTGCTCCTCCTCGTTTTCGAGGTTTATCTCCTCAAATGCGTAGTTGTTCATCATGAAATTCACAAGGGTCACCATGGTGGGATCCGTGGCCGTGAATTTGAGACCATCCTTGCTGAAACGGAATGTACCCTCGGCTATGAGGTCGCTGATAGCCCTAACGGCATCCCTAAACAAGGTAGCATCCAGAAAAACCACCCTGAACGTCACATCCATCACCTCAAAGTCGTGTTACTTTTTGTTTGTATCGTTTGTATATTACAATATAAACATGGATAACTTCGCGATCCACACGTTTCAATATCACACCTTATCAATTTTAAAATTTTTATAACTTCGCACAGTCCGGAGAACCGTTGCTTTAAAGAGGTTTATTTTTCTTTTTCCAACATCCCATCAAGCCTTTCATTGAATTTAAGCCAGAGCTCCCTCGCCTTCGTGTACTTTTTTGGGTTTCTGAGCTCCATCTTCTTTACCATGTCTGCATGCACCTCTATACCAGAGGGCGTGGGGAAAACTCTGCCTATGATCCTCACGTAGTTTCCCTCTTCAACCCCTTCCAGCTGGGGGGGATTGGAGTACACCTCCACCGACGCTGTGCCGTCATCCACCAGAAGTTTTCCCTCTCCTTTTGAGATCACAAACCCCTCAATCCACACCACAAAATCTTCTTCGCTCAGATCCCTGATGAATTTTTCCTTAGCAGCCTCTCCGCCAAACACCATACACTCTGTACTTGCGCCTCAATATTTAAATTTGAAACAATCCATAAAATTCCGTTTTTGCTGGCTTTCTGTTTCCCTCCGCATTTCTGAAAAATATTAAAAAATTATCCCGAACTTACTAACCTTATGAGTGCGTTCAATTTTAACGGAGTGACAATGAATTCCGATTCTCAGAGAGGGGAAAGAAGCAACAACGGATTGCGGTTTGTTTTTGTTGTTGGGGGTGTTCTTTCCGGCTTGGGTAAGGGTGTTGTTACCGCGTCCATAGCCGGGCTCATACAGGCTTACGGGTATGAGGTAACTGCAATAAAGATAGACCCCTATGTGAACATAGATGCCGGCACAATGCGCCCAACAGAGCATGGAGAGGTTTTCGTGACGGAAGATGGTGGGGAGATAGATCAGGATCTTGGCACGTACGAGAGGTTTTTGGACGTTAACCTGCCCAAAAAGAACAACATAACCACGGGGCAGGTTTACCTTGCGGTCATTCAGAGGGAGCGCGCACTTGAATACGGCGGCAAGGATGTGCAGATCATTCCCGATGTTATGAATGAGGTGAAGAGAAGGATACTTGAGGCATCTCAGGGTTATGATGTTGCTGTTGTGGAGGTTGGAGGCACCACGGGGGACATAGAGAACCTCGTGTTCCTGCATGCTATCAGGAGCCTCTCGCTGGAGTATCCTTCGGTCACGGTTATGGTGACCTATGCACCCTTCCTCAAAAATGTTGGAGAGCTGAAAACCAAACCAACCCAGCACGCGGTGGCAAAGTTAAGGGAGACCGGAATTTTCCCCGATTTCGTCGTGGTGCGTTCCGAGCTCGGTTTGGATGAGCCAAGAATAGAGAAGATAGCGAGAAGTTGCTTCATACCTCGGGAGAACATAATAGATGATCCCGATCTCGATAGTATTTACAGGTTGCCGTTGCTTTTCGAGAGGCAGAACTTTGTGAGCAAGATACTTCAGAAGCTGGAACTGGAGAAGAAAAAGGACGATATGGGGCCCTGGAGAGACTTCGTTGAGAAAATAGACAGGGCAAAGAAGCCCGTGAGGATTGCCATCGTTGGCAAATACGTTGCATACGGCAATGCTGAGCATAAGGATGTGTACATCTCCGTTATTGAAGCTGTAAAGCATGCTGCCTATAACCTTGAGCTCAAACCGGAAATAAAGCAGGTATCTTCTCTGGATATTGAAAAGAAAGGGGCGGAGTCCCTTCTAAAAGACTTTGATGGAGTTATAGTTCCGGGAGGTTTTGGCGAGAGTGGGGTGGAAGGAAAGATAGGTGCTATAAGATACTGCAGGGAAAATAACATTCCTTTCCTCGGTCTGTGTTTCGGAATGCAGCTTGCTGTGGTAGAGTTTGCCAGGAACGTCTGCGGGCTTGAGGGTGCGCATACCACGGAAGTTGATCCGAACACACCACATCCGGTTGTGGATATAATACCCGAGCAGAAGGAGTTAATAGCGAAGAGAATGTACGGTGCAACGATGAGGCTTGGGGCTTGGCCAGCTGTGCTCAAGAAGGACACGCTCGTCCACAAACTTTACGGCAGAAAGGAAGTGTCAGAGAGGCACCGTCACAGATACGAGGTAAATCCAAAGTATGTGGGTCTGCTGGAGAAGCACGGGCTGGTGTTCTCAGGCACAAGTCCTGATGGTGTTCTTATGGAGTTCCTCGAGCTGCCAGACCATAAGTTCTTTGTGGCAACGCAGGCCCATCCGGAGTTCAAGAGCCGTCCGCTCAGACCCCATCCGCTCTTCTTCGGTTTTGTCAAGGCTTCGGCCGGGATGAGGTTGTTCTGAATCCCGAGAACTTTAGGATATATCACTTTTCCAGACACAGGGTTACCATTACTCCATGTCATAACGGAAAACAATACCGAAAGCACCGGAATTGCAGACTCACGGCAAAACCGGCCGAACGCAAATCGCTGTGGTGCCCCACCACAATCCCTACGGTATCTAAACATCAAAAAGCGTCTTCTGGCTGTGCTTTGCTTTGACATCCCTGACGGTTGACCAGCTCATCCTTGTTTCTTCCGGGAATTTGCCGTTTTTTTTGTAATAATCTTCAAGAAAGCGCATCGTTTTTTCATCGGCAGGATAGCCTGAGCCTATGTCTCCGTAGTCGGCATACTTCTCCCTTATTTTATCCATCTCTTCCTCCCTTATGCACTTCGCAACTATGGATGCGGCACTCACAACAGGGTATTTAGCATCTGCCTTGTGCTCGGCAACAAGCTCGACACCTTTCCTTATTCGTGCTTTTAACGATTCCACAAATTTTTTGCCGTTGGAAGGTAGGTCTATGATCGCCATACCGGCATGCGAGGAGTTAATTATCTTTGCCATGGCCTGCATTTCCACCCTGTTTATCGTTATGAATTCCATTTTCTCGTCCAGCTCCTTTGGGTAAATTTTTATCACATATATTGCTTTTGCTATTTTCTTTATCTCCTCAAGGCACTTAAGCCTCGAGCTGTGACTGAGCTCCTTTGAGTCCCTGACCCCGGCTTCGACAAGTTTTGTTTCATCCTTCTTTCTCACCTCCACACCCGCAATTATCATCGGCCCGAGCACAGGACCCCTCCCCGCCTCATCAATCCCCAGAACGAGTTCCTCTGGATTAAGCACCTCGCCTTCTTCATTACTGTGCCACACCACATCATCTTCCTTTGAACTTTCCATATCTCACACCTCTTCTCACTAAACACCACTTTCAAAAATTATAAATTTTGAGAGAACCACTTGAGTATCGCGCATTCACTCAGCTCAGAACCCAACAAATCCGGTAAATACAAGAACGGCACCCAAGAACATCCCGATGATCATGCTGACGATCAGCGAGATCAGAAAGAGCAGCATGGCCTTTCCCCATCCAACATCGAAGTAATACTTTGCCAGAAACAGCCTGAGAAAAACGCTGGCGAGAAAATCAAAACTTTGACCGAAGACCAGTGATGAGAGATAACTGACGGATATGGACAGAAGAGCATAACCCATAACCGACATAAGACCGGCATCAATGTCAAGGAGCCTGCAGGCAATATATGTTACAACCCAAAGAATTATGAATGTGGCCGCGAGGTTGAGCAAAGGCTCATGGTTGAGTACTACTGGACTCCGAGCCTTGAAATTTAATCCACTGGCGAGAATGTATGCTCCACTCAGCGCTACATGAGCTTTCCGAAACCCCGAATTAAAGAGTATAAAAGATACCATAATACAGCTAATTTTTATTTCTCAAATAAAACTTTTTTATTGAACTTTCCAGCATCTTCTTTATGTTCGTTTTTATCGGCATGGCTATGTAAATGTGTTTTAAAATTTTTCATCACCACACTTTCATCTATGGTGAGAAAGAAGCATCAGTTCATCAACCAGCTTAAGGATGGAGAGGTTGTAAACGACCTCTTTGCCGTCAAGTTCAAAAAGCCACCGCGCCCGTATGAGGGCGGGTACTACTTTGAGATAAGGCTTAGTGACAGGACGGGAGAGATAACGGCCAAGTACTGGGGGAACGCTGACAGAAAGGAAGTTCTGGATGTTTACAACTCATTTTCGAACGGAGATGTGATTCATATTACCGGAGTTGTTGTGCAATACAGGGACAGAATGGAAATAAGCATGCACACACAGAATCTACTGAGGAGGGTGGGTAAAGATGAATACAACATTGAGGACTTTGTAGCTCGCTGCCCGAAAGATGTGGAAAAGGTGAAATGTGAGCTGATGGGTTTTGTTGATTCCGTCACAGACCCACATCTCAAAGCGTTGCTGGATTCCTTTTTCAGGGATGAAACGTTCATGGGGGAGTTCGAAAGAGCTCCAGCTGCCATGCATTACCACCAGAACTATATAGGTGGACTGCTGGAGCACACCGTCAATGTGGCAAAAATATGCGATGCAATACATTCTATTCATCCCAGAATGGACAGGGATCTTCTGATTACCGGTGCTTTGCTGCACGACATAGGTAAGGTTAGGGAGTTTGAGGTTAACACGAGCATAGACGTTTCCAGGGAGGGTATGCTGATAGGTCACGTAGTGCTCGGCAAGGAAATGGTCATGGAAAAAATCAAGAGCCTCAATGGCTTCCCAGACCTTCTGGCTTTAAAGGTAGCTCACATAATCCTGAGCCACCACGGTAAAAATACATACGGCTCGCCCAAAACCCCACAGCTTCCCGAAGCTATGGCGGTACATCTTGCCGATGAGATGGACGCAAAGCTAAGTCTGATGATAAGGTACAGGGAGGAAGCCGATACGGAAGACCCGTGGGTATGGACAAAGGTGTTTGGACACATTTTCCTGGAGTGAGAAATTATGAACACCCGTGTATGGAAAACACCCGCGTTCAGTGGTAGTATTTTGTTAATTTTGTTCCGTGCAATATATTTTAATAGAATTCTCACCATAGAAGAAGTGACAGAAGATCGGGATGTGTGGTAAGTTGGGTTGTTGACGCCGGAAATATCCCGATGTCAATTGAATCCCAGGGCGGTGATATGCCGGGAATAATGTGGCTCAAAGATGTTGATAAGGAGCACGAGCAGTTTTTGGGGGAGAAGATAGTTGCGCTTGCCATGTGCAGTAAAGCCGGGCTTCCCGTGCCAAAATGTTTTATAATAACCCCTTCAGTTTTCTACGAGTTCGTGCGGTACAACGGCATTGGAGAAGCGCTGCAGGGAGATTACCGCACGCTTAATGAAGAAGATGTTCTCGAGCTTGACAATATGTCAAAAAGGATGCAGAAGAACATCTTTTCCGGAGGGTTTCCGGAGGATTTCGTGACTGAACTCAAGGAAGCTTACCAAAGGATGAGCATGCACGAGGATGTTTATGAGCTGAGCGAGAAGATAAAGAGCCTCGTTTCCGCTGCCCGCGGGGACTCGAAGGTCGTTGTTAAAACCATATTCGGAGATGCACCTTTCATCTTCTCTAAGGCAATCTACAACGTTAGGGGAATAAACACCTTGAAAACTGCGGTGCTTCGCGCTTGGACGGACGCTTTTCAGGCTGAGAACATATACATGCTCAAGAAGGTTGGGGCCAGTTCATTCAAGATCAGCGTGGTGGTTCAGGAGATGGTTAATGCTGAAAAGACCTGCAGAGCTTTCACCTTCAACCCGCTTAACTGCGACAGGAACGGTTACTATCTTGAATCGTGTTACGGTTTCGGGCTACCGTTGACGGATGGCGAGTTCAAACCGGATTACTTCGTTATCTCGAAGGACGAGTTTTCCGTTCTTGAAAGGGGTGTGGCTGAAAAGCGATATCTCTATGCGGCAGATCCCATAAAGACGGAGCTGAGACGGGAAGCTCTGAACGGCTCTCTGGAGAGATCTCCATCCCTCAGTCAGGAGGAGCTGCGCTCAGTAGGAGAAATTCTGAAAGAGATAGAAACCAAACTCGGCCGAAACTGTCTGGTCGATATCGCCTTTCAGAGAGGCAGACCCTATGTGGTTTCAATAACCCCCATTGATTTTTTGAACTGCTCAGCGGAGAGAGAAACGGAAAATGCAACCACACAAACCCCTGCAGCAGCTTCTCCGGGAGGGAAGGTCATAAGCGATGCAAGATTCCTGGTGCCTAAAGAGGAGGTGGCCACTGCCCTGTCCCTGAAATCTTCTGGAGAGATAACGTCATTTAAGGGCAGATGCGCTCAACACCCCAAGGGTGTAGTGGCGATCATTCCGGCACTATCTCCCGATTATGTCATCATATCCGACTGCATAAATGGAGTGATTTCAGCTGTGGGGGGTCTGACCTCGAGGCTTTCCATGTGGATGGCTTACAGGGGAAGGGCTGTCTGCCTTGTTAACGATACGTCTCTGATCGAGGATGGTGGTGGGGTGAAGTTTGACCCAAAGAATAACCAGGTTACAGTCTTCAAGCAGCAGGATCTTGATCTTCTTCCCGGTTTTGCTTCATCTTGGGTTCACAGAGATGGAGAGATGAGCAGAATGATCCCGGAGACGGAGGTTGTTTCCGGTTTGAGAGTTGATGATGTGACGGAACGTCTTGCCGATCTGATAACTGCGGTTAAGGTCGGTGTGCTCCTCAAAAATATGGAGGGCGAGAATCTTCCGACCTTCTTTGAAAGTGTGCTTATAGCTCGAGAAGCCTTCGAGAATGTGCTCGGGAGTAATGGGGTCATTTTTTCAACACCTTATGCTCACGAAGAAAGTGTAAAGGATGGAGATGACAAAATTCTCAAGTTGAGCGGTGCGTTCACGAGGATTTTAAGGGACAACTTCAGAACGCCATTCTGGGTGGAGTGCCTTACTCCGGAGGCGGGAGCTGATGTATTTGCGCAGCTGGGAGCGGTATCGCAGCTCCTCATGAAAGGGTACAGAAATGTGGGCATCGTTTTACCTTCTTTTGTTCTGCCGCATGAGTTCGAGAATGTATCATCCATCCTCAAGCACTCACATCTGAACAAGGGATGTGCGAGGATAAGCGTGCTCATAGACAGACCGGGCGGACTGTTCATGGGAGAAATCATATCCAAGGCGGGAATCAAAACAATTTTGCTTGATGTGGACAGGGTGGCGATGCATGCTTTCAATACCGCTGAGCCGAATACGGGTCTGTCAACACATAAGGGATTTCTCAACATGATCTCTGCCGGCATGGAGCATCTGAACGAGCACAATCTCAAAGTCATGGTAAAGGGTAAGCTCAGCACAGGCGTGGATGTGCTGAAACTTCTCGTGGAACACGGTGTTGACTGCATTTTCGTGGAAAAAGACAGGCTTGCACACACGAAATATCTGGTTGCAAGGTATGAAAGAATGGCGTTTCTTGAACTCCTGAAACACAGGCACAGGCTCTTCAGAAAATGAAATGGGGCCGCCCGGATTCACAACCGCCAGCAGCTGGAAAGTCGAGCAACACACACATCTTTCACTCTGGCGGTATTTGAACCGGGGTCACCGGCTCCCAAAGCCGGAATGATAACCAAGCTACACCACGGCCCCGAAAAGACAAATATGCTCTGTGTATGAACATCGAAAATATCGAGGAAAAAATTTAAAACTTCTAAGACCCGGTCTCAACGAACTTGAGGACATCACCCTCTTTTACCTCAAATCTGGTTTTCTCTACGACTCGCTTATCAAGCTCAAGCACATATCTCACGGGTGAAGGTGGGTAATAAATCTTCCATGTTCTCGGATCCAAGCTGAGAGGGGGTGCGTTTTCCACAACTCCGGCAACCTCGCCGTTTTCTCGCACAAATGCAATCACGAGAGTATACTTCATAAATAAAGTCCAGATGCCGACAG
The DNA here is from genome assembly GCA_027038505.1 of Nanobdellati archaeon. Lineage (GTDB taxonomy): Archaea > EX4484-52 > EX4484-52 > EX4484-52 > WAPT01 > WAPT01. The sequence goes on from JALVWC010000019.1 coordinate 14,938, forward strand.
TTTTTTCCCTTTTGAAGTCAAGCAGCATGCACCCCCCGCTCCTGAACATCAGGCCCCGGATAAGCTCAGATATTTTTGATGCCACTTCAACATTTTCGATTCTGCACCCCTTTGTGCGGTTAATCACTGTCACGAATTTGCTTTTCTCCTTCACCTCTCAAACACCCTCTATTTTTATCATCATAATAATTTACTTATTAAAACAATTTTAACTGAGTAGGGAGAATTGGGGGTTCATGGGTGATAACTCTTTAAAAATAAAAGAAAGAATACAAGTGTGATGACAAAGAAAAGAAGCGCGAACATAATGGCCTGTCTGCTTGTTCCGAGAACGATTGGTATCGGGCCGATGAAACCGATAAACGCCCCCTCAACGTGAGTGTCCGTATTGCCTTTAATACCGAAGAAAATAAGCACGAGCATCCCTATAAGAATTAATAATATCCCTGCAAAAATTATCAGAATACCTATGTTCTCGCTGGGAATATCACTGAGCATGGCCATAGTTCACTTCCATACCCATTGGTTGAAATTTTTATATATTTTTTTATCCCAATGTGTCCTATGGCGATATCTCAAGAAAATTCGTCATTTTTTGCTCTCGCAGTAATTTTCACTACTCTGATTTTTATACCAACCCTTTCCCTTGCAGCGACACCCCAGCAAATAACTGAAAGTCCTACTAACGAACTGAGCCCCGAGATCGCGATCAACAGTCAGGGGGATGCGTTGATCGTATGGCTTTCGGATGAGGGTGGAATGACATGGTCTATTGATGGTCTTTTTTCATCTTACAATCAAACAAAACTTCTGAATTTTTCACAAAGGATTGCGAACATGAGTGATTATCCAGCAGTGGTGTATGGAGACGGCAGGTTTCTGGTTGGATGGATATCGTGGGTAAATGCGGGGTCGAATACAACCTCTATAAAAAAATATATTTATGTGAGTTCATCAACCGACGGGATCAACTGGAATGGCCCGATTCTTATCGCCAAAAGTAATGTAAGTCATGATTACGCGAGTCTCTCCTTGCTTTTTAACGGCACTCAATATCTTGCTTGCTGGTTGGATTATTTTGAGACCACCGGGCTGGGAATGGTCGATTTTCTTGAGTGTTCTGCAAGTAGAGATGGTGTGTCATGGAGCAAGCCGTTTTTTGTAAGAAGTTTATCAAGAAGCGTGACTGAGGCGAAACTTGTCTATGCACACGGTAAGTATGTGCTGAGTTGGGTTGAAGGAAGAAAGTGTTATATCATGGCCGGAAACACCCTTAAGGGAATGAGCGGTGGAGGAACTCCTGTAGTTGAAAATGCCAGTACGTGTTTTGCCACATACAACGGCACAACCTATATTGTAGTTTACTCCGGATACGACGAGGAAATTCATTATATTTACTATGACGGTGATCAATGGAGGGGGCCATTTCAAATCACAAACTCAACTGCAAATGATGATGAACCATTCCTTATCTATAACGGCAAAGATTACTATCTCGTCTGGCGTTCCGACAGGAGCGGGAGCAACAACATATATTTGATGGTCGATTCAAGAATCCCGATAGAGGAGCCGGAAGTTAATATTCCTGTTTGCGGCGATGGTATCTGTGAGAGCGGTGAGAACTACGAAAATTGTCCAAAGGACTGTTTGTCAGGATGGAAGGATCCGTGCGCAAACGTAACCTGCCCGGATAAGTGCGAAGGCACAACCTACTACAGCAATGGCGTCTGTGATCCCTCCACCGGCAAGTGCATTTACACAGTTATCATTAACAATTCAGATAAATGCCAAACCGGAGAAGGCGCGACACCAAAAACCCCATCATCCAGAAAGGAAGTGCCCAGCATCACCAACAAAACCCAGATTAATCCGTGCGCAAACGTAACCTGCCCGGATAAGTGCGAAGGCACAACCTACTACAGCAATGGCGTCTGTGATCCCTCCACCGGCAAGTGCATTTACACAGTTATCATTAACAATGCTAACATCTGTATGTCCTCACGCACCCCACAATCGACGGAAGAGAAAGAAATACGAAACACAAGTAAAAACGAGAACATCCAACGTTGTCCTGATAAATGTATCGGTACTGTTTTTTATGGGGGTGGTGTGTACGATAAAACAACAGGGTCGTGTTTCTATTCAATAATAGTTAAGAACTCAACAAAATGTGCTGTGAAGAGAAAGAGAACAGAGAAACATGTGACAAATGTGACTTACAATGCTTCGAAGATCTGTCCTGAAAAATGTGAAGGCACGACTCTTTATAAGGGAGGGGTGTATGATCGCTCCACAAATTCATGCCTTTATACACAAATAATAAACAATGCAGAAAAATGTATTGATTTGTTAAAAGAAAAAGAGAAGCGATGGGTATCGATAGTCTATCCAGAAACCGGTGCAAAATTCAAAACCCAAGAAGTTAAGGTCAGGATACGTTGTTATGGGACTGGATGCAAATGCTACTATTCTCTAAATAACATGCCGAATACAACAATAGAAAACGATACGGACGTTTTCGTTTATGGTAAGGATGGTAAGAATTCAATAATATTTTACTGTCATTACCCAGATGGAGATTTGAGGGAGGCGGAAACTACATTTTATATAGAAAAATCAAAGATAAAGATGAATATGAAAAACACAAAGCTTTCCTGTAATGCCACAAAATTAGTTATTATAAACATAACTTCTGACTCCTTATGGAAGGACAAGCTTAATAGAAGTTATCTTACTCTTAAAGGTGTGGTGTATGAAGTTGGAAGGCGAGATACGCATCCGACACCGTTGGCTCACATACCTCTAAGCATTTATGATGGGGTTTCTTTCACTCACATTGCTGATGTGGAGACGGACGCCATGGGGAGATTTGAGGTTTCGTTCAGAGTGCCGTCATATGCAGAAAAGGAAGGAGAATTTAGTGTTACCATAAGGTATGCAGGAGATTCCTTTAGGAAGCCAGCATCCATTACCGAGAACTTGAGACTTTCACAGGCAGGAGTGCAACCATCTTATCCTGAGGTTTCCAGAAAGGTGCAAAGACTTCCGACAGCACGCGAAAAAGGGACGGGAAATAAACTTATACTTATAGTGGTGGTAATTGCTCTTATATGCATAGCTGTTGTTATCTGGTTTATTTTAAAAGAGAAGCGGAAAGGGAGTGATTCAGGAGAAGAAAGAAAACAACAGATGGATTCTGGAAACGAAAACGATAGAGAACATACGCCATATTATTATCCTCAGTCACCTCAACCATACTATGCGAACGATGAAAAAATCAACATATCTTTCCTTTCTCTCCTTGCGGGATTTGCTTTACTGATGGCAGTCGTGTTCTTCGCATCTCCCGTTCATGCGATTTCATGTAGTGATGTTGGGGTTAAGTGGGTCACAGCTCGATACGGTCCAATACACCCCTTCACAATATCTCCTGGTAGGCTGAATCAACTTTATTGTACGAAACTAGATAAACAATTCACATATACTGAAACATTCAATTTTCGACTTCACCCCACAGATCCTTGGTGTAGGGGTTGTTGTGCATCTTGGTGTTATTACGATGGTCATGATTCGTGCACCCGTTATAGGGGATGGTACGCAAACAAAATAAAAGAGGGCAGTACGAAATGGATGATAAGACTTATTGGCACGACGGAGCATGCTGACTGCTGTTACGGAGTTGCCAGAGGTGCAGCCGTTGAGGGATATCTTTATATAAACCTGAACAATTGGAAAGTTGTGGGCATACCTGAATGTGGTGTGAGGGGTGGATATAGAATATCCACCACGGGCGGCGAGTGGATCATGCACTTTGGAACTTCACGCCCAAATAATTGCGGGGGTTGTTGTTGCTGTCCAGATGGTGCCGGACTCAGTTGTGATGTATTGGTGGAGAAGCGGGCCGACGTTAGACCTCCAGAGCTCGTTTATTTTAAAGGGGTGCCCGGTTGGGATTGGTTAAAATACCCAGATAGCTACAAAAAAGGAGATGCCGGCAAGATTCTTTACGTGAGATACGGAGGAAGAAGAGGTCATCCATTCAATCACAATGGACTCGTGAATGATTACCTTTATAATCTCGTATATGAGTACAAACTCGTAGACAGGATAGATATATATCCACGTGTAAACCACTACGATCATGTGAATTATTTCTTCACAGCTTGGCTTTATGTCAAGAAACCAGGGAGGTGGTATTTTGCCATAGATGGTGATGATGCTGTGGAGGTGGAGATCGATGGAAAAGTAGTGGCTTCGTGGTATGGGGGTCATCCTCCATGTCTCTGCTTTTCCCATCACAGACCAATATACCTTTCTAAAGGTTGGCATAAACTGATCGTTAGACATGAAGAAGAAGGTGGGTGGGATGGTGTGAGGCTCTATTTTATTGCTCCAGGTGACACCTCTTGGAGATTATTTTCAGTATCTAATCTCCGGGGGAGAGCCAATGTCTATGCATATATCCCGCCCATATCTGTAATGAAAACTCGCAACTTCATACGTTACGGTTTACCCGAAAGACAGAATTACTGGGATTACAGAAAGAGAATAACGATAACAACTTCAACAGACAGAGAATTGAAAAATTATCCAGTAAAGATAGTTTTTAATCCATCTCGTTTAATTTCCGCCGGAAAAATGAGGAGCGACTGTGCGGATTTGAGGTTCACAACGCTTGATGGAGAGAAACTAAAATATTACTTGGAATCCTGCACCCCCACCAAAGTATCCGTGTGGGTAAATATACCCATTATCCCCAGCGGGAGGAATCACAAAATAGATCTTTACATGTACTATGGTAATCCTTCAGCAACATCCGAAAGTGACATTTCTGCAAGATATGTTTTCTACGATGATTTTAGCAGAAAGGACACAACAAAATGGAATTGGGCGAGGAACTGGGGTGTGAGGAACGGGTATCTCATTAACTATGCCAATAATTGGGGTAGTCGAAACATGCCGCTTGTTTCCTCGGAATTCAACGCAAATCTATCAGAGTCACCTGTGATGATTGAGGTCAGAGCAAAATCGGGTTCGAACGCATGGGCCTACGATATCTCATTCCATTGTTGGATAGGTTCACACTCGTATGCTTGTCCGTTCCTGACCGAGACTAGAAGGGTGTATATGTTTTTCGACAGAAATTGTAGGGGGTGGTGCTGTTGCCCCTCACGCTACCTCAGAAACTGGTACACTTATAAAATCTATATTGATACCAACAAGCAGGAGGTCTGGCAGAACAATTACAGACTTGATACGAGACATGTCAAGCTTACCCAGACAGATTTCCACAAGTTTTCCCTCCACTTTAAGAGTTCATACAGTTATGTGGACTATGTGAAAATCTATAAATATTATCCAGGACTTTCAGTTTCCGTCAGTTTTGGTAAAGAAGAGTCTTATTCTGATTACGATGGTAGTCTTAAAGGATGGAGCAGAAGTTGCACATATAACCTCAAATGGTTGTGCAGGGATAATACGGAGTTAGCATCTACACCGTACAAGTTAGCAATATATTATGGAGGTAAGTGGCACTATACTTCTTGGAGTACCGCCACCTCACACAAATTTACTGCAAGGCCATACGATCCTGTGAGGTTTGCACTGGAATGCAGAGATTCTTCAGGCAATATTGGTGGTTGGTGGTATTTGCCAGATACCTCCTACATTAGATGCGATCCTAACGCCCCAACAACGTATTTACAAAAAACAAAACTCAGTAACGGCGGTTATGAGATCAACTTTGTGTGCAGTGATGCCGGGGGAGTTGGTTGCTCGTCCACTTACTACTGCAAGACGACATCATCATCATGCACACCAACGACCAAATACACAGGTCCGTTCACCCTAACGGCTCCATCCGGTCAGGTGGTGAAATGGAAGGTATGTTATTACTCTGTTGATAAACTTGGAAATAAAGAGAACACAAAATGTACCGAAATTCTCATAACACGGGACACACAACCCCCCACACTGGTAAAGTTCAATCCAATTATTTCGGCGGGATGGACTAAAAACTGTGAATTCCACATTTCATGGGAATGCAAGGACAACATCGGGCTTGCGTCTAAACCATATTACTTTGCGGTCTATCACAACGGTAAATGGCAATATTTCGGGTGGAAAAACAACACTTTCAACTCATACACTTTTGTCGCCACTCCTTATGATTCTGTTAGATTCGCACTTAACTGTAAAGATATTAACAACATCCTCGGCGGTTGGTGGTACAACCCAACTAACGGGTATATAAGATGTGATCCATATGCTCCCGTAACTTACATGATTCAGACCAAACTCTCCCCCTCAACGATCCGGATTAGTTTCACATGTACGGACCACAGCATTTATGCAAGTAAATGTGCTGCCACTTACTACTGCAAGACGACATCATCATCATGCACACCAACGACCAAATACACAGGTCCGTTCACCCTAACGGCTCCATCCGGTCAGGTGGTGAAATGGAAGGTATGTTATTACTCTGTTGATAATGCGGGGAACGTTGAAACTCCCAAGTGTGAATCAGTGTTCATCGACAATCAGGCGCCGACCACCATCATCAAACCAAACGGAACAGACTGGGTGAACCATGATGTTACAGTAACGCTTACATGTAACGATGGAAGCGGTTCAGGATGCAGTAAAATATATTATAAGATCATTCCAGCCACTTCCTCATGTCCAGATCCAACCACAACCACTTACTATTCTCAAGACAGCAATACTGTTATGATCGCCTTACGCGGCAAAGATAATGAAGTAGAGGAATATTCTGTATGTTACTATGGTGTTGATAAGTGGGGTAACGCGGAGCATGTTAAGAAGAGCAAACCATTTAGGATAGACAAACAAAATCCCGTTACTCAGCTCCAAACTGATTATGATTACATTAGAGCGCCATGGACAAATAAGGATGTTACTCTCAGGTTTACATGCAACGATTTCAACGGCTCAGGTTGCAGATACCTTGAGTACTATCTTGGTAGCGAGGGAGAATCAAGCAAAAAGACAATAACTCAAAATCCATTTAAACTTACAATAACATGTCCGAAGGGTGAAGCTTGTGTGGAACAGATATTTTACAGGAGCGTGGATAATGCAGGTAATGCGGAGAGCTGGAAGAACATTACAATAAAAATAGATAAAAAGGCCCCCGCAGGTCGGGTTATGATTGAACCTCCAATCCTTTCCACCAGTTCATTTATGAACGTTACCCTGTCCTGCAGTGATGATGAATCAGGATGTAAATTTATGGAGTTCACGACCAATATGAGTGATAAAAAATGTTACACGACCGAAAATACGTATGTCTGCACACTAAGGACACCCACCAGCTGTAATGGTGCGGGAACTTACAGCTACACATTGTATCTCAAGGACGGCGCCGGAAATCTCTGGGATATAAAAGGAACATTTGTGGTGAAAAAGTTCACAAACTGCCCGTGTTCCTCAAATGACGAATGTTATTCTGGCGTTTGCAGGCTTGACACACATACATGTGCCGCAATTGAGAATATTAAAGCTCCTCCAGTAAATACAGCTTACGGATCGGAGATTAAAGTAAGCACGGATGTCAAAGAGATACGCGTACCCATAATCATTTATAACTTGAATCCTGTGCCTGATAATATAACGGTTTGTGTTCAAAATCCGTACGAGGATAAGATTGAAGCGTTTGTGATGGGACTTGGTATTTCATCTGAATCAAAGTGCAGAACTTTCCTCGTAAATAGTGCGTCGAAACACGTGGTGGCAATCCTTCTGAAGCCGTATGCTGAAGGTACATATACGATCAATATAACTACAAAGAGCCAGATTACTGGCAAATCATCACAGCCAACATCCCTTCGAGTAGTTGTGGTGCCTCCGAAAAAGGGCGGAGAGGTTGGAGTCAAGCAGCCCGGGATTTCATTCACGAATGTTGTGGCAACAGCGCTGTTGGGTGTGGCGATCACTCTGCTCAGATGAAAATAAAGGTGGGTTATTGAAAAAAAAATAAAAAATAGAGAGAAAAAGATGCAATCATTCCAATTCTTTTTGCACCATCTCAAGCATGGACACAACACTCCAGATTTCGGTTCTCGAAAATGGTTGAAGATTCGGATCACTGCTGACCTCTTCCAGCATAGTTATAACAGTATTGACCCTCGTTTTTGGAGGAAGATTTTCCTTATCGAGCTCTCTAATAGCATTTTCTATTACCGTGCGAACATTCTTGGGTATTTTTTTATCCTCTGCAAGTTCTTTGAGCACCGCTTTTATTTCATGAAGCGCCTCCATCGACACACCACCTCCTTTTTATCCCATCCCAATGTCTAATTTAAGAATGAAACGAACCATTCCCTACTTTTTTTCAAATCTTTTTAATTTTTTCTCTGATTTTTTTCTCAATTTTCTTGAGCAATATTTTCTTTGCATTTTCCCAGATTTCAGGTATTTT
>JALVWC010000019.1:23390-40795 GCA_027038505.1 Nanobdellati archaeon
ATACGGCGGTGGGATGCCCCCCGCCCTTTCCACCCAAAACATTCTCAAGATGCTTGAATAATTCCAGCATGTTCACGTAATTGGTGACATTTTGTCTCATTCTGCACGAGATTCTTATTTCATTTTTTTGAATGTTGGCCGCTATTGCGATATCCGCCCCGACCCTCACAAGAGTCAATGCAGCTGCAGCTTCGTATGAGCCAATTTCTGTAAAGGCCATTATCAACTCTCCACATGAGTAAAGCTCTGCCCTTCTCAATGCCTTCAGCATGGCAACTTTTTCGGAGTAATCCTTTTCAACATGGAGAACTTTCATTAGTGTACTGATATTCACTCCCGATTCAACAAGTTCGCAAATCGCAAGGAGCTCTCTGTTGGTTGCGGATCTCAGAAATCCCGTATCGGCAATTATGCCGGCTGCGAGAAAAACAGAGATCTCCTTGGTTATTTTTATGTTCAGGGCCTTCAGAAGAATTTGGACAATCACCGCCGTAGCTCTCGCATTTTTGTCAACTATTGACACAGCAGCATTTTGAGTAAGATCAGCCTCCGAATGATGGTCGATCACACCGTAATTTTTATTTGTTTTTAAAAATTTCACAAGCTCGTCTGGCAACTGTGTTGAGGATCCGGTATCAACAACGACAAAAAATCCCATACTCTCCCATTCTGCATTTTTGAAATTTTCCTGAATGGGGTATGGAAAAGATCTCAGAAGCTTCTTGGATTGTGCGCTCATACCCAATGGTGCTACGACTTTTGCTTGGATGTTAATTTGTTTCAGAGCGAGAGCAAGAGCTACCGCACTTCCCACTGCATCCGGATCAGCGTTGTGATGCACAACGATTGTACAGATCTTTCCATATTCATGCACTTTTTTTAAAAATTCTTGCCCTTTTGGTCTTATCTTTGAAATTTCGTGATTTTCCAAGATACCAAGCTTTTCGAGTATATGGAAGATCATTCGTGAGTCCCTTTTGTCACTCAGAAAATAAATCCCACCCTTTTCCTCAATCAATCCTAGTTCCACGAGTTTCTTAACATGTCCGCGCACCTCGATTTTTTTAAACTCATCCAAAGCGCTGGCAATGTCTTCAAAAACCACCCCTTCAGAATTGGAATAAATTAACCGCAGGATTCTTAATATGTCATTATTTTCCAGAACTGTTCTCAGAATTTCGCCGAGCTTTCCTGCCATGGAAATACATACAACAACAAAACAATTAAAAATGTGCGGAGGGCTGTGCCCCCACCTTACCGGAATAAACAGAGGAACGCCTATCCCGCGGTTCTCCCCTCCTCATTTTGAGTTGCGAATATTTTTTCCCTGAGCTCCAACAACTTATCCTTTATAGTTTTCTCCTGCTTTTCAAGTGCCTTCATTCTAAGTTCGAGAGTTTCAAGTTCCATCTCTATGTCCTTTTTTGCATCCTCGGGTGCCATCTCGATCATAATTGTTCCGGAGGTTTTGTAAACGCTTCCCTTGGCCTTTTCCACTTCCTTCAGCGCATTCTTAAGTTCCTGAATCTGAGCGGATGTCGTTTCCTTTTGCACGAGAATAAGCTGAAGTTGCTGCTGGAGCTGGTTGAACTGCGTAGCAATCTCTCGTTCATCTACAACCACAACTATCACCTCATATCCGATTTAAACATTTTTAAGAGAGCAAATTAATTTATAATTTCTTAGGAGGGTGTTCAAAACAGCTCTCATCGCTACAGGATCCTTTGCCTCAACATTGAAAAGCAGTTTTTTCCCCTCCACCTTGCAAACAATGCCAACTCTTTTACCAGATGAGGAAACATTTTCATCGACTTTTTGAAATGCGGCAAGATACACCGTAAATGCCTCTTCGCGGGATTCCTCCTCAATTTCGAGCTTCACTCTAATCATTCTCAATCACAGTAAATGCGCTTCACCACTGCTGGAGAGGACTTAAGAATTATTTTTGATGCACAGGACGGACATGCTATTGTTGTGTTCACATCACTCATTTCGAACCTTTTTCCACATTTAAAACACACATACTCGGGCATTCACACCACCATTTGTTTATTGATTTTCATCACCAACCGTTTTTTCAGGAGACCTTTCGATCTCTTTTTTAACCTCCTCAACTTTCTCAATCCCTGTTGTCTTGGCAAGCCTTTCAACTTTCATGAGGATTTTTCCCGAGGTCGTGTTTGGTGCGTATGCCCCGCCGGCAAGTTTAATCCCGCACTTTCTGCAATACCATATCCCTGCAGCGACTCTTTTTAGTTTTTTTGATCTGCATGCGGGGCAGAGATGTTTGGCTCGAGAGGATTCTTCTATTGCTGCGACAAGTTCTCTGATCCTTTTACCGTATCTTGCACCAAATCTTCCCGCAGACTTGAGTTTTTTAGTTTTTGCCACATCACTCACCCCCCACTGAAACGGGAAATAAATTCGAGAACAATTTTTTTAAGTTTACTGTTTTTTTACTCTCTTGAGCTGATCCCCGAATATATTCTCCCTTATTCTTGAAGATGTGTCTCTTGCCAATCTTACCGCTTTCAGCACCTCTTCCTTCGTCATCGCCATGCCGTCGCTGAGTTGCATCGCGCATAGATTTCCATTAATCTTGGTCGTCACCGTAAACTTGCCTTTTAGAACTTCCTCTTCCAAGGCGGTGGTGTCCAGGATTAGGTGTTCGTTGTGTTTCCTTACGGTAATCGGAATGGGTATGTCTCTGATGGGTAGAGGATCTGTCAGCTCAGATCTGTCTACCTCATAATCCTCCGTGAGTTTCGGCATCCTTGCATCAAGAAGCGCTGCCATGGTGGCCATCCCAGCAGCGTCTATCAAATTGCCATCATGATTGAGCACGAAAATGTCCAGAAACACAACCCAGACTTTTTCACCCTCAACTATGCACAGTTTCTCCATGTCTATTGCGTTACCTTCCCTTATGCCCCTATCGACAACTCTGGCTAGCTCTATCGCGTCTTCTCCCGGCAGACCGGGTTCAAACTCGGGAGCTGCCATTGCCAGGAATTCGGCGGTTGTTACGAGCACTCCCTTATTGGGTGTGTCCGGGTAGGGCTCTCCAATCTCCATTTTAACTCCTGCCACGACTCTCGTGTTGCCGACACAAACCTCAGCACTTCCCTCAGCCTTCTTTGAAATGCCGTATTTTACCTTTATTTCTCTGAACTCATTAAGGCTTCTGCCATCCAGCCTTCTACCCATTTCCAGTAGGTTTTTTATGTATTCGACCGTAAGCTTAGTACTCGTCATCTATATCAACCTCTTCTCCTTCTTTTTTGTATTTTTTAAGAAGGGCATCTCTTTGCATAGCGTGAATTTTCACACACGAGTTCGATGCCTTATCAAGTATGGCTTCAAATTCCTCGATGGTCAGGTCACCATCCATTTGGAGTAAGGAGATCCTTTTGGTCAGGGAAGACATGGCCACTGGCACATCTACAGCGTCCTCGGCATCTTCCTCCTCTTTCGTTAGGTCAACCACTATCTGACCGTTTGCTCTGCCGCAGGCTATTGCGCTTATCATTTCTCTCATTGGAATGCCCGCATCCGCCAAAGCGAGTGAGGCCGCTGTTAATGCCGCGACTCTGGTACCCGCATCCGCCTCAAGCACGACCATGTCAACACTTATCATGCACTTAGGAAATTCCTCCAGCACAACAACAGTTGAGAGAGCATCTTTCACAACTTTCGAAATTTCTATACTCCTCCTGTCTGGTCCGGGCTTCTTTCTTTCTTCGACCGAGAACGGGAGCATGTTGTACCTGCATATCAGCACGGCTTTTTCTGGATCAGCAAGGTGCCTCGGATGCATGGGTTCTGGACCATAAACCGCGGCAACGACCCTCGTTTTACCGAACTCAACGTATGCCGAGCCGTCAGCTCTTTTTATCACACCCACCTCTATCTTTATGGGCCTGAAATCATCTGGTTTTCTGCCATCCGGTCTTAAGTGATCCTTTATATTTTCATGAAAATCCTTACTTGCTTTGTCTGACATTTCCATCACCTTCTTTTTCGAGTTCTTTTTTCAGAAATTCCTCAACCTTTTCAGTTAAACCCTTTTGGTGGGAATACATATCTATCATGTATATCGCTTCAGCTGCCAGTGTCTCGTGCCCACCTTTGATCCACACCCTTCCATTCTGCCCAACGAGAATAAAACTACCCGTAATGTTCTTTATCATGCTGACCATGGAACCCTTCTTTCCTATGAGCCTCGGAACCTTGCTCGGAGTTATGTGAACTATAAGACCCCCGACAAGCTTCCTACACTTGGAGTCCTTCATAGTAAGATTTATGTATTTGGTTTTGGTCACATTTGTTATTTTTGCATAGATTATGTCACCAAAGTCATAATATCGGGATATGTCGGCGTTTTTTTCAACAAACTCCGGTATATCAAACATCAGCATGGCAGCCTGGTACGGCGAATTTATATCGACAAGCCAGTAGTTCAGCCCGACCTCCACTATTTCCCCGATAATGTAGTCTCCAACTTTTGGAATGTAAGCTCCCGCTAGAGGTATGACGCTTATGGTCCTGTCTTTTACCGCCTTCAATCCAACAACCTTGGATATTATTTCGTCCCCGTGTCTGTATGTACCCCTACCCGGAAGCATGTTTTTACCTCGGTAAAGTATATCGCCAGGCAGGACTATTTCCGCTTTCGAAGAAGAGTCCGCGTCTTTCATACCACGATCACCCTCGTTGTTTTTATTCACACACGTTTCTTTATCATCCCTTTTTCAACAGTTTACTTTCAACATTTCCGTGAGTTATGGCGTTGAGTTTGGAAAATATCTCCTCCTCCATTGCGGCAAGCATCTCTATTTCAGCATACCAGTAATTCGAACTCCATTCTTCCTTTTTAAGATCACACGAGGATACCACCATTGTCCTCGCCTTGCCGGCATATTCTATCGGTACCCTTATGACATAATCTCGGTATTCGATCCTTAAGGGGATGATTTTTTTAATAGCCTCCACCACCGCCTTGTACTGTTCCTCAACATTTTTAAACGGATCTATGTGAACTTTAGCCTCCTCCATCGCAAGCTCTATGCGTTGTGGTGGGTGCGGCTTACCGGTTTGCGGGTTTATGCATCTCCTGAAGATCATGTCTATGATCCTCTTCCTTTTTTCTTCCACGAGTCTTCTTCGTTCCTCTGTTGTTATCTGTACTTCTCCCTCTCTCAGAATCTCCTCTGCGATTTTAAATAAATCTGTGGTGCCAAAAGCCTTTTCCAGGTCTTCCTCTCTTGCCCTTGTTGCCTGCCTGACATCGTTAAAGATAGCATCTCCTATTACTACTTCCCGTAGATCTTGCACTCTACCTTCTTTGTAATCAAGGTATTTATCCTTGTCAATCACGATCTCGAACTTCATTCCATGTTTTTTAATTCTGGCTATTATCTCCCTGCTCATAGTTTTATCCCATACTCACTTAGATCTTTTACGGGGATCTCTTGAAATCCGCTCTCATCTATCTTAACGCCAAAGAACGTATCTTTGGTTATTTTAACTTCCTTAACGTGCTTGTTATATAGATCTATTGCGAGTTTAAGCGCATCCCTCAGTTTCATCTTTTTCTTGTAGTGCTTTTCCAGCTCCTCATTTATCTTGTCGCTGTACCTCCCTATTGATCTTGCCTTTACTTCAAGCATCACTCCGGAGGGGTCAGTTTCAAACATCCTCGGCTTAATATCGTAACCTCCAACGAGAAGAGAAACCCCGTAAGGCCTCACGCCCGCATACTGTGTGTAAAGTTGCTGTCTGTCGGCAAGGAACTTTGCAAGAGCTTTTATGGTGATCGGTTCATCATAAACCAATCTGTTTTGCTGCGCCCTCATCCTTGCCATATCAACCAGTATACGTGCATCGGCAACAAGCCCCGCAGAGGCAATACCTATATGATCATCCACCTGTGCTATTTTTTCTCCTGGCATAATGATGTTGCTTTTTTTCATGGTGGTTATAAGCACAACACCATCATTGTACACCACACCTATGGCCGTTGTGCCCTTTTTTACGGCCTCCCTTGCATACTCAACCTGAAACAGCCTGCCGTCGGGCGAGAATATTACAATCGCCCTATCGTACCCCATTATATCGGGAGCTATATCCATTTTCCAACACCCCGTATCATTTTAATTTTAAATTATATTAGTAGAGTACGGGAAGGTTTCCTTTTTCATTGTAATTCCCGTCACAGCGCAATTTTGATTTTTCGCGCTGAGAAGATACTATATCATCGTGAGGTAGTTTTTTTAAAGGTTTCGAAAATCGACTCTGTTAACACATTGCTGTTAAGATGAAAAAATAAAAATTATCGATTGCTTTCACACCGCCGGAATAACTTTGTCCATTTGATTTGATAATACGTGGCATCTTTAATCAAGTCTTCTTAACTGTTTTCCATTCCAAAATCAATTCCACGGGCTTTCGGCTGGGGTTTCACCTTTTAAGCTCAGATGATGTCTTAACGGAGCTCTAATCTCCAACGTGCTACGATTTTGCTATATAAACAAGTGGATACGCGGTTCGCATGCTTTTGTTTATCCACCCAACATCATACTAATAATAGGTTAATACAAAAATCCGTGTGGCACGAATTCATCGCGGTGGAGCCATGGTGTAATGATTTTTAATAAAAATAAAAACAATTGCATTCCGCAGTTCTCAATTTCGGGCAGCATTATGTAAATATGATCCTTTCGTATTATATCTGAATCCTCAGAAATAAGATATACTTTATCTTTGAGTTTTCGGTTATTTATTTAAAATTCAGACATATATTTAAAAAATAGTAATGAAAGTGTATGTAACTTCGTAATTTATTCCTATCGTCTATCAAGTGGTGTGGTGGTGATGCTGCAGCAGGAGATGCTCACAGAAATAAAAAACATGCTTATTGAATGCGGTTATTCCATTCTTATTGTCGAAAGAGAGGCGTTCGATATAATCGCTAAGAGGGATAGCAGGATACTGCTCATAAAGGTTCTTTCTAATGTGGACAGCTACAGTGAAGAACAAGCCAGAGATATGAAAATCTTGGCATCAGTGCTAAATGCCACGCCTCTAATAATAAGCAGGAAAGGAAGAAATTTTATGGTAGAGAGGGGAGTTGTGTACGAGAGATACGATATCCCTGTGGTGTCTCCCCTGACATTTCGGATGGTCCTTGAGGGTGACGAAATATATGTTCACTCAAAGAAAGGTAAGCGCGTCGTGAGTATCAACGGGAGGAGGATGAGGGAGCTCAGATTGCAGAGAAACCTCAGCATGGAGGATCTTGCAAAAGAACTGAATCTAACGAAAAAAACCATACATCTAATGGAAAAAGAAGAAAGAGCGAGTAAAGAGATTATAGATAAGGTGGAGACTTATTTCCAAGAACGCATATCTGTACCCATAAACCTCTTTAATTGGAGGGTAACCTCCTCTAAAGCTCCCATTTCTCAAAAATTAAATTCGATGGGAGCTTCAAAAAATTTCATGATCATCAAAGGATTCCGATGTTACTTTGTCAAGCGTTCTCCTGCAGATATGGTGAGTGTGCCCCGAAGGAAACTTTCCTTTAAGTTAAGGAAAAGAGATAAGAGAACTGTCGTTGCCGCCAAACTGTGTGTGAACAGAATGGATAGGAATGCAATTGCACGATTCAAAAGATTTGCAGATTTTTGTTCAATCCACAAGTTTGTGCTGACCAGTGAGAAGCAGCAGAAACATGTAGAAGGGATTGCCGTGTTGAGGTTTGAGGATTTGAACGAGATAGATAAACCCGAGGAGTTGATAAAACTAATAAAAGAAAAGGAAGAGGATCGTTGATCCAAGTATATTGAGTTTCTGAACCCAATATCCCCAGAATATCGTGTTTATTTTAAAATAAACATATTACTCTATAATTTCTATGGAATCCACCTTTCCATCACCGTCAAGATCAAGCCCTCTGACAACGCGAGACCACACATCCTCTCCGTCGTAATTTTCAAGAATCTCTTCATGATACTTGGTAAGCGCGAGCACCGCAGCTTTGGTTCCGGCATGTCTGTTACCTGCAAGCACCATCACAGACTTTTCGGGATTGTACGGATTTGGGATCTTAGCAACTATGCCCACATTTTCCTCTTCGTATGTGCGCGATGTTATGGTTGAGATGAGTCTTCTGAAGGGGAAGGACTCCATATCAAACCTCACGGGAAGGTGGTGGTTCATTTCCTGAGTTATGATGTTTGTTAGCACACCGCCCACCAGAATCATGTTACCATCGTAGTTTTTTTCGGCTTTAACATCGACATCGAGCTTTACGATGAAGTTCTCTTTGGATGAAGCGTATTGGCCAAGCAGAAACGCTATCTCGGCAGCGTAATGAACGTCCCTCGCTCTGACCTGATAGGGCCCGTGCGGGTCAGGAGAGCCAACGACTATGGTTGTATTTATTTTACCGCCAACAACGTGGGGGTAAAGGAAGCGGATGAGCTGTCTGTTTTTCTCAACCAGCGGGAGTTCGGCGGGCTCCTCATCTCCCGCAGGTAGATCGAGGACGAGAGCACCACTCTTAACACTATAAAGTTTTGCTATCGTGCCGTGTCTCTCAACTTTCCTGTGGAGTTCAATGATTCCGGCATTTTCAAGCTGTCTGATGTGGTAATAGATCTTCTGCTCATGTTCCTTCAGAATCCTCGCTATTTCCAGAGCATGTCTGGGCTTCTCGGCAAGTAGTTGCAATATTTTCCACCTTGTTTCATGCAGCACCGCCCGGGCTTTCCTCACATCCTCAAGAAGCTCAGCACGCTTTACAACCTTCCTTCCATCCTTTCCCTCCTTGATCACAAAGGTCAGATCCATCACCTCTTTTCTCACCGGGATGATGTTTTTTGTAATATTAAAAAATTCATTTTTAATATTATAATTAATTTAATAATAATATTCCAACAACAAATTAAAATTAATTGAAAACTTTTTAAATGTTTGCGATGGGTCTGACGGGTATCTGGAGGTTTTTAATTTTTATTCTAAAAACCGGATTTTAACCGCTCAATAATGTTTTTAGTTTTCATTTTTAAATCCACACCTTTCATATTGTCCACCATGTGTGGCATCATAGCTTACATCGGCTCAAAGAGGAGGGAAGCACCGAGACTGTTATTTGATGGTCTCAGAAGACTGGAGTACCGGGGCTATGATTCTTGGGGAATGGCGCTCATCGGCAACCCCTCCATTGAAGTGCACAAACGCGTCGGGGCAATAACAGAAGCACGCTTTTTGCTCAACAACAACGGCGCATGTTTTCATGCTGTTCTCGGTCATACGAGGTGGGCGACCCACGGAGGTGTGAGCGAGAAGAACGCACACCCCCATCTGGATTGTACAGGAAAAATAGCGGTTGTGCACAACGGCATAATTGACAATTACCTGGAACTCAAAGAAATACTACTGAACAAGGGGCATGTTTTTACTTCGGATACGGACACTGAGGTGGTACCACACCTTATAGAGGAAGAAATGAAAAGCGGAAAGTCATTCGGCACGGCTTTTCTGGAAGCGATAAAAAAACTGGAGGGGAGCTACGCGATAATTTCAGCATGCAAGGATAGCAGAGCCCTGTTATGCGCGAAGAAGGATTCCCCTCTCGTGATAGGAGTCGCATCCCACGGATATTTCGTCGCGAGTGACCCTGTGGGGTTTTTGGAACACACCCGGGATGTAATATTTCTCGATGATCATGAGCTTGCTGTTGTAACTCCGGAAGGTGTTTCAATATTTGATTTTCAGGAGGAGAAGATAAAAAGGAAGCAAACACACACTATTGATTGGGATCTTGAACGAGTGGAGAAGCACAACTACCCTTACTTCATGGAGAAGGAGATAATGGAGCAGAAGGAGACGGTAGTGAGAGCAGTACTGCAAAGCGAAGATACCGTAAAACGTGTGGTCGATATGTTTAACAATGCGTATGGTGTGTTTTTTGTTGCCTGCGGCTCATCCTATTATGCCGCCCTCGCATCATCCTACATTTTCTCGAAGGTGGCTCGCAAACATATAAACATGGTCGATGCCTCCGAGTTCAAGTATTATAAAGATTTCATAACACCGAAGACGCTTGTCGTTGCAATATCTCAGAGCGGGGAAACTGCCGATGTTCTCGATGCCGTAAAGACAGCTAAAAAAAAGAAGGCAAAGATTTTAGCAATTACCAATGTTATGGGTTCAACATTAATGAGGCTCTCGGACTTTACAGTCCACCTGAACTGTGGCCCTGAAATCTGTGTCGTTTCAACAAAGGCCTTCACGGCACAGCTCGCGATTCTGGAGCTGATCGCCCATGCGCTTATGGATAAGGAAGCGGAGGTCAAGCGCGCTTACAGGGAAGTTTCACGGAACATCGAAGAGATCCTGAATGAGAAGAACAGAGCGAAGCTTGACGCTCTGGCGAAAACGATCAAGGATAAGGAACACGTGTTCTGCATAGGGAGGGGAGTTTCTCGTGCCATAGCGCTCGAAGCGGCACTCAAAATCAAGGAAGTGACCTACATTCATGCGGAGGGCTTCGCGGGAGGGGCGCTGAAACACGGGCCGCTGGCTCTTATCGAGGAGGGCACGCCGTGCGTGGTCTTTGCACCGGATGACGAGACATACGATGACATCATCAGTAACGCTACGGAAATAAAGAGCAGAGGCGGCATGATTATAGGAGTGGGGTGCAGAAAGCATGATGTTTTTGACAGCTTTATAAAGGTGCCCTCGTTACCGTTCGGCACTCATCTGCTTAGCATAATACCCATTCAGTATCTGGCTTACAGAATGGCAGTTCTGCGAGGCCTCAATCCGGACAAACCTAGAAACCTCGCCAAAAGCGTGACTGTGAAATAAATTCGGGCTTCATTTCAGGAGACTGAGCGGGATGTGCGCGCCCGTTTGATTGAAAAGTGTTTGTGAGGTGGTGTGTGTGAGTTCGCACGTGAGCGATGCGGAAAGAGACTTAAGGATTTTCAAGAAGTACTGTGAGGAAGCCCACAAGAAAATCAATGGTATCGGAAAACCAGAGCCGATATCGAACTACCGATATGACGAGTTTGAACGCGTCAAGGAACGGTACAGGGAGATCCCGGAGGCCGCGCGTCAGGCCATGGTCGGAGAACCAAGAACGCGATCGTTCTACGATCCGTTTAAAGGTTTCTGAAATGAATACAGTAATATTATTTTTTTTCTAACGCAATTTACACATTTGAAAAGGGGGGTGAACAGCCCGGACAACATTTTATAAAAATTTCTAAAATTAAACTTTTCTTAGTAGGATCGAAAAACCAAAATCAACCCGTTTGCCCGGTTTGGGCCCGTAGCTCAGTCTGGACTCCGTCAGGCCGTTCCAGCCAGATGCGGTGGTGGCCTGCGGCTGGAAAGAGCGCTGGCCTTCGGAGCCAGTGGTCGGGGGTTCAAATCCCCCCGGGCTCGCCATAGAACTTCAGGCCAGTCTTTCAATTATATCCAGAAGCCTCAACATGAAGTCCTCCAGCGCTATCATATCCTTCTTAATCTCTCTCGTTTTTCTGTCGAGAGCCACGAGGTTAATATTCTGGAGAGATTTCTCGATTCTCGTTACGCGTTCTTTAAGATCCTCAAGCTCGTCAACGAGTTTTTCCTGAAGCATACACGCTTTTTCGAATTCGCCTTTAAGCCTGTGAACTTCCTCCGATACCTCTTTTATGTCATTTTCTTTTTTTGTTCCATAGATTATTTTCTTAAATATCCCCGCATTCCCATCGCTTTTTTCTTTTTTCTCCACCTTTTCCTTCAGGTGCCTTACTCTTTCGTCTATTTTCTTTAAATAATCGTCAATTTCCTCATCCTGCTTTTCCTGCTTTTTTTTCGAGAACCAGGACTTTGCGCGGTTTTTAGATTCCTCTTTACCATTTCCATCCGTTTTCTTTGAGGATCTTTTGTTGGATGTTTCCCCATTCTTTTTTTCTCCACCGTTCTTCATGGGTTGTTGTGCTGCAGCATCACTGTCTTTCACGTCAGATTTTACCATGTTCGGCACGGAACACCCCCTCAACAATTCACTTTATAATCCTGTCTTAAAAACTTTATATGATTTTGGGGGAAATCGCAGTTTACCTGCCCACAATCTCATGCAGGAGCTTTTCTTTATTGAAATGTTCGAGATCTTCGTAACTTTGGCCAGTTCCTACAAACAGTATGGGTTTCTGAAGCACGTAAACAGCAGATATAGCAGCTCCGCCCCTCTCATCCACATCCCATTTCGTGAGTATTACGCCATCTACTCCTGCTTCTTCGAACCTTCTTGCCTGCTCGAGTATGTCGTTGCCTGC
Source organism: Nanobdellati archaeon (assembly GCA_027038505.1). Lineage (GTDB taxonomy): Archaea > EX4484-52 > EX4484-52 > EX4484-52 > WAPT01 > WAPT01. The sequence continues at coordinate 35,729 of JALVWC010000019.1, forward strand.
TATGGCTTCAAGCACAAGAATTCTGAGATCCGGTTTGTTAACGCGCACTATCTTTTTGAGCTCTTCTAGGAGATTTCTGTCAGCATGAGACCTACCGGCGGTATCCGCGAGGACAACATCGATGTTCTTGCTTTCCGCGTATTTCATTGCGTCGAATATCACCGCAGCGGGGTCTGAACTGTAGCGGTGTTTTATAACTTTAATGTTGAGGTTGCGCGCGTGTTCCTCCAGCTGCTCTATGCTTGCCGCCCTGAACGTGTCCGCTGCCGCAAAAACAACCGAGTATCCTTTTTTAAGGAGCATGTATGCTACCTTTGCCATCGTGGTTGTCTTGCCCGCACCGTTAAACCCGAAAAAGAGAATCAAAGCAGGCTTGCCCTCCTTTTTCTTTTTCTCTATGATATCCTCAATACGGATCTCCTGCAATTCGAACAGCCTCTCGATTCCTTTTCTTACAGCATCTTTGACGAGCTTTCCAACATCCCTCCTGCTCACCACCCTGCCCACAAGCTTTCCTTTCACACTTTCACAGATGTGAGAAGCAGCTTCCTCAGCAACATTGTTCTCAAGCATTGCCAGCTCGATCTGCCACAGAACGTTATCGAGAAGGCTCTCCGTCAACTCGATCTGAAGGATCGGGATTCGTTTCCCTTCTTTTTTGGCCTTTTCTCTTTTACTGTCTTCCTCTTCCTTTTCCGGCTTAATCTCTGCTGTTAGCTCTTCAGCTTCCCTTTCCTCGAGCTCTTCCTCAACACCCTTCAGGATGCTTTCGAGCCTCTGTTTCAACCTTTTCAGCATCGCTCCCACCAAAGACGATTCTGTAAGCGTCATCTATCGGCCCGCATAAAACCTTTTCAGGAAGATTATTTATATCGAACCATTCAAACTCATCATGCTCGCTCACATTTATTTCTACATTTACAGGCACCTTCACAGCATACACTACCAGGACTCTGTGATATTTCTCAGCTTTAACGATGTGCTGAAATATCCCCACGAATTGAAGAGAACTCTCATCAATCTCAATCCCGGATTCCTCTTTAACCTCCCTCACCGCCGCTTTTTCCAGCGGCTCAAGGAACTCCACCTTACCGCCCACCGTTTCCCAATAACCGCTGTATGGTGATTTCTTCCTTTTGAGGAGCAGAAGCTTACCGTCCTCTCTTAAGATGTAGACGAGCACGCACACAACTATCCCGTTTTTGTAAGGATCCTGTTCGAAGTCCCCGATCTCTTTAGCGCTTTCAGCAACGCTACCTCTGACTGATGGGCCGCAGGATTCCATGCCACACACCCGATCAGAAAACCACCTGCCTCGCATTCCCGGGCATGTGAATTTGAATTCTCCGGTATTTCCGCTTAGGTTCACTCCTCTTCATGGAGTTCTTCTTCCATCTCTCTGATCTCCTCCACAACTTTCTGGAACTGAGCTTCTATGGTTTCGAACTGCTTTTCCAACTTCTCTGCAGCATCCTCAAGGATCTTTTTCTGTTTGAGCAGAAAGCCCCTCGCGTTTTCATGACTCATCTTCACGAAGTACTTGGAGCTTACGGCAATGAGGAATTCCGAAGCATCTTCGATATTTGCTCTCACAAGCACGCCACTCCCGAGCGGAACCATTGCCCTGAAGGTTTTCTTGGACGATACTTCATCAAGTGCCTTGATGGTTTTCTCCATCTCCTGAATTCTGAGCATCAACATCTCATATTCCTGCTCAAGCCTTTTCATCTCCTGCCCGTAGATTTCCGCCTGCAGAACCTTGGCCATCCTCTGCTGATCCGTGTTCATTTGACCCATATCCATTTCGAACACCTCCTTGTTCAAAAAGCATTCTGGTATGGAAGTTTTAAAAATCTGCGGATGAGTTTGTACGGTTTTTCCCTAACCTTAAAAAGTTGAGCACACAAAACACACCTCATGCTGTCCAGACTAAAAGATATTATTGGCGGTTTTCTTTCAAAGTCCTCTCCCGGAAAGGCGGAGATTGAGGAATTGGTGAGGGGCATACAGAGAGTGCTCATCCAGTCGGATGTGGATGTGAAGCTCGTCTTTGAGCTGTCAAAAAGGATAAAGGAAAAAGCCCTCAGGGAGGAAATTCCTCCCGGGCTGACGAGGAGGGAATACGTCATAAAGGTAGTGTATGATGAGCTCGTGAAGCTTCTCGGGCAAGAAAAGGCAACCATAAGAATGGGCAGACAGAAAATTCTCCTCCTTGGTATATACGGTAGCGGTAAGACAACAACAACAGCAAAACTTGCCAGTTACTTCAGAAAGAGAGGATTGAAGGCCCTTGCCGTTGCCGCGGACATACACAGACCGGGTGCTTATCACCAGCTGAAGCAACTATGCGAAAAACACGGTCTTGACTTTTTCGGAATCGAGAACGAGAAAGATATTGAGAAGATAATAAGAGGAGCTCTGGAGGTTTACGAGGAAAAGAATTACGATATCCTGATTGTAGACTCCGCGGGCAGGTCGGCTCTCGACAGCGAGCTCATAGAGGAAATAAAGCGGGTGGACTCCATCCTCAAGCCGGATGAGAAGTGGCTCGTCATCTCAGCTGACATAGGACAGGCCGCATACACTCAGGCAAAGGGATTTAGCGATGCCGTAGGTATAACGGGGATAATCGTCACCAAGATGGACTCCTCAGCTAAGGGTGGCGGAGCCTTATCGGCATGTCATGCATCGGGCGCGAGAGTGATTTTCATCGGAACGGGGGAGAAGATCGAGGATCTGGAGGAGTACGATCCCGTGAGGTTTGTTTCCAGACTCCTCGGAATGGGGGATCTCCAGACCCTGCTCGAGAAAGCGAGAGAGGTTATGGACGAGGAGCAAGCGAAGCGGATGCTTGAGGGCGAGTTCACCATCATTGATTTCTACCAGCAGATAGAGAATGTTGGAAAGATGGGAGGAATATCACGGGTGCTGGAGATGCTACCACTTCCCGGGTTTAAGATGCCAAAAGATGTGCTGGATTTGCAGGAAGAGAAATTCAGGAAGTGGAAGTACATGATAGATTCCATGACCAAAGAAGAAAGAATGAATCCGGAAATAATAAACCGTTCAAGAATAGAAAGAATCGCAAGAGGAAGCGGAACGAAACCGGAGGAAGTGGCGGAGCTGTTAAAGGCTTATAAGCAGATGAAGAGGATGATCAAGAAGTTCAAAAAAGGAAGATTTCTGAGAAGAGGTATGAAGCTCGACAAAATGCTTTCTGGGTTCGGATTACGAGGAAAATGATAACAAAGGTATACTAAACATATCACAATTATTAAGGTACAACAAAGGATGAACACAATTATTAATAAATTATTCTGAAATCTCCATACTCTCCTTTCGGCTCAATCCAGCTAACATCCAACTTCTCAACTCTGGCAAGGAAAGGGCCTTCCTCCAGCTTTTTTATGAGCTCCTCGATCTTTTCCTTTGTGCCCTCAACATAAACCTCCACACTTCCGTCTTCCATGTTCCTGACATACCCTTTTAGACCAAGTCTTTCGGCGTGCTGCATGGTGAATGCCCTGTACCCCACTCCCTGCACGACACCGTAAACACGAATGAGCGCAGCATTTCCTCCATCTTCATCTCTCTTGTTCCGAGCCACCATAGTTATAATTTCAATTTTGAAATTTTTAAAATCGTTACTGAAGGTACGAGCGATAAGGAAACACGGGGGTGAGTAAAAGGGAAAAAAGAAAGAGATATATAGGAGTGTGTTCGAAAAAATAATGAGGTGTGGTACTTTTTATCCAGCATCTGAGTTTGGAGGTGGTTCGATGACATACGGCGGTTACAACTATATCGAGTTTGACTATGAGCCTTCTGAGGACGATTTTATAACGGTTTTGTGGATCAGAGGTAAGGAGAAAATAGAAAAGCTTGCCGAGGCTGTTGCTTCTGAAAGCTCGGTTGGGACGTGGACAGCCATAAAGACCATGAACGAGACGGTTTTGAAGAATTACAGGGCCAGAATTTTCCGTATCGAGAGGGTAAGCGAGACTGCGGGCTATGTTTTTATAGCTTATCCTTTTCAGCACTTCGACACCAAGAACCTACTTCAGTTTCAGGCATCGGTACTGGGCAACATCTTTGGGTTGAAAGAGCTTGATGAGCTGTATGTTCTGGACATAAGGTTTCCGCTGGAGTTTCAGAAACAGTTTAACGGCCCCCTCTACGGGCTGAACGGAATAAGGAGGTATGTGGGTACACATAAAAGCAAGAGGCCTCATGTTGGCACTATAGTCAAACCCAAGGTCGGTCTTACCCCCAAGGAGTTTGCAAACGTTGCCTATAACTCTTGGGTCGGTGGGCTTGATCTCGTTAAGGATGATGAGAACCTCGTTGACCAGGAGTTCTGCAGGTGGAAAGAGAGGTTCGATGCAACGTTCGAAGCGATGGATAAGGCTGAGAGAGAGACCGGAGAGAAGAAGATCTACTGCACGAACATAACGGATGTCAGCTTTGAGAGGATGATAGAAAGAATGGATTATGTCGTCGAAAGAGGGCACAACTTCATCATGCTGGATGTTTACATTCTCGGTCTTGCAGCTCTCCATCATCTCGTGGGTGAAGCGAGGAAGAGAAAACTTGCCATCCATGCACACAGAGCTGGATATGCGGCATGGCATCGTGGCTCTTTTGGTGTGAACTTCCAGATTCTGGAGAAGCTGTACAGGACTGTGGGTGTTGACCAGCTTCATATAGGCACGGGAGTGGGTAAGATGGAGGGCGGTGCGTTGCTCATAAAGCACTTCCACGAGCTTGCGGAGAAAAGGAAGGTAGGTGAGAAGCTGTATCTCGGAGCTCTTCAGTTCGAGTATGCACCGCACATCAAACCGATCATGCCCGTTGCTTCAGGCGGACTTGATCCCGCAAGGATGGAAGCTTTGATAGCGCTGCACGGCAAGAACGTTACCGCTCAGGCGGGAGGAGGCGTGCACGGTCACCCAGGAGGCACGAGAGCGGGAGCAAAAGCCATGAGAGACGCTGCCGAGGCTGTGGCGAGTGGCATCTCTCTCAAAGAATATGCGAGAAAAAGCAAGGAGCTAAAGGAGGCGCTTGAGC